>JAGZJH010000010.1 GCA_018365815.1 Erysipelotrichaceae bacterium
TGGACATTTCATGGTGATCACCTGTATGTATTATAGCATTATTTTCATTATCGTGCGTCCCATCTTTGTTTCAAATATGTTTTAAGAAAATTCCATTTTATATAAAAAAAGATGGTATTTAACCATCTTTTACGACTTTCTTAATATGGAATAAATTGGAAGTTTAAACCATTTTAACCCTAGTTTTAGCACAATCATTAAATTAAATATTAAAATTAAAAATGACATTAAATAAGGGAATCCGAACCTTATAATTATCATCAATAACATCAATAACATTCCTATTTGACCCAACATCACCTTTAAAAATTGATTAAAATTAAATCCAAGAATACGTAAATAAAACCAATAATCAAAGCGAGATTGATAATATAAATATATTAAATAACCGATTAAACAAGATAAACAAAGTTGTATAATTAAATATAATGATGAAAAAATATTTTTTAAACTTACTAAATCATCATTCAAATCTTTAAAATATGATTTATTAACCAACAAAAATTCATTACCGCTTTCTTCAAATACCTTTTTATAATCTCTGACATCAATAAATACCCCTGACATTTTAGGTTCTTGAAATAATTCATAAGGCATATACACAACAAATTCACGATAAGTAGAAGTTGTATTCACATAATCAAATTGACTGTAAACCACCTCATTAATTTCAATAATATTTTGAATTGACAATTCTTTAAAACGCGGACTTAAATAAATACGATTTATAGCATAATCATATTGTTCTGGATAATATGGTTTAAGAGTGATGTGTGTATTTAAAACTTGATCATCATAATATAACTGTTCAATACTTTGACTATCATATGGATACACCTTTAATATGGAATCACATAATTTTATATCGCTTGTTGATTGCCGGCTCAATAACATTGAAGATAACGAAAAACTTTTTTTAAACAAATCTTTTTGATAATAATGTTTCGTCTGTTGTTGATAATATTTTAATCCACCTAATATAACGACTAACATAATCACAAATTTAAAAAGTTTTCCACTTTGTCTAATCAATAAATCAAAAAGCCATGCTTTTTTTATTTTAGGAGTAATAATTACATCACATTTTCTGCTTTTCTGGCTTCGTTTTTCACAATTAATGTTCCCTTCTTCAATTGTAATTAAAGAAGTTATTTCTAACAGAAATCGTTGATCGTGCGTAGCCACTAAAACATAATGATCATGACAATGATTTTTTAAAATATCTACCATCATTTGAGTATGAGAATCATCTTGAGCACTAGTAGGTTCATCTAAAATTAATAATTGATGTGGCTTTAATAAGCATAATATAAATGAAAAGCGTTGTTGTTGCCCAATACTTAATTCGCCAACTAAAGTATCCAATATAAAAGGTAAATCTACTTTTTTTAACCACTGTTCCATTTGCAATATTGTTAAATTTAAATCAAATAAATCCGATAATGTTTTTAAATGAGTATATAAACTATCGTTTTCAACTAATACAACATCTTGAAACATAAACGACATATTACCATTATAAGTAGTTCTATTTTTTTGATTTAACCAGTATAATAATGTCGTTTTTCCACAACCACTTTTTCCCATTAAAATATTTAATCTATGATAATAAAGAGAAACTGATCCAGTTAAACCGATTGGTTCAGTAATTTCTATATTGTTAAAACTAATCATAATTTTCGATAAACAATAAAACCACTGACTTCAATAATTAAATTATATACAAAAGTAACTATTAAAAGCACCCCTAAAATTAAACCATAATCTATTGGAATAACACTCTCACTTACTATTTTTTGCATTTTAATCATATGATTTAATACTTGTGTACTTAATACAAATCCTATTAACGACCAAATGATTGAATTCATCAAAGCACGCACAATAGCAATATTAAAAAAATCATTGAATGATACCCCTCGATATTTTAATAAACGATAATCTTTTTTCTCAACAATGGCTTTATAAATTCCAACAATTAACATTAACCCTACTAATACACCTGTTAATATCATTAACTTAGATGAAAACATCGCCATATTCCCACTTGTTTTATATTCTTTTACATAATTAATTTCATCATAATCACTGGTCACAACGATATTAGGATCAATTTTAGTAATCGCTTGTTTGATTGCATTAACTTCTTTTTTAGAAGTCGCTTTTAAACGATAAATACAAGTATCAAATACACTTTCTCCATCTTTTAACACTAAATTTTCCATACTTTTCGATGTAATTTCTTGAAGCAAATCGTCATTAACAAACATAAACACATCACTATTATAAATTTTAAAATCATCTTTTAAAATTCCTCTGACTTTAAAAGTTACAGTCTCTTGATGATATCTTGTATTTAGATACTCTATTGGATTGTCTTTACCGTTTTCATGTCGTGAAAAGATAGCAGGTGTTTGAGCAACCGGGATCAAACATTCCATTACCAATGAAGTTTCTGAGGTGATTGTTTGGATATTTTTTTGTTTAGCTAAAGTGTCATTAATATAAATCCCATCATTATCTGTATTAATTTCCTTACAATATTGATCTAAATTAATACTTTGTTCTTTAAGGGTCACTTTTTCTTGTGGAAAAATCATATAACTTGGACTAATACTTTCTACACCATCAATTTCTTGAATTTGATTAAGAATTTCAGGCTCAAATGGAAAACTCATATAGGTGTAATTTAAATGTATACCAGTATTACTATTTGTTGTATCGTTAAAAATGTATAAATATTCCGGGTTTGTGTAATCTAGTAGTTGTTGGTAATAACGATTAGCCCAAGTTACTTGACGTAATATTGGCATAAGCATTGCTAAAACAACCGACATGACCAAACCTGAAACGATAATTTTAAACCAACTTTTTTTAAACTGATAACAATATAAATTAAATGCATTTTTGTTTTTTACTTTTACCATAGATAAACTTCGTTGATTTGTGATATTTGCACTTTCTTTAACTAAATGTAATGTATTGTCTTTAATCTCATAAACCGTATCACAATAACTTAACAACTCTTTTTCATGGCTGATACAAACAACATATTTATTATACCGGCAAGCAATATCTAAAAGTAATGACATAATTTCTTGACTTTCAACAACATCTAACGATGAAGTAATTTCATCACATAAAATAATTTCACTATCTTTAAGTAAGGCAAGAGCAATGGCTAACTTTTGTTTTTGCCCACCGGATAATTTTTTAGGATAATCTTTTTCATCAATATCTAATGCAACTATTTTTAAAACTTCTTGAATTTCTTTACTCGTAATGACTTTACCGCCTAATGAAGTAAAGTATTTAAGGTTATTAAAACAACTCATACTTTCAATAAAGTTGTTTTTTTGAAATAAGCAAGTGATATTTCGCTTTTTAAAACTACTCACATCTTGAATATTTTGTTTTTCAATCAAATAACTTTCAAAACTATCAGGTAAATTTAATGACAATAATTTAAGTATACTACTTTTCCCACTTCCACTTTGACCGATTAATGCCGTAATTTGCCCACTGTATATGTGCATATCCCCTGTCACAATTGTTTTGGAATGATAACTAATATGAATATTTTTTAGTTCAATCATAACTATTCCCCCCCTTTAAAATGAAGTTATCCTTAATATTATCTTTACATATTCAAATCATCATTTCAATTATTTTTTTCAAAATAAATAAAAAAAGACGATTATATTCATCATCTTTCTAAAACTTTATGAATTGTTTGTCTAATAGTTGAAATACGTTGTTCAAACTGTGGGTATTGTTTAAACCATCGAATATTTAAAGGCGAAGGGTGAGGTAACACATAAGTCAGTTTACCGTTTAATACTTGATCATTAAAAACTAACGTTTCAAAAGATTGATCTTTAAAAAAGAATTTAGCCGCCTTTGAACCAATGATAATATATATTTCATTTTCAATACATTCAATTTCTTGAACCAACCATTTTTTAGCACAACTAATGGGCGGTAATCGATCTCCACCATTTTTACTTTTTCCAGGATAACAATGTCCTAAAGAAGTAATATAAAAATAATTAGGATCATAAAAAATCTCATCACTGATTTGATACCACTCATACTTTAATTTCTTACCGCTTAAATCATTAAAAGGTTTCTTTGTTTTTTCTACCATTAACGAAGGTGCTTGTGAAATTTGCATAATCTTTGCATTCATATTTCCGTGCACAATAGGTATTGGTATAAATCCAAATCGTTCCTTACACTCTTTACAATTTAAAATCTCTAAATGAAGTTGTTCACATCGATTCATTATTTTCTAAAAATCATATATACAGGAAAACCTACAAATACGGCTCCCCCAATAATATTCCCAATCGTTGAAATGAATAAGTGAATGACTACTTGAACCAAATCAACACTTAACCCATATTCAGTTAAACACATCGCAAAAAATCCCATATTAGCAATACAGTGTTCAAATCCCGGTAAAACAAATGCAGTGACAAAAAATAATATCATAATCATACGTACCACATCATCTTTAACCTTAATTCCGGTATAGGCTGCAATACATACAATAAAGTTACATAAAATCCCTTTGATTAATAATTCAAGTGGTGTAAAAGTTAATTTAGCATCGCATAGTGGTTTTAAATATTCCGGTAAAATAGTATTCATACTGCCACTTTTAATAAATAAAAAGCCAATTAAAGCCATACCAATCATATTTCCAAAAAAACATATTCCCCATGATGGTAACACTTCTCTAAATTTAATTTTACCATCATACACTGGAATAATTATCGTTAAGCAATTACCTGTAAATAATTCTGCTCCTAAAAAAACAATGGCTACAAGTCCAATTCCAAATGTTGAGGCTACCGCAATTTTCCCAAATTCCGGATAGTTTTTAGAAAGCAATGCCCCTAATGAATACGAAAGAATCATCGCTGCTCCTAAATACAATCCTGCCATCACTGAACGCATAAAAAAACGTGTTTTATCTTCTTTTGACATTTTCACTTTACTTAATGCCACTTGGTTTAATAATTCAATATCATTCATAAAAATCCCCCATTTAATATCTAGTGAATTATACCTTTTTTCACGATATTTTTCAACGTACAAATATTGATTTAACATTAAAAACACTTATCTAATCACAAGGTCTCTACTTAGTAATTGATTATTTGCCTTAATGATTTCAAATAATATAAACATCATCTTAAACATATATTCAAAAATAAGTAAAAATCCATCATCATTAAATAAGTGTCTTTTGACTTAATCCACTAACCATAAATAAATTTCTTTATGTGTTTCATCGATTTGATAATCCTTCATTAACTCACTAGGGATTTTTTTAGTTTCCAAATAATTTGCATTTAATTTAAGAATTGTTTTTTTAGACGCTACATTATCTGGACTACAAGTAATTAAAACTTCATTATAACCTAAAAATTTAATAAACTCACGCACAGCTAAACAAGCTTGATAAGCATAATGATGCCCTCTAAATTGCTCATAAATCGTATAACCAATATGTCCTGAATATTCATTATCAACAAAATCTCCTAAACGTAAAATCAATTTTCCAACAACATACTGTTCATGATAGATTTCAAAAATATAATAAGGTAACCAATTTTCTTTAGCATCTCTGACATATTGCAATTGTTTTAAATACACTTGTTGATAGTTTAGCGTATGGTGATAATAAAACATGATTTGATCTAATGTTTGTTTTATCGTCCCATTATTATCAATCACTTGATGAGCACTATTTAAATACAACATCTCTCGTTCACTATATAAAGTATAAATCTTTTCTTTCCCTTCTTTTAATAATGGACGTGTGCTAGTTTCAATATCTTTTATAATATTTTCAAGTTTGCGATCTAGTAAAAATATCATTCCATTGGTTTTTAAGGCTTCGATATTTTCACTTTTTTTAATCACCCCACCACCGGTAGAAATAATCACTCCACTTTTTAAAGATACTTCTTTGACACAGTTTGTTTCACATTCTCTAAAATAATCTTCACTAATTTCAAACATTTCTTTAATAGAGAGGCGGTATTTTTTAACGATATATTCATCAACATCAATTAAAGGCATATTTAAAACTTCACTTAATTTTTTCGCAATCGTTGTTTTACCACTGCCAGGCATTCCTATTAATACAATATTTTTCATCTCAGCTTCCTACTTTGCTTTAAAAGCCCCTAATATTCTTAATGTTTTTGCGTGTTGTTTCATTTTTTCTAATGCCCTTTGAACTTGCTCTTGTTTTAAATTACCATCAAAATCAATATAAAAATAATACTCCCAAGGTTTTTGAGTTAATGGACGTGATTCAATTCTGACCATATTAAGTTCATAGTCCTTAATAATCTCTAACATTTTATAAAGTGAACCGACTTCATGTTTTAATGTGCATACAATACTGATGCGATCATAATCAGGCATTGATTCTAATTGTTTGCCAATAACAATAAAACGGGTATGATTATTTTTATCATTTTGAATATTGTCTTTAAGCACTTTTAAACCATATAACTCAGCTGCTTTAATTGAAGCAATGGCTACTTTTGTGGGATCTTTTAATTGAGCAACTAATTTTGCTGACATTGCGGTATTTAAATACGGAATACGTTTCCATGAGGTTTCATTTAAAAACGCAGAAGATTGTGCTAAACCTTGAGGGTGTGAATACACTTCTTTAACTTTATTGATATCCGTATTTTCTAAGCCTAATAAATTTTGTGTAATTAAAATATTTTCTTCTCCTACAATATAAAAACCATAATCACGAATTAAATCATAGATATCATTAATCGCTCCGGTTGAGGAATTTTCGATAGGAACTATCCCATATTGAATTTCTTCATTTTTTAAAGCGATAAAGACATCTTCAAATTGGTCGTAGTTTTTAACCTTAACCTCTTTTAAAAAATAAGTTTCTAATGCTTGTTTAGAAAAAGCTCCATCAACCCCTTGAAAACCGACATATAAACTTTGATCGTGTTTTAAAGGAAAAACCGGATTTAAGTTTATATGATTAGGAATAAAATCTGCCTGATAATCTTTAGAAAGATTCATCATCTCTTGAATAAATTTATGTCCATATTTTTTTAACTGAGGATTATTTATACGGGCAACATTTTTTTCAATCACCGCTTTTTCACGATCAGGTTGAAATATTTGTAAACCATTGGCAATTTTATAACTCACTACATCTTTAGCCACATTCATACGTTTTTCAAACAATTGAATTAACTGTTGGTCGATTTCATCAATTTCATTACGACATTGTTCTAATGATTTCATCACTAACCTCCTATTTGATCAAGTAACGCTAAAGCCGCCATCGCTTCAACAACAACGACTGCTCTAGGGACAATACATGGATCATGTCTTCCTTTAATTTCTAAATCAACATTTTCTTTTGTTTCAACATTAATAGTGGCTTGTTTTAATCCAATTGAAGGTGTAGGTTTAATTCCAACTGTAAACACAATATCTTGTCCATTGCTAATCCCTCCAACAATTCCCCCATTATGATTTGAAGAAGTCATGACTTGTTGATCTTGGTAAAAATAGCTATCATTACTTTGACTGCCTGTCATTTGTGTCATTTCAAAACCACTGCCAAAAGATAATCCTTTGACTGCCGGAATGGAAAACATTAAACTCGCAATCGTACTTTCAAGAGAGTGGAAAAACGGATCTCCTATCCCTGCTTTCACTCCTACAATCGCACATTCAATTTGTCCTCCCACTGAATCTAGGTGTTGCTTAGCGTTTTGTATAGTCTTTTCCATTTCACTAAACTTCTCTTGATTAATGAGCGGAAATGATTGTTTTTTTAAATGAGTGATCATATCTTTTGAAATAGGATGTATAAAAGATTGATCATTTATTTGATGGATGCTTTTAATATGAGCAATAATTTCAATCCCTTGTTGTTTTAATATTTGTTTAGCAATACTTCCGGCAAATACAATTGGAGCAGTAATTCGTCCTGAAAAATGTCCTCCTCCTCTCACGTCATTAAAACCATGATATTTAATATATGCCGCATAATCACTATGTCCCGGTCGCATATGAGTTTGAAGTAAAGAATAATCTTTTGAATGTTGATCGTGGTTATAAATTAACCCACAAAGAGGAGCACCAGTTGTTTTCCCATTACAAATCCCACTGATGATGTCGACTTCATCTTTTTCTTGACGCATGGTTGACATTTGATTTTGACCGGGGGCACGTCGTTTCATCTCTTGTTTAATCATTTCTAAATCTAACTTCACCCCACTAGGTAATCCCCCTATATTAATTCCAATTGCCTTACCATGACTTTCTCCAAAAATCGAAAGTTCAATTTTTCTTCCCCAATTAGCACTCATCAATCATTCCCCCTAACTTTACAAAATCTTGCCAAAAACTTGGATATGATTTTTTAACACAGTCTTTATTATCAACGATTAATGCTTCTTTAAGTTTCGTTGAAGCAATCGCTAAAGTCATTGCGATACGGTGATCATCCCATGAAGACACACTTGACCCGTGTAGTGAAGTTAATCCCGTAATCACTAAACCATCTTCTTTTTCAATAATATTTGCCCCTAAACGATTTAACTCTTGGCAAATTGCTTTTAAACGATCGCACTCTTTAATTCTTAGTCTTGAAGCATTATAAATCGTTGAAGTCCCATTTGCAAACACACACGCTAATGATAAAATCGGAATAACATCAGGACATTGACTACCATCAATATCAGTCGCTTGAAGTGCACTTGCTTTAATACTTAACCCCTCATCTGTTTGAATAATCGAAGCATTCATACGGGTTAAAATTTCTAATACTTCTTTATCTGCTTGTAATGAATTTAAATTTAATCCTTTAAGCACGACATCATTATTTAAAGCACCAGCAACTAAATAAAATGCAGCTTGTGAATAATCCGCTTCAACATAATAATCTTTTGATTGATAAGTTTGTCCCCCTTGAATATCAAAACTTTGGTAATCATGATTTTCAATATGAATACCATAATATTCAAGCATTTGTAAAGTTAAATCAATATATCCTTTCGATTCTAATGGTGAAGTAAGTATGATTTTTGAATCTTTTTTTAATAAAGGTAAAGCAAACAATAATCCACTAATAAACTGTGAACTGATATTTCCGGGAATATGAAAAACATCTGCTGTTAACTTTCCTTCAATGCTTAAATCCAAAACATCCTGATGATAATGGTAATCAATTTCTTGTCGATCAAAAATGTCATAAAAAACATTTAATGGTCGTTTTCCTAAATTACCCTCACCGATAAATTTAACCTTTGCTTGACAAACAATACTAATAGGAATCATAAAACGTAGTGTTGAACCGGATTCTTTACAATCAATCAATACTTCTTGATTGGTGTACGTGGTAGAACCATCAATGATCACATAATCTTCATGTTTTTCAATTTTTGTCCCTAATGCCTCCATCGCATGAATGGTCGCTAAAACATCTTGTGAATATTCAATATGATCAATACGACTAATCTTTGAAGCTAACGAAGCACAAATAATTGCGCGATGTGCCATACTTTTTGAAGGGGGTATTTCTACTGTCCCTGATAATTGATGTGGTGTAATTTTTAAAGCAGTCATCATTAAATCACTCCTATTGTTTCAAAAAATTGTATTGAAGTTGGATAGACAAAAGCCTCTCCGATATTATTTAATAAAATTAAAGATAATTGGTTATGAATATTTTTCTTATCTAAATGAATAGCCGGTAATAGCTCTTTCATATCCACATCACACTTTGTCGGTAAATGATATTTTTGTAATAATTGTTTAATCTCATTTGAAATAGGGGATATAGTTAAACCGTATTGTTCACTTAAACAAGTGATTTGATACATTCCAATTGCCACTGCTTCACCATGAGAGTATTTTTCATAATTAAAATGCTGTTCAATAGTGTGAGCTAACGTATGCCCAAAGTTGAGTAATAATCTTTCACCGAAGTCTTTTTCATCATTTTCAACCATGATACGTTTAATATTGACACATTCATAAATAATTTCTTCAATTTTCTGGTATAAATCATCAAAATCTTTAAAAGATTGTAACTTTTGATATAATGTTGAACTTTTAATTAAACTATATTTAATGACTTCTCCCATGCCATCATGAATAAAACGTTGATCTAATGTTTGAAGAACTAAAGGATCGATAACTACCATTTGCGGATGATAAAATGCTCCTACTAAATTTTTTCCTTGTGCTAAATCGACGGCAACTTTCCCCCCAACACTTGAATCGACTTGTGCTAATAATGAAGTCGGAATTTGAACAAACTGTATTCCTCTTAAATAGGTCGCAGCAACAAATCCCGCTAAATCCCCTATGACACCACCACCTAAAGCAATAATTAAATCACTTCGAGTAAGTTTAAAATCAAGGAGTTGTTGATATAAAGAAGGCAAGATATGAAAATCTTTACTTTTTTCCCCATGGGGGACTTGAATAAGTATCGTTGTATAATCTTTTAATTGATTTAAAACAGTTTGACCATAATATGAGGCTACATTATCATCTGTAATAATCGCAATACGTTTTCCGTGATATATCGTTTTAATTTTACTGTTTAAGTGATGAAGTAATCCTTTTTCAATATAAATAGGATAACTTTTTTCTTTCAAATTGACCAACATCTCCATGAATTAGCCCTCCTTATATTTCTTTATGAATGGCTGAAGCGATATTTTTCACTTCTTTCATTAATTGTTCAAATTTTTCAGGCTTTAATGATTGCGGACCATCGCATAATGCACATTCTGGATTATTATGAACTTCAATCATTAATCCATTGGCACCGGCAACAATTGCTGCTTTTGCCATTGGTTCGACTAACCACCATTTTCCTCCCGCATGACTAGGATCAATAATAATCGGTAAATGTGTTAATTTTTGAATGACCGGAATGGCTTGTAAATCCAAAGTATTACGGGTATAAGATTCAAATGTTCTGATTCCTCGTTCACATAAAATAACATTTGGATTTCCTGAAGCCATAATATATTCAGCTGACATAATCCATTCTTCATAAGTCGCAGATAGTCCTCTTTTTAATAAGATTGGTTTTTTAGTTTTTCCAAGTTGTTTTAATAATTCAAAGTTTTGCATATTTCTAGCTCCAATTTGAATTAAATCCACTTTTTGATCAAATTCTTCTAAATGATCTGCTGACATTAATTCTGAAACGATTGGTAATCCGGTTACTTTTTTGGCTTCTACTAAAATATCCAATCCTGAACTTCCCATTCCTTGAAAAGCATAAGGACTGGTTCTAGGTTTAAAAGCTCCTCCTCTTAACATATTGGCACCTGCTTTTTTAGCCGCTTTTGCAATTTCAATCACTTGTTCAACCGATTCAACCGAACAAGGTCCTGCAATAATCGCTAAATGATTACCCCCTACTTTAACTCCCCCTACATCAATCACGCTATCTTCTGGGTGAAATGCACGATTGGCTTTTTTATAAGGCTCAGTAACTTTCATTACTTTATCAACGACATTGTCCACTTCAATCATATGGATATCAATTTTAGTAGTATCCCCAATGACCCCCACAATTGTCACATCTTTCCCAACCACTACATGAGGTTCTGCCCCTTTTGCTTTCACCATTTCTTCAATACGATTAATATCTTCTTTACTTGTTTTAGGTTTTAATACAATAATCATTTTTTAGCCCCCTTTGATTCTACTATTTAACAAAAAAACTCTCATCTAAAAAGGACGAGAGTTATACTTCGTGGTACCACCTTATTTTATAAATATAATTTATATATTTACCTTATCAAGTACGCCATTTATCGGTTCATACTTAGACCCTATAACGGAGGTTACCGGAGATGCCTACTCTATTTTCAGCACTCTACTCCAAGATGAATTCAATATAATCCGTTTATTCTTTTTGCACCAACCAAAGACTCTCTACGTAAACCAATTATATTTACTATTTCTTTTCACAGCATTTATTAAATAGTTTATGGGTTCATATTACCCCTATTTTTTATATTTGTCAATCATTTTATTTCTTCCATCATTTTACAATTTAAATGAAAAATTTATAATAAGTATATATATACATCTTATTAAATATGTTATTATTAGATAAAAAGGATGATGCAAAGTGAAATGTTTATTTATTATTAACCCTTCTTCAGGAAAACATATAATACAAAAAACTTTAGATGTTTTAATCGGTCAACTTGTTTTAAAACAATTAGTCCATTATTTAGATATTTATTATACAAAAGGTCATAACGATGCTTATGAATATTTACAAACCATCACTTATCATCAATATGATTTTATTGTTTCTGTCGGTGGTGATGGCACTCAAAATGAAGTTGTTAGTGGGATCATCGACGCTAAAATTGATATACCTATTTTAATTTTGGCTGCAGGAACGGTCAATGATTTAGCGACTTATTTAAAATTGCCTAATAAAATGAATGAAATTATTCAATTAATTGAAGATTTCCACATCACGACAATGGACGTTGGCTGTGCTAATCATTCTTATTTTATTAATGTATTAGCAGGTGGAATGTTTAGTGATATAGGTTTTAAAGTCGATAAGCGTCAAAAACAAATGTTAGGACCATTAGCCTATTATTTAAATGGGTTATTTGATTTGCCAAATCAACTTTCCAGTACAATGGATTTACAATTTAAAGTAGATGATGAAATCATCAATGAAGAAGCATATTTATTTTTAATTACTAATTCTTCTAGTGTAGGTGGTTTTCAAATTTCACCTATTGCTGCTGTTACTGATGGAAAATTTGATTTACTCATTGTTAAAAAGTGTAAAATCACGGATCTTATTGCCTTATCTAAAGATTTCTTGTTGAATCGTCATTTAGAAAGTCCATTTTTAATTTACCGTCAGGCAAAACATATCGAAATTTCATCTTCTAAACTTGTTGAATTGGATTTAGATGGTGAAAAAGGAGGGTGTTTACCTATTGATGTTAAGGTATTACCTAAGGCAATCAAAATTATTACTCCAAAACCTAAATCTGATAAAAATGACTAGATCTATTCTATTTGTTTTTTATCTCAACATAACTATTTTTAATCATTAATATTAAATCCTTTTATATCTTTCATATTATATTTTAAAATATAGAATTATTCATACTTAATTATTTTCAACAGGCAAATCACAATTAAAAAGAAAAGCAAAGAGACGTTAATGCCCCTTATGCTTTTCTTTTTTCTTTCTTTGTTTAAGTTCAAACATTCGCAATTATTCAGCTTCTTTTCTTTCACGTTTTTTTACCTTATGCTCTTGTTTGTTTTGTTCATGTTGTATTTTTAATGCTTGTTGAGATTTTGTTCCAATATCAGTTGACTGCATTTGTTTTTTCACTTCTCGTTGCATACGTTTTGGATTTTTTCTCCCCACTTTAACAACTTCATCAACACTAGGACTAAATTTCAAACTTAAATAGCCTTTTTGAATTAGTTTTTGCACTTCATAATCTTTCACTTCAGCACCAAAAATGACCTTTGCAACAGATAACTGATCATTTTCGATGTATTCAAATATCCTTACCCAAAACGTTTTTTCAAAATAAACTATTAGTTTTCCATTTACTTTGTCCATAAAAATCCCTCCTAAATAATTTTTTGGACAAAAAATGGACAACCCGGAGGGGCATGTTACTTACCCTATTTGAAATAGGACGGCTGGGCTACCTACCAGCACTAGCACATTTTACATGCACATTGCGTTTTGATCTTTGTCTTTATAATCAAACCCTACGGTACGATTATCTTTTATTCAAACTTTTCTTTTAAATCAAATAGTTAAAACACACTAATACATTTATTATATTAGAAATACTCACAAATTTACACTCATCTTTTTATCAACCTCTATCATTTTTACCTCTAAATTTAGTTTTACTTAACTATATGGGCTGTAATAATTGTATAACTGTAAGAGTTAATTGTTATTTTTACATTATCAACTTCACAATACCAATTCTTTCCCTGCTTGTAAATATTACAATCTTGATCTAGTACTTTATTCTTACACCACTCAACAACATCATCAGTATCTATTTTTAAATTTTTCTTTATTCTATCAATTCCCAATTTTGTAGTATGGACTTTATCTATATTAGATAACAAAATTCCTTTATCCATGTATTATCCCCCTCTTAACTTATACATTCCCTTTATTTATAGTATAACACGCTCTTTCAATCATTGTCCTCGATTTTCTAACTCCTTAAAAATTTAATAAATAAATTTTCGCAAAATAAAAAACGCACCTAAGTGCATCTTTTATATATACTTTTCAAGCATTTTTTTAAGTTGTGGTTCACCACTAAATCCAACTTGTCTTTCAACTACTTGACCATCTTTAAAAATTAAAATAGTTGGAATAGATTGAACTTGAAATTGCATCGCTAAACTTTGTGATTGATCTACATCAACCTTTACAAATTCAATTGTTGGAAATTCTGGGTCAATTTTTTCTAAAATAGGTCCTACCATTTTACATGGTCCACACCAATTTGCAAAAAAATCAACTAAAACAACTCCTGATGAAACTGTTGCTTGAAATTCTTTTTCATTAATTATTTTCATTTTATCTTCACCTCTTAATTATATTATGCCAAATTATATAAATATAATCAAATTGTTTGCTTGATATTTACATCTAACTGATTAAATGGAATTTCAATGTCATTTTCAATAAACACTTGGCGAATTTGTTCTAGTAAATCAAATTTTAAAGCAATATAATCTTCATTTTTACACCATACTCTAATCAATATTTCCACACTGCTGGCTTTATAATTTGAAACACGAACAAAAGGGATAGGTTCTTTAAATGCTTTTTCATGTTCTTCAATGACTTTACTAATCAATTGTTTAACTACCTCTACATCTTGATCGTAACTAACATCAAAAGTTAAATCTACTCGTCTATTTTCTTGTTGCGAATAATTGACAATAATACTTGAAGTCATTTCTAAATTAGGAACAATGACAACTTTGTTATCAATTGTCGTTAAAGCAGTATACATCACTTGAATTTCCTTTACTGTTCCTTCATATTGACCAATTGAAATAAAATCTCCTACTTTAAACGGCTTTGAAAATAAAATAATCACTCCACTAGTAAAACTTCCTAAACTATCTTTAAACCCTAAGGCGAGTGCCGCTCCAGCAGTCCCAAATATCGCAAATAACGAAGTTGTTGGAAAACCTAAAGTCCCTAATACACTTAATGCGACGATAATCTTTAAACTGCTATTTAAAACAGATTTTAAAAATGAGACTAAAGTTGGTTCTATTTTAGCTTTATTCATTGCGTTTACTGCAATTTTAGTCACCATTTTAGATAACCATAACCCAATCGCTAAAACTAACAAAGAGGCAATGAGGGTTTTACCAAAAGATAATCCTATATGTGTTAATTCTTCAAATATAAGTTTCATATACTACTCCTCCAATATCATTTATCATATCATATTTTTTTTAATTTATCACAAATAATGTTCTAATACACTCATTCATTAATTTTTTTAATTGGCTTTCATTTTACTTTTATGACTTTATAAACATTCTTTTAATTGACTATTTGATACAAAGTTTAATTTATCGCTTTAATAAATAAAAATATCATTTAATTATTTTTAACTTTATGATGTGATAAGTAGTACATTTTAGTCTTATAAAAGTTAAACTAAGTTTAACTTAATTCAATTATTCCATAAAAAAATACCCTTTTTGACTTACTTATTAGTAAAAGGGTATATCTAATTTTAAATTAAAATAAATCTCCACATTTTACCTTACGGGCTTTTTTATATAACTGTCCTTCTCTTTTTTTAACTTCTTGATTAACAATTCCTTGTGGTGTGCATAATTTTAAACTCACTTTTCCTTTATCATAATATGGATGTCTTAAAACACGTGAAAATGAGTTTGAAATAGGTTGTTTACTAACAGCTAAAAATGAAAATTTTTCATCTTCATAAGGTGCATCACCTGATTTTAATTGCTTATGCAAACTGCTTCTTTGTATTCTAGTTGTAAAGTGGCACCAATCATCTTTCGAAAGTGGACACTTATTTTCATGAGGACAAGGAGCAATAATATTTGCACCTAAACTTAATAATTGGCTTCTTATTTGCATTAAATTTTGATAAGCCACAGGTGTCCCCGGTTCAACGATTAATAATACTTTATGAGTTGCATTAAATAATTTTTCAACTGCCTTTTTTCTTGACACCTCATCTAATTCATTTAAGACATAAGAAATCACCACTAAATCTCCTTGTGGAAGTACGTCTTTCGTTAAATCAAATTGTTTCCATGTGGCATCTTTTAATACACCGGGATAATCTTTCATTAATGATTGACCGATATTCATCATTGCCTGTTCTCTTTCTAAACAAGTTACTTGATTTAAGTGAATTAAACAATCTGCAGCAAATGAACCGGCTCCGGTTCCTGCTCCCACATCTACTAAAGTTCTTGGAATGTCATCAATAAGTTCTAATGTATAGCTAAGTGCTTCACTAATTGCACCATAGGTTGCCGGCATTCTTACTAATGAATACACTAATGCTTCATTTTCTAAAGTTAATAAACGTTTACCTTGCCCACTTGCATAGCGATAACGTTCACTAATATTTTGAGCATCGCTTTTTAAATGGGATTTATTTAAACCTTTAATTTTATTTTCAATTAATTCCTTTAATTCTATTGGAAATTCCATCAATTCTTCCTTTCTTTTATTGCATTAGTGAAATGAACGAATCAATTTCACAACAACTTCCTTCAAAATAATAGACACAATCACTTTCAATATGTCCTCTACCTTGATAAGGTCTTGTTAATGCTGTTTTATTTTTAATCATTGTTACCAATTTTTGCATATCTTTAACATATTGCATCGTCATTGGATCATTAATTGGTGAAAGCGGATCTCGGTTGATACTTTTAAATTGTTGTGAACGATGTCCACACATAAATAACGGTGATTTAAAATCTTGAATGGTTTGATACAAATGATTTAAGCCTTTTTCATAAACATTTAATATATCATCAATAAAAAATAACCAAACATAACTTGAACCAATCGCATCACCTGTGACAACAAGTTCATTTTTTTTATCAATCACACACATTGATCCCTCAGTATGACCAGGAACTTCGATCATTTCTAAAACTTGTTGTTGCCCTAAATCAAGTTGATAACCATCTTCAATAAATTCAAAACGTTGATCGTAGTCCATATCTACTCTGATATCTTTTTTAGGATATAATATTCTATGATCTTTAAATGCATCAAGTTGCCCTACATGATCATAATGATAATGTGTAATCATCACGATTAATTCTTTTTGGTTAGCCAAAATATCCTTAATTTGTTTAAGTTCTTCAATATGTTTAGGATCTTTATTCGCTAAATCAACCCATAATACTTTTTCACTTCCAACAATACAATACATACTTGAGGGATTATCATTTTCTTCCTCGATATGATAAACATTTTCTTTTAATAATTCAATTGTGTACGTTTCCCATTTTATTTTTTCATTTAATACTTGTGGTAGTTTCATATACATTCTCCTAATCTACGACTTTCTTTGCATTTTCCCAATTACCTAATTTATAATATGCAAACATTAAAATTGCACATAAGACCCATGCTACCGGATAACTCACTGCAACAAATTCGAGGGTATTAAAAATTTTTGTACCAAAAAATAAGAAGATTTGTCTAAATACTACAAAGCACCCAATCATAATCACCATTGGTGGATTGGCAACCCCTGCTCCTCGTAAAGCACCTGCATAAATTTGATTAAAGCAAATTGCAAAATAAAAAGGTGAAAATATTTTTAAAAATAAATTTCCATAATGTAATACTTCTGGATCTTGTGAAAATACTTTAAGTAAATTCATACCAAATAAATATAATAATCCAGATAAAGTCACTGTTGAAATTAAAGAAATAATTAAAGAAATACGTGTTCCTTCTTTGGCACGTTCGACTTTTTTAGCCCCTAGATTTTGACCAACAAATGTCGTTGAAGCTAAAGCAATACTTTGTAAAGGTAAAACTACAAAGGTATCAATTTTGATATATGAACTATATCCAGCCATCGCCGCTGAACCAAAGATATTGATATAAGAATTGACAAAGATGTTTGAAAAGGCAGTGATTGCTTGTTGTAATCCTGAAGGAAATCCAATCGTAATCATCTTTTTAAGAATTGTTTTATGTATTTTTATATCTTTTAAAATAAGACGATAATCTTCCTTTGATCTCGCTAAAACATAAATAACTAAAATAGCTGAAGCGAATTGTGCAATCAATGTGGCCCATGCTACTCCCGCAACTCCCATATTAAATTGAATGACAAATAATAAATCTAATACGATATTGATCACAGATGAAACGCATAAAAAATATAACGGACGTTTTGAATCCCCTATTGCTCTTAAAATTGCAGAACCCATGTTATAAACCATTAACCCGATAATGCCCGCAAAATATATTTTCAAATATAATGAAGCATTAGGCATAACATCTTCTGGTGTTTTCATAAAACGTAATAAAGTTGGAGATAATACAATTCCTAAAACTGTTAATACAATTCCTAAATAAAAAGTCATTGCAATTGCAGTATGCACAGAATGATGTAAACGTTTAGAATCTTTAGCCCCAAAATATTGTGAAATGACAACACTGGCACCGGTGGATAATCCCATAAAAAAACCAACTAACATGTTGATAATCATTGCTGATGATCCCACAGCTGCTAAAGCTTCTTTACCTACATAATTTCCAACTATGACACTATCCACAGTATTATAAAGTTGTTGAAAGATATTTCCAATTAATAATGGAATAGAAAAAATAATAAGTTGTTTCCAAATATTCCCTTTAGTCATTGTTTGATTATCCATAATACTCCCCCTCTTACTTAATTATCTTATACCTATTTTTAAATTTTTTAAATATATTTCTTAAAAAAAGAAACATATTGTATTAACTAAATATCATAAATTCAAATCAACTATTTACTCATAGAATTTATATCTGATTTTTAACACTGTATTAAAGCTTAAACATATTATCTATTAAAAAATACTAAAACAATAAAAAATCCCAAATATACTTATATCCCTCTTCAATACCTCAATATAAATTTTAAAAATAAAAATGTTTAAACAACTATAAAAAGAAGTTATTTAAACATTAGTCATCGTTAATTTATAATTTATATCTAACTATCGAATTATCACTATATTGTTAATTATTATCTTAATTACCACAATATTCATGTGTTAATTTTCCTAATATTTGAATACCTTTAATAATATTTTCATCACTTGAAGATGAAAAATTCATTCGAAAACTATGGCATTCTTCATTTTCATCAACTAAAAAAGCACTTCCCGGTACGACTGCTACATATTGATCAATTGCCTTTTTAACAAACTCCATGACATCAACATCATCAGGTAAAGTCACCCAAATAAACATTCCACCTTCAGGTAAAGTGTATTTAACACTTTGATGAAAATGTTTTTTAATTTCTTCTACCATTAACTCTGCTTTTTGTCGGTAAATATTTTGTAAAGATAAAATATGTTTTTCCATATCATAAGTACGTAAAAAACGATCCATGACACGTTGTGCCCAAACGTTTGAATGAACATCAGCCACTTGTTTTGCGACAACCATTTTTTCAATCACCGGTTTTGGTCCGATGGCAGCGGCAATACGCATACCTGGAGCAATAATTTTAGATAAACTTGCAGCATAAACAACAATCCCCTCTTGATCTAATGATTTAATTGAAGGAATCGCTTCATTTTTAAATCGTAAGTCTCCATAAGGGTTATCTTCTAAAATTATAACTTGATATTTTTTAGCCAATTCATAGATGGCTTTTCTTTTTTCATATGATGTCGAAATACCCATTGGATTATGAAAATTTGGAATTGTATAAATAAATTTTGTATTTGGATATGTTTGGAGTGCCTGTTCTAGTGCAGCCATATTCATTCCATCTTCTTCTAACTCAACACCAACGACTTTTGCCCCACAACTTTTAAATGCATTTAATGCCCCTAAAAAGCTAGGATTTTCACTAATTACCACATCACCTTCGTTACATAAACATTTCGTTAAAAACTCCATAATTTGTTGTGAACCAGAAGTGATAATTAATTGATCAAAATTATGCGTCACACACTCATGTCTGTTAAAAAAGACATTTGCTGATTCAATTAATGGACCATATCCTTCTGTAATCCCATATTGAAGCATACTAATTGGATCTTCATTAAATAAATCATTTGAAATTTTTTGTATTGCTTCTTTAGGAAAAGCTTCTTTAGCTGGATTACCGCCTCCAAAACTTATCACTCTAGGATCGCTTGCTGCTTTTAAAATTTCACGTACAGCAGAGGCTTTAACCCCATTCATTTTATTTGAAAATGTATAATTCATCTTTAACCACCCCATCTTTTTTAATATCTTACTACTATTTTTATGTGATGTAAATATCCTTAATTTTCCATTTGTTTTAAAATCTCTTCTTGATTTTTTAATATCATCTCGATTTTATGATACATATCTTCAAGTAATACCTCTGATTTTAAATTAACTATATAATCTTCTTGACTACGATAACAATCCATTTCATCTTGCCGATTTTGTGCCATCATAATTAATGGCGCTTGAAAAGCAGAAACACATGATAAAACTAGATTAAGTAATACAAATGGAAATGGATCAAATGGTCTATTAAATACATAGATATTGAAATAAATCCAAATTCCCAGTCCTAAAGCAAAAATAAGAATAAAACTCCAACTTCCTGCGACCTTTGCCATTAAATCAGCTGCTTTTTGTCCAATAGAAGTTTTATTTGAATAATTATATTTAGAATACTTCTTTTTTAATAACAACTGCATTGTTTCTTCATCGCATAACATATCTTCTGTTTGTAATAAAATTTTTTCTAATATTTCTGTTCTTTTATTCATACTATCACCTCACATAGTTTACCCATAACAAAAAAATGTAGACCACAAATCTACATTTCTATATCACGATATTTTTTGATATATTGATATCCAATTCCACCAATTCCCATATGCACTCCAACGACTGCCGGTAATAGTCCATATGAAACTTTAGAAACTTGTAAATGTTCTTTTAAATGTTTTAACATTTCTAAAGCCATCTCGTCACAAAGTACATGCTCCATTGTAATAATATAATCATGATCATTAATATTAAGCGATTTAAAATAATCGATAATTTTTAAATTCGCTTTTTTTACTGTTCGTACTTTATCAAAAGAATCTATTTTACCACCTAGTCCATAATTAAGTTTCATAATCGGTGTAATTTTAAGCATTCCAGCGAGTAATGCCACAGGAGGTGTAATACGCCCACCTCTTTTTAAATGATCTAAATCACTTACCATAATCAATGTTGCGGAATCTTCAATTAATTGTTTTAACACTTCCACAATTTCTAACGCATTTTTTCCTTCTTTAGCTAATGTCATCGCAACTTTGACTAAGTAATGATGATTTCCCGCAGTTGCTTTACTATCCACTAAATGAATTGGAATTTCTACCATATCTGCGGCTAGTTTCATACCATTTAAAGTTGAACTTAATCCTGTTGCTAAAGAGATTCCGATTACTTGATCATATCCGGCTTCTTTAATTTTAGTTAGCGTTTCGACTAATGAACCGGTTGTCGGTTGTGAGGTTGAAGCTAAACAGTTTTCTTCTTTCATTTTTGTAAATATATCTTTTGCAGTTATGTCTATTTCATCTAAATAATTTTGATTATTAATTGTAACTTGTAAAGGAGCAATAAAAACGCCTTGTTGTTGATATTCGTCATATCCAATTTGGCAACCACTATCTGCTAAAATTGCTATTTTTGACATATTGTCCACCTCCATAGTGCTTATTTTATCACAAATTCAATTAAAATTAAGTATTTTTTTGTCGTGGTTAATACAAATAACGTCATTTTTTACGGCTATATTACTTTCTTTATATACCTAATTCATTTATAATATGTATATTGGAGGGGTTTGATGATTAAATCGATAGCCAAAACTGTTGAAAACGAAATCATTATCAATAAATCGAGATTTATTGGTATTTTAGAACATGTTACATCAGTTGATGAAGTGAAAATGTATTTAGAACTTTACAAAGAAAAATATCCCAATGCCACTCACTATTGCTATGCTTATCAAATCGGCGAATACGTTAAAGCAAGTGATGATGGTGAACCTAGCAAAACTGCCGGAATGCCAATGCTTAATGTTATACAAAAACAAGAAATCGATCAAGTACTTGTTATTGTGATTCGCTATTTTGGAGGTATCAAACTTGGTGCTGGTGGGTTAGTTAGAGCTTACAGTCAATCTGTATCAGAAGCATTACTTCAAGCTAAAATTGAATATTATCAATTAGTAAGTCTTTATGAAATAACTTTTGACTATACGTACATTAAACTAATAGATTATTATATTAAAACAATGTCTATTAAAACCATTGATAAAAAATATGATTTACAAGTAACATATACTTGCTTTGTTGAAGATGAATCCTTCTTTGTTAAGTTACAAGAAGCAACTGCTAATCAAGTAAAGAAAAAATATTTAAATGACGAATATGTTATTAAGGAGGTCCCTTATGTCTAAAAAAGAGAAATTAATCCATTGTGCTAAAATCATTGCAATTACAATTCCTACACTACTTTCAATTATAGGAATTTATCTTTTATACTCTAATCCTTATTTAGGAGGAAAAATTAATTTAATAATAACAATGATTATTGTTATTTTATCCTTAATTTGTATTATCACTTATACCTTAGCCTATAAAAAAAATATGCATAAAGTGGGCATTGGAATTGTGATATTTAGTTTATTAGTCTCTGCGGGAATTGGATATTGCGATTATATTTATTTTCGTTTAAATCATTCAGTTGGAAAAATGACTGATACCACAGAATATGTTTATACATACTTATATACACTTAAAGATTCATCAATTAGTAATATTCAAGAAATCAAAAATTTAAAAGTCGGTTTACAAAGTGAAGCCAATACCACGGCACATCAAGTTGTCATTGACAGTTTAGCAGCTAATCAAATAAACAGTAACGACTATGAAGTAGAAACATATGGCAATTATGTTCAAGCTTCTGGAGCATTACTTAATAAAGAAGTTGATGTGATTGCTGTTGATGAACAAGGACTAAGCATGATTGGTGAAGTTTATCAAGAATTTGGTTTAATGACTAAACAAATTGGTGAATTTAAAGTCGCAACTGATAATTCTAATACTGCTGAAAAAGTAGATATTTCAAAAGACCCATTTGTCGTATTAATTAACGGTGTAGATACACGTACCGGTGATTTAAGTCAAGGATCAAATTCTGATGTCATTATGTTAGCAGCATTTAATCCTCAATCCATGAAACTATCACTGATTTCAATTCCACGTGATAGTTATATCCCTGTAACCTGTCGAGGTGGTTATGATAAAATCACTCATTCAGGTTCAGGAGGAATTAACTGTACCATTGATTCATTAGAACAAGCTTTTGATATTAATATTAATTATTATATTAAAGCAAATTTTAGAGCTGTTGTTGATTTAGTCGATGCCATTGGTGGGATTGATGTTGATGTTCCTCGAAGTTTTTGTGAACAAAATTCAAAAGATGAGATGAATACAATTTGTTTAGAAGCCGGTGAACAACATTTAAACGGTGAACAAGCTTTAGCATTATCTCGTCATCGTAAAACACTTCCAAATGGTGATATTGGTCGTGGCTTAAATCAACAAATTGTCATTGAAGGAATGATTGACAAACTTGCTTCTGGTAAAATTATTACCAGTGTTGATAAATTATTGAGTGTTTTAGGAGATAATGTACAAACAAATATGGAAAAAACAGATATGTATGGACTCTTCTCACTTTTAACAACATTAGGAACAAATTCAATGTTCTCAAATACCTCAGCATTACAAATTACAACAAGTACAATTGGTGGTACGGATCTATATTTATATACAGAATGGGCAAAAGCAGAAATTTATTATTATAATTTATATCAAGAATCTGTTGATGCTGTTTCAACTGAAATTAATCGAGTATTAGGGTTAGAAGAATATCCATTACCTAATAAAGATTTCTCATTTAGTGCAAATGTGGAATTTAATCCTAATGATCCATCTGTTTCAAAAATAAATAGTGGTAAAACACCGTTGTATAAAAAATCAACAAGTTCTTCGACTTCTTCAAATACAACGAATAAAAAATCACAATCTTCCCAAACTACAACTACCCCTTCATCTAATAATGCCACTCAAAATACGACTGATAATACTTCAAGTAATTCAAACAATAGTTCTAACCAAGAACAAAATAATAACAATCAAAACGAAAGTAATTCTAATACTAATCAAAATCATCAAACCCAAGATTCTTCTAATCAAGCAGGAAACGAAGTCTCTTCATCAAATTAATTATAAAAAAGAAATAATGAAATATTTATTTCTTTTTTAGCGAAAGGAGTTCATATGAAACTAAAATCATCATTAATTAATTTAACTTCTGTACTTATTGGTAATATGTTACTAGCATTAGGTGTCACTTTGTTTATTGCTCCTACTGATTTAGTCATGGGAGGAGGAACAGGGATTGCTTTTGCAATGAATCATTACTTTAATATTGATATTTCACTTGCTGTATTAATCATTAATGTGATTACATTTATTTGTGGATTTATTATTTTAGGTAAAAAATTTGCTGCCTTAACTATTGTAAGTACTGTTTTCTATCCGTTTTTTTTAAAAGTCATTCAACAAATCGTAGACTTTTACCAACCTCAATTCGATATTTTTATCGCCTCTATTTTTGGTGGAATTTTAATTGGTGCTGGTATTGGATTAGTCTTAAGAGTTGGCGCAAGTACCGGAGGAATGGATATTCCACCACTCATTATTAATAAATTCACTGGAATTGCCACTTCAGTTCTAATTTATATCTTTGACTTTATCATTATTATGACCCAAGCTTTTTCAATCGATTTACAAACATTGCTTTATAGTATTATAGTATTGATGGTGAGTACCTTCACCATTAACAAAATGATGTTAATTGGTTCAAATCAAATCCAAGTGATTATTATTTCACCATTGTATCAAGAAATCAGCACTTGGATTCAGCAAAATATTAATCGTGGAACAACTTTTTTAAACATTACAACAGGGCGTAAAAAAGAAGAACAAAAGGCAGTAATGTGTGTATTAAGTCAACGTCAACTTCATCGTTTAAATCAAGGAATACAAACTATTGATGAAACTGCATTTACAGTTATTTCTCAAGTTCATGAAGTAAAAGGACGAGGATTTACTTTGCCTAGTATTGATTTATAAATAAACGATATGCTCTAACTACTTATAGAAGTTATCTTAACTAAATTAAAAAGAACCTTATTGAAATGAAGATCAACCAAATAGTGCTCTTTCATATCAGTAAAGTTCTTTTTTTATGACTAAACCCTAATTATAAGTCTACTTAAACTAAATAATTTATAAACATTGAAGCCAATCCTAAAAAGAAGAAAAATCCTAAGACATCAGTCACAGTAGTTACAAAAACACCACTGGCTAATGCTGGGTCAATTTTAAGTTTTTCTAAAATAACTGGTACAACAAATCCCGCAATAGTTGCCATAATCATATTTAAAACCATTGCTACTGCCGCAAGTAATCCAAAAGCCAAATTATTTTCATAATGCATTGCTAAAATAGAGACAAACAATGCAATAACTATTCCTGTTAATGCACCTACGGCAACTTCTTTAAAAAATATTTTTTTCGCATTTTCTTTTGTAATTTCACCAAGTGATAATCCTCGAACAACAATAGTTAATGATTGTGTGCCAGCATTTCCACCCATTCCTGAAATAATCGTCATGACCGCAGAAAGTGCCACTACTTGAGAAATTGCCCCTTGAAATTGGTCAATAACATTAGAAGCTAATAATGCCGTCACAAGGTTAATAATTAACCAAGGTAATCGTGAACGAATAGATTCTAAAATTGTCCCATCAACACGTTCTTCTTTTGCAATCCCCCCTAAATGGTGCATGTCTTCCGTAGCTTCTTCTTTAATGACGTCGATAACATCATCAAATGTAATAACCCCTAACATCTTTTTATCATCATCAACAACTGGCATCATGACAAAATTATACTTATCAAACATCTTTGTAACTTCTTCTTGATCCGTTTTAACATTAATAGCAATTACATTCGTATTAGTAATCTCTGAAATTGGTGTATTAAAACTACTAAATACCAAATCTCGCAAAGATAATACACCTTTTAATGACATATCTTTACCTACCACATATAAATAACTGGCAGTTTCAATGTCTTGACATTCAGTTTTTAAATATTCTAATGTTTTTTGGACTGTTTTATTGTCGTAAATGGCAATAAAATCAGTATCCATAATTCCTCCTGCACTTTCTTCAGAGTAAGACATCAATTGCTTAACATCTTCTTGATCTTCTTCATCTAAAAAATTAATGACCTCACTTACTTGATCTTCTTCAAGTGTTCCAATCATATCGGTAATTTCATCAAAGGCCATTTCATCAAGGATACTTTTTTGATGTGCTTCACTAAATTGTTTCAATAAATCATATTTATCTTCAATTTCTTCTTCTTCAATAATTGAAGCAATCATATCATCGGGAAGTTTAGATAAAATTTCCGGAACTAAATCAACGTGTTCATGTAATACATCTAAAATATCGGCTGGGTGCAAAAATCTTAATAAAGAAGTAACTTGTTCCTTTGACCCATTAATTAATAAATCTTCAACATTTATAATTTTTTCCACAGGACTTTCCTCCTATAATTCCTTTAATTTCACTAATAAATCATTGGCACGTTCTAGCCATTTCGAATCTTTTTTAAATTTAATAATAATATGTTTTAACTTATAAGTGACTGAAACTAAACGATCATAAGACATCACTAATGCAAATAACTTTTCACCATCAATGTCTTCACTCATCTTTTGACTTAATGTAATTTCTACTACCGTTTTTTCTTCTTTCATACCTTCAATATACGGTTCGTCCATTAATAAATCAAATTCACGTTTCATTACTAAAGTATTCACCGAAGAAGGTAATTGACCATATAAATCAGCTAATTCTTCTTTAATCGTTTCTAAATCATATAAAGACTTCACATCATTTAAACGCTGATATAACTCCAGTTTTTCTAAATCAGTATTTACATAATTAGAAGGAATATAACCATCAACATTAACATTCAATACCGGAATTTCTTTTTCTTCTTCCTTTCCTTGTTTTTCATTCACTGCATCTTGAAGAATTTTCATATACATATCAAAACCAACGGTATCAATAAATCCGGCTTGTTCACCGCCTAAAATATCTCCTGCTCCACGTATAGATAAATCACGCATCGCAATTTTATAACCACTCCCTAATTCAGTAAATTCTTTAATCGCTTTTAAACGTTTACTTGCTTCTTCACTTAATTGTTTATGGCTACGATATAGTAAATAGGCATAAGCATTACGATCACTTCTTCCAACACGCCCTTTAATTTGATAAAGTTGTGATAATCCGAAATGATCAGCATCTTCAACAATTAAAGTATTGGCATTAGGGATATCAATCCCTGTTTCAATAATCGTTGTGCAAACCAAGACATTATACTCTTTTGATAAAAACTTCATCATTACATCTTCTAAATCATCTTTAGACATTTGTCCATGACCGATTCCCACTCTTGCTCCCGGTATCATTTGAGCAATTTTAGTAGCTACTGAAGTAATATTAGAAGTTTTATTATATAAATAAAACACTTGTCCATCTCTTGATAACTCACGTTCAATAACTTGTTTTAAAACCTTGTCATTTTTTTCCATAACATAAGTTTGCACTGGTAATCGATTAGTTGGCGGTGTTTCAATTTGTGAAAGTGAACGAATTCCCATTAATGACATTTGTAATGTACGAGGAATCGGTGTCGCTGAAAGAGTTAAAACATCGATTGTTTCTTTATATTCTTTAATACGTTCTTTATGACGTACACCAAAACGCTGCTCTTCATCGACAATCAGTAACCCTATATCTTTAAAAGTAATACTCTTATTTAAAATTTTATGCGTTCCTACGACTATATCAATACTTCCGTCTTTTAGCCCATTTGTAATACGTTTAACTTCTTTGGCAGTTGTAAATCGATTTAATAAAGCATAATTTACCGGAAAGTTTTTAAAACGCTGCTCAATGGTACGATAATGTTGTGAAGATAAAATTGTTGTAGGACATAAAATAGCCACTTGTTTTTGATTTAAAACTGCTTTAAATGCCGCTCTTAAAGCAACTTCTGTTTTACCAAATCCCACGTCACCACATAGTAATCGATCCATTGGTTGTGGTTTTTCCATATCTTCTTTAATTTCGTTAATCGAACGTTCCTGATCTGGAGTGAGTTCATAGGCAAATTCATTTTCAAAATCATATTGCATTTGTGTATCTGGGGCACATGCAAATCCCACTTTAGAAATACGCTTTGAATAAATTTCAATTAAATGATCTGCTAAGTCATCGACTTTTTGTCTAATCTTTTGTTTTGTACGTTGCCATTCACTACTTCCTAATTTATGAATTTTAGGGACACGACCATCTTTAGAAGTATATTTACGAATCAGTTTAAACTGTTCAACCGGTACATATAATGTATCATTTCCTCGATAGCTGATATATAAATAATCTCGATGAACCCCTTGAACCTCCAATGTTTTAATTCCTAAATACTGCCCAATTCCATGAGTATCGTGAACAATATAATCACCGATATTTAACTCATTAAAATTGTGAATAACTTTAGCATTTTTATACTTTACAAAACTTTTTTTAACTTTACTAGGTTTACCATAGAGTTCATTTTCAGTAATAACTGTAATCTTTTCATCAAGTAACTCTAACCCACACCCTAGATAACCTACACAAATATTAATCCCTTCATATAAATCATCTTCCTCATTAATAAGGGTATAACTTAAATGATGACGTTCTAATAGACCCATTAAATTACGTTGGTGCATATCATTATGAAGCATCAATACGACTTTTGATGTTTTGGTATAATCATTTAATGCTTTAATCAATTGTTCTTCGGATTGGTAAATTGATTGTATCAAATGTGCATTAAAACTGACTTGTTGATCTTTAGTTTTAAATACTTCACTATAAACTACTGGTATCGATGAAATTAAATCATTTAAATCAAAGTATAAATTTAAATTTAAAATCGACTTTCCTTCTTCAAATAATTCTTTATTATAATAAAACATCTCTTCAACATATAATTTGTAATTATCTAATATACCTGTATAAGGTGAAAGTAATGTAATTCCGTTAGAATAGTCGATAATAGAATTTGTTTTAATTAAATAAGGTAAAAACTTATACATACTAAAAGTTGTATCGTGCATACGTAAGTTTTCAAATTCTATAGATAAGTGATCTTTGAGTTCTTCTTGTTTAAACGTATCTAGTTGTCCAATGCATTGTTCACTCAATGTTTCAATTTGGTCAATGACTTCTTCAACCGTTTCATCTAAGTATAAAATATCGGTTGCGGGAATGATGGTCACTTCACTAACGGATTGAACTGTACGTTGTGTATCCCGATCATAGAAACGAATACCTTCAATTTCGTCATCAAAAAATTCAATACGTATTGGTAAATCATATTGTAATGAATAGACGTCTATAATCCCTCCGCGATGTCCAAAATAAAATGGTTGATCTACTCTTGAAGTGTATTGATAACCAATTTGAATTAATTTCGTTTTCAATTCTTCTAAATTTACTTGTTGATTGATTTTTAAATCAATCATGCTTTCTTTAAATAATTCAACTGAAGGTAAGTGACGAACCATCGCCACGCTATGACTGATAATAATTTTTGGTTTATTTAATGTTAATTGATATAGTGTATTAATACGCTCTGCTAATAATTCAGGAGATTGTGCTAATGCTTCAATGCGTTGTGATTCATCAACAGGAAAAAATAATACATCTTCTTGATTCATTAAATTAAATTGATGAAATAGTTGTTGTGCTTCATACTGATTAGGTTTAATGACCAAAATATTTTTCTTGGAAACCAAAAAAGCACTAGCGATTAAATATGCTTCATCGCTAATGTGAGTTGTTACAACTTGCCCTTTACCACTCGCTAAAGTTTGTACTGCTTTGTTATTTGTTAATAGCTCAAAAATTTTTTTCATTATTTTCTATTATACAAACTCATTACTTTATGAAAATCAGTTGTAATAAAAGCTTTAGCAACAGTACATGATAACTTTAGAGCTGGTTGTAACAAAACCATTTCTTCACTCGTAAATTTACCTAAAACATAATCTACGACTGGGATATAAGGGTGTCGATCAATTCCTATACGAATACGTTTAAAATCTTGCCCATTTAGGTGTGCAATTAAACTTTTAATTCCATTATGTCCACCAGCACTACCATTTGCACGGATTCTGATTTTTCCCACCGGTAAATCTAAATCATCATAAATGACTAAAACATCTTCTTTATCAATTTTAAAGAATTTCATCACTTCACTCACTGATTCACCAGATAAGTTCATATAAGTTTGTGGTTTCAATAAAATCACATCTTCACCTTCTACTTTTATTTTTGCATATAATCCTTTAAATTTTGCTTGATTAATTGTCACTCCTAAATCTTGTGCTAAATAATCAATTGCCATAAATCCACAATTATGTCGCGTGTTTTCATATTCTTTACCTGGATTTCCTAATCCTACGATTAATTTCATTTAACCACCTCATTCTTCCTTGATATATCATACCTTAAAAATCAAAAAAAAGCGATATAAAAATTAAAAAAGCACCGAAGTGCCTTTTTAACATTTTTAGAAGAAAAATCTATAAATAATTTGGGAGAAAAATTATAAATCTTATCTACATTTATATAATATGTGAATCATGTGAACTAAATATTAACATTACAACTTTTTTAAAAAATTTAATGCATATTTTAATTGTTTTAAATAATGTTTGTGTTAAATCATGATGATTATTGAGAGTTATAATTTAACCCTTTATCTATTTTTTCTTCTAATCGTTGATAGTGTTTATTATTTAAATGGATCTAAATTAAATGTTTCATCAATTTCGCATAAAAATGCTGCAATTAAATCGATACTATTTTGAATGTCTCTTAAATCACATACTTCAGCAGGGTTATGCATATAGCGAAGCGGAAGCGAAATTAAGCAAAGTGGGACACCTTCATTTGTGAAATGGATTTTATCTGCATCTGTAAATGTTCTTCCAGCAAACGTTTCAATTTGGTAAGAAATATTTAAACGATTTGCAATTGCTTTTAATTTAGTGTTCATATTTTGATTCACTATTGAACTTTGGCATAATACCGGTCCTTGTCCTAATTTAACTTCACCAGACCCAGAAGCATCTACTCCTGGATAATCGCTTGTATAAGTCACATCAACAATAATTGCCATGTTAGGTTTAATTTTACTTGAAGCAAAGTAGGCACCTCTTGAAGTTGTTTCTTCACCCGTACTTGTTAAAGCGTAGGCACCAATTTTGCACCCCATTGCTTGAGCTTTTTTGACTGCTTCTAATACAATAAATGCTCCCGAACGATCATCAATTGCTCTAGCAGTTAATTTATGATCAAGCAATTCATTAATCGGTGTATCAAATGTGACACTATCTCCTATTTGAACATGATGAGCAGCCTCTTTGTCATCTTTTGCTCCTATATCAATTGTTAAATCTTTAACTTTTAGATCTTTTTGTTGACTTAATTCACGAGTATTCACAACAACCCCACTAATATCTTCATTTTCACTATGAATCATAACATGGTGTCCTAAATAAGTCGTTGGATAAATTCCTCCTGCTTGTGTAACTTTAATAAAACCATCTTTAGTAATATGAGTGACATATAACCCTATTTCATCAATATGTCCGCAAAGTAATACTCTTGTTTTTGCATATGGATTGATAATATTAATGACATTTCCTGATAAATCAGTGATTTGTTCATCCATCACATCACGATAATGTTTTAAAACTTTCTTTTGTAATTTAATTTCTTTTCCTGATACTGAATCAGTTTTTAACATTTCAATTAAAAATTGCTTATCCATGTTTTTCTCTCCTTAACACATTTTGCTTAAATCCGATTTTTTCTAATCTTTGATGACCCGTATAATAAATTGAATCAATATTAGGATAATCTTTAAAAAATTGTTCAATTAGCATTGACACAGCATTTATATCATAAACATAATTAAAACTCAATTTTGCTTCATGATAATCAAACGTAAATGAAAATAATCCAATAATTGAACTTGCATTTGAAACAATATAACCAGCACCATTTGTCAATATTTCTTGTTTAAAATATTGATAATGTGTACTATTGGCTTTAGTAATTTTATACATTAGTTTTCTATATACTCCAACATTATTTTTTTATATTGGCGAATATCTTTTTCGCTTTGATTTACTGTTTCATTAAGTTCGTTTAAAACATATTCAATTTCGTTTAGTAAAGTACCAACTTGTTCTTTAGCACGATTAATTTTATTTTGAATCATATAATCTGAAAAGATGTTATCAAACATAAAGTCAACCATACAATCAAAATCGCTGATTTCAATAGATGTATTCACATTAATACGAGTATCTACTAGTTCTGTTTTGAAACGACGTAAAGCTTGTTCTAATTCATTAGTCAATTGTTTGGCTTCATTTATTTTAGCATGTTTAGCCATATCAGCAATAAAATCTAATACACCGACCATATCAAGAACTCCCCATGTTGAAGCACTTTCAAAATTGTTATAAACTTTCATTGCTACCTCACGGGCATAAGCACCTGCTTCAATCGCTTCTTTCCCTTCTTTAATATTGTATTCTGCTTGATCAATTTTGTTTTGAAGATCGTTAATTTTATTCAATTGTTCTGGTGAGAGTTGTTCACGTTTACGTGCTAATGCTTCTAAATAATCTTGGCGAGCGTTTTTTAAATTTGACTGTTCTTCTTTAAGTTGGTTTAATTCTTCTCTAATTTCATTTTCAACTCGTTTAGCGTCATGATATCTTAATTCCACAATACGTGCTTCTTGCGCTTCTTTTTCTTTACGTTCGGCCATTTGCCCTGCTAATTTTAAAAATAAAGTCGTGAAACTTGTTTTTTCTAATTCTTCAACATCTTTGTTTTCTTTTTGTAATTGAAGATAAAGTTCGTAAACTTTATCTTCTTGTTGATTCAGCTGTCTAACTTTTTCTGTCATTAAACTCTCTAATTTTAAATAACGATCGTATCGTTGTTTTGCTTCATGAACTTCATTATCAATATTCATTTATTTTCCCCCCTGTTACAATGTAATAGACTTTCCAATTTCTAAATAGTATACCATCGCCTCAATTGTATAATTTGGATATAATTGATGTATAATTTTTTTATAATACTCCATTTGAACTCGATGGTTTTCTTTTAAAAAGTAGTTTGATGTCTCTTGTTTAATGCGATCTGTTTTATAATCGATAATAGTTATGCGATTAGGTTCAAAACACAATACATCAAACGTTCCATGTATAATTTGTGAAGTATTTGGATCCATTAAACTAAATGATTTTTCTTTTTCTATATGTGTTGCATTTTGCATGCGTAAAAAACATTCACTATTGAAGAAAGACGAAATTTTATCTTCATATTCATATAGCACATCACGTTCTATTTCATTATACAATTTTGCGTGATATAAGTCATCTATGACTTTATGAATTTCTTTTTTTTCAAGAGGAAGATGTTCAAAAAAAGCATGAATTAATGTTCCTTTTTGTGTAGGAGTTAAAAGCTTTCCTTCTTTTGGTTTAAAATTACTTTTTAAAATCGATTGTGTATTTTGTTGTAGTTGTGTAACACTGATTGTTTGTGTATAAGGTGTAAAAGAAGGTAAAGGTTTAAAATTTAATTGCAAAGTTTCTTGATTAGATGAAGTTATCGGTTTAGAAATCATTTTTTCTTCAATCTCTGCAATTGAAATGTAAGTTAAATTAAATTTTGCTGCTTTGGTATTATTAAAACAATGGGCTTTAATAGAAGGCAGTTTTTTGATTTCTTTAAAACGATTGACAATCTCTTTTTGATCACAATGATCTATCCAATCTTGATATACTTGCGGGTGACGCATTAATGCGCGACCGACCCAGTCTAAATAAGTGTTTGTTTTTCTTATATTATAATACATTAAAATATGTTGATTTTTCTTACCGTCATAAATTTCATTGTTTTCATTGATGATAATGTCCTCTTGCCAACGTTCTAATTGTTCATAATCAGATACTCCTGTCATAATTAATTTTTGTGAAGCACGTGTTAATGCTACATAAAAAACACGCATTTCTTCATTGATGGCTTCTTCGGTTTGTCTTGAAGACAGTAATTGTCGATAAGGATTTTCGTATTCGACAATTTGGTCTAATATTAATTGTTCGCCAATTTCAACATTTTTAAATGTTCTAGGTTTAATGGCAATGCCTAATTGTTTATCAGCAATTAGTCGTTTAGCACTGTCTTGTTTATTAAAAGACTTATTCATATTTGAAACAAATACGATTGGAAACTCTAACCCTTTAGATTTATGAATTGTCATAAACTGCACGACATTATCGCTACTTGAAATGACTTGTGCTGGTGAAGATGCACTAAGGTGTGTCATTAATTGAATATAGTTTTCCACAATTTCATAAATAGATTGATCTTTTTCAACATTTCTAAATTCTTCAACTAATAAATCTAAATTAGCTTTACGTTGTGAGCCATTGATTAATCCTGCCACAAATAAATCATAACCACTTTTTTCATATAAATATAATAAAAACTCACTTGGACATAATGTTTTTAACTGCGTTTTTAAATCCTCATAAGTGTGAATAAATTTTTCAACTTGTAAATCTTTAGAACTTTCATAATAACTTAGTATATTTTCATAAAGAGAGGCTTCTAAGTTTTGTAAGCGAATTTCACTAATTAAATTTTCATCAAAATGACTAAATAAATAAGGACCTCTTAATAAAGAAAGCATACTGATATTATCGTGCTGATTAATAATTGCTTTAAGCATTGTGATTGTAGCGACTATTTCTGTCGCATTTAAGTATCCTTGTGATAAAACAATATGATTAGGGATTGCATATTGATCAAACACTTTTTTAAATGTTAAAAAGAGTGTTGTAGACCGCATTAAAACAACAATATCTTTATATTCAACTAAACGTGGCTGACCATTGAATTGATTAATCGTACTATTTTCAATTAATTCTTTAATCCTCAATGCAACTAAATGTGCCTCGTATTCCCCTTCGCTAAGTTTCATATTTTCTTCACGTTTGACTAATAAAACTTCACTATCAAAACGATGTTCATTTTGATAATAAGTGTCAGCTTGCAAAGTTTTTTCTTCTAGTTCATCTAAAGTTTTACACCCTTCTTTACGCAAATAGTCATAATTAAGATGACTGCTTGTGTCATGTAAATATTCTAATCCTCCCACATCTTTATCCATAATTTGATTAAAAATATAATTCACACTATCCAAAACAATTTTATTAGAACGATAATTAAATTTTAAATCAATGCGTCGTGTATGCGTTTTTAACATCGTTTCATCATCAGTGGCATAAGTATCATATTTTTCTTTAAACAATGCTGGATCAGCTTGTCTAAAACGATAAATCGATTGTTTCATATCCCCTACCATAAAAGTAACAATTGATGGTTGTTTGTAGTCTTTAATTAAACTAATAATTGTTTCTTGAATTTGGTTGGTATCTTGATATTCATCAATCATAATTTCTTTTAATTTTCCATACAGTAATTCAGAAATATGATATTGAGGTTGCAACAACTCAATTGTCATTTGCTCAAGGTCATTAAAGTCTAAATAATTATGTTCTTTCTTTTTTTGCTGATAGGATTGTTTAAATAATTGAACTAGCCCATTTTTTGATAATAAAATTTCAATAATAACATATAAAGACTCTTTTAAAGCGAGTTTAAATTCATCTTCATTATCAATTAAATATCTTTTAGCCATATCTAAATAAGTTTTTGATACCTTTGATTTTAAAGCAGTAAACTCTTTTTGATAAGGTTTAATATCTTCTTCCCATTTAATATTATAAGATTTTTCCAATGCTCTTAAAGAAACATTTTTAAATGTTTCATAGCCATTAAACTCATTTTTAAATAAATCTAATATTTGCTTGCAGTATTCATAAATACTTTCACTAGGGATAGGTAAAGAAGCATTTGTTTTAGTTTGTTCATCAGGTCTTTCAAAGTAATCATTAATACCATTAACTGAGGCAAAATGTTCAAGTTCAATCGCATGGTTATATGTTTTAATTGCACTTAAATACAATTGTCGTTTAATTTCATCAAAACCTTGCCACTTGTCTAAATGATTTTTGCTGTTGATGTATTTTTCATAAACATCACTTTTCATTGTTTCGATAAATTGATCGACTTGATCAATAGAGTGAATTAATTCATACAATTCTAATATCATTGTTTTTAAATTATTAAAATTCATTTGATTAAAATATAGAGAAATAAATTCCTTAAATTGCTCATTTGTCAACCACTGTTCAATACATTCATCTAAAACCTGATGTTTTAAAATTAGAGGGTTGCTTAATATTTCAAACTGACTTTCTACACTAACTAAATAACCATATTTTTTTAATAATTGACTACAAAAACCGTGAAAGTTAGTAATATATGCATAAGGTATTTTTTGTTTTTGAATTAATAAATGATCATAAATATCTTTAGGTAAGTCTTTTTTTAATTCATCATCAATGGCAAATAGTAAACGTTGCTTCATTTCAGCTGCCGCAGCTTCTGTAAAGGTTAAAACTAAAAACTCATCAACATGATAATGATCTTCAATTAATAAAGACATAATACGACTTACCAATATTTTAGTTTTCCCACTTCCTGCCGGAGCAGAGACTAAAATACTAGTGTTACGCAAAGCAATAGCACTTGCTTGTTCATCATTAAATGGGCTAATCATTTTCTTCACCTCCTAATACTTTCAACATTTCTTTTTTATCTATATATTCGATTTCCCTATTTTCATTATAGAAAACATCTTTTAAACACACCTGACTATATTCGCAATAAGTACATGGATTAACTTGCATATTAATATTAGGTAAATCACTGTGACTTGGCATAATTTGAATATTCCCTTGTTCATATATTTCATCAATTATTTGATCAACTCTTTCATTCACTTTTTGAATTAATTGATTAAATTGATCTTGATTTAATAAATTTCCACTATAACTTCCTTTAGATTTTACATAACGGACATTGGCAATTAATTCCGGTTCTTTGCCTAATCCTTCAATCACTGTTTCATTTTCAAGCAAATATCCTTCCATTTTATATTCTTTAAGTAAACCTGAAGCCTCAATAGGTGTACTCATCACATAAGTGTCTTCTTTATAAACTCTTTGTGCCGTATTAAAATACAATACCCCTGCTTTTTCTTGCTTGCTATCAACAATCATATCTAAATAAAGTAACATTTGAATATTAAATCCTAATGTCGCCAAACATAAATCTAATTTTTTAGCACTTGATTTATAATCCACCACTTTAACATACTGTCCTAAACTTTCTTGGCGATCCAATCGTCCATACACTAATAAATCATGATGTTGTTTTTTAACCCCTTTTTCATGAGCAACAATACTGTACTTAGAATTTAACGCTTGGAATATTAAAATTTGAAGTGTATTGAATAAATCATGTTGAAGTTTGTTGAAGAAGTATAACTGTGATGCATTCATTTGATAATCATTAAATTGTTGAAGTGCCATTTCATGAATAATTACAAAAATCGTTTGTTGTTCTAATGTTAAAGTGGCATGAAAGCAAATTTTATTTAAAATATGCTCTTGATAGTACAAACTCACATCTTGTATTTGAAATTGGTTTAAATAATCCTCTAAACTTTTACTGCCATTATAGTAATCTGTAAATTGATCTAAAACATCATGAACTAAAGTTCCAAAATCATTTGGTTTTAAAGTACGATCTTTCCATTCGTAAATTTTTAGTCCGTAGCGTATAAAATATTTAAAAGGACAACCATTATATGTTTCTAACTCACTTGGAGAAATAAAGTTTTTTTCATCATTTGTCAGTAGTTTTGAATATAATTCTTTATTCAACAAAACCGGTTGATTTTTAGAATTGCGATAACTTGTTCTTAATGAAATTAAATCACTGTTTTTATCATCAATATTGGTTTCTAATAACCTTGATCTCGCTGCTTCAAGATGGTACATTGGCATTAATTTTATATTAAAACGCTCCTCTTTTTTTTGAAACATTTTGCTTAATGAGATAAATAAACTTGAAGGTAATAAAGTTGTTCCATCAAGTTTTCCACTTGCATATATTAACATCATCTTATCATTTGCCATTAATAGTTTAAAAATATTTAAATAATCTAACTCAATTTGTTCAAATAAATTAGGCGATAACAATTGTATTTTGGATAAAACTATTCTTTCATCATTGAGTAATAACCCTTGATCTTTTTTAATCATTGGAAAAAGTCCTTCATTACAATTTAATACAAATATTTTTTTATTAGTTTCTAGGATGTATTGATTATAAATCGAAACTGCTTCAATTTGATTTTTTTCTTGTGGTAATTGCAAATCAATATCATTTATCAACATTAAATATTCATCAAGAGACATATTTATTTCTTCGTTAAAGACTTCTAATTGTTCTAAATATTGGATTACATATTCATCATATCCTATTTTCAATTGTTCAATAAAATTTTTAATTTGTACAGTGAATCCTTTTGAATTTTGCTGTTGTTTTAAATTAATCAACAATTTATCTAATCGATTTAAAATCTCATTAACCACTTCATCACAAGCAGAGGTTTTAATCATTTTATTTAGATAATCTTTTTGACTTTCACTCATACAAGAATTAATTAACCCACTTTCACACATTAAACTTAAATCATTTGGATTAGGTTCTAAAAGATAATTGATGAAATGTTTAAAAAATATCATCACCGGCAAATGTTTAGTAGATTTAGTGTAGTTAATATTAAAAGGTATTTCATAACGCTTAAAAATTCGCTCAATTTCAAGATTTTGTGAAGGATCTAAATTATAGATGACAAAATCTTGAAATTGTTTCCCGTCATCAACGACTTCTTGGTAAATTTTAGAAGCAACCGCCTCTATTTGTTCACTAGGATTAGTGGCGTTCATAAAAGTATAATGTGTCTTTTCTAAAAACGGCTTAGCTTTTAAATTTTGAAAATTCTGTTGCAAGTAATTTTGTAACAAACTTCCATCAATGACATGTTCATGAGTGTTAGCATTAAAAATTTTCGCATACTTTTTAACTACATTACTATATAAATCATTTTCTCTATCACAAGTCATTAAAATTGTGACATGGTTCATTTTTTGGATGAGTAGTATTTGTTGTTTTGTGAATGTTTCAAATTGATCAATATAGAAATAGATTTCTTGATTAAAGTTTTCATTAATTAAATTAGCATCGATGTCTAAGTATAAATTTTCTTTTTCTAATTCTAACTTAAATTGTTGATATAAAACTAAACATTCTTTTAATTTTAGTTTAGAAAATTCAGGTAAATCAAGTGAATCTTGAGCGATTGTTTTTAAATCATATTGTGAAAATTCTTTAAATAAGCTCACAAGTTCATTAATTACTCCCATGTTAATTGAACTAGCTATGCTGTATTGATTTTGTTTTAAGAGTTTAAATAAAATGAGTTTTAATTTTAAATTAGAGGCTTTTTGATACTTAAATAAATGAAGTTGCTTTAAGCGTTCTTGAAACAGTTCATTAAATGTCATCACTTGTTGAAATAAAATCGCACCGCTAGAACTTGCCTTTAGTAGTTGTCTTTCATAATTTACTTTATATTCATTAGGAACAATCCATATACTTTGATGATTTAAACTTTCATGAATATATGAATTTGTTTTATGTATCCAATTTTTTCCCGTTATTATTTTCATTTTTATCACCTTTTTTATTATACATGATTTAATCCTTAAATTCTTTTATTAAGCAGCAAAATGATAAAAAAAGGACTTTGTCAGTCCTTATTTCACAACAATATCACGAATATCATCTAATATAATCGAATATGTACCATCTTCATTTTTAACTTTACGAATATTCGTTTCTTCTAAATAATCTGCTACATTTAAAGTAATCTCGATATCTGTATCTGTCACAATTTTACATTTACTCATTTTCTCTACCGATTCAAAATTAGATGAGATTGTCATTGTTTCATCAATGCCTAAATCAATCAAAAGATCAATACATTCTTCTTTAGCGTTATAATCTCTTTCAAGTAAATGTTCAGCAATTTCATGTGGTTTAATCTCTTTATTTTCGAGTACACAATTAACCATCTCTTGTTTAATCAATGCTTTTGGTTCAAATTCATTCACCCCAAATTGACTTTCTACTTTTGTAATCGTTTTATTTAAAAGACTTACTTTTTGTTTATCAGTCATCTTAGGTTCACCTTTTAAATATTGAGCATTTAAATAGTAATCTAACTTACCATCAATTTCAAAGCGTTTTTCTATAATAAACACCCTATTTTCTTCAGTATTTACGATAATTGCTTCTTCTACGCTTGCAGATTTAGTTGGAACCATTTGTCGATTGGTAATACGAATTGCTTTATTACCATTTTCATCTTCATCAATGACATTCACTGGTGCTATTTTATAATTCAATTTAATAATTGCCATATGTTTCATACCATTAATTTTACATTCCATAAAAATAATATTGCAATTAGGCATTAATTGAATTAAACTACCTAAGTTAAATAACTCTTCTGTGATTGAACGTGCATGTTTAAAATATTTTTCGATATCTTCAATCATATCCTTACTTCTTAATATAATCGGCGCAAAGTCACCTAATGTAATTTCTTTTAACTGTGGACTTGTCCACGCTTTCTCTATTTTTTTATCATAATACTCCTGCATCGTTGGACTAAGTTCTAAAAAATCATCAGAAAAAATAATTTCACGATGTTCAAAATCCATCATATGCATTAAAATACGATCTACAATTATAGTATTCATTTTATCACCCACCTCATTGTACCACATTCACTTAATTTTGACACTCCTTAAAATTTTTATTATAGTTATATTATAAAAGGAGGATTCTATGAAGATTATTATTTCACCTAGTAAAACTATGAAACCAACTAAGCATCATCTACAAATGTCAACGCCTATATTTAATGAAAAAAGTAAACCACTCAAACACGCACTTTTAAATTTAAGTATTGAAGAGATCGAAAAAACTTTCCAAGTTTCAAATAAATTAGCACAAAATATTTTTAATGGATTAAAAGATCAAACTCTATATCCTGCATTATTTTATTACACTGGTACAGTTTTTAAACAATTGGAATTAAAAAACTACACTCATATAGAATTTGACTATATCAATAAACATCTACATATTTTAGATGCATTATATGGTGTGCTTAAATATAGTGATGGCATCTCTTTTTATCGTTTAGACTATCTTAGTCAATTAGACACGTTTAATTTATATTCTTATTGGCAATCGTGTATTGATGAGTTATATGAAGATGAAGATTTAATTATTAACCTTGCTTCTAATGAATTTTCTAAACAAATTCATCATCAAAATATGGTAACGATAGATTTTTGTATTGAAGAAAATGGGAAAATGAAAAGACCCTCTATGCATGTTAAAAAAGCACGAGGGCAAATGTTGAATTATTTAATCACTCATCAAATTACAAGTCTTGATTACCTTAAATTAATTGACCTTGACGGATATTGTTATGATAAAAATTTAAGTGATGAACATCATTTTGTAATGATTAAATCTATTAAAAAGTAAATGCATTTTAATAAAGGCATAAACTTAAGAGATGTTCTTAGGTATATGCCTTTTTGATTTTTTATCTAATTCAACATTTCTTGACCACTATCTTCAAGGATCATCTCACCTTGCATAAATTGATTAAAAGTTTCTTCAATACGTTTAATAATTTCTTGTCCCATTGTTAAAGCATAATCGGCATTAATTAATCCAAAAGTCGAAACTATATAATGGGGGACTTGACATTCCAAAACAAGTTCTCTAAATTTTAATACCTCTTTTAAAGGCACACATAAAATATTAATGATATGTTCATAAATATCTGTAAGTTCCATGGTTTGAGCAATATCCTTTAAATCATTGATGTCTCTAATTTCACAAACATAAAGATACGCATTTTGAATTAGTGAAGCAGAAACGTTTATTGATGAAATCACTATAGCATTTTCATTTCCTTGTTTTTGCATGGCAATACGTTGATATACGCCAACAGAACCTAGAAACTGTTTTTCAATATTTTCTCCCACTAATTCATCAGGAACTAAGGGAGCAATTAATTCGTTAATATAAATTTCAAATATTTGGCTATTTTGTATATAGTAAATTAAATCCATAAAATCTTTTGTTTGTGTCATATATTCTTCTAAATCTTGAATTGTATTTACAAGTATTGAAGATTCAATATTATAAAACTGAGGACAATCTTCTTTTTTAAAATCCTCTTTAAAATTGTCAATAATTTGTTGTATTGGTAATTGCATAAAGACACCTCCATTTATATTATATCCCATTTTATGCGAAATTTGTCAATTCGTCAAATATTTTAGAGTATTAAAAACCCCATAGAATGCTCTATGAGGTTAAATTGACGATACATAATTTTAATTTCTTTCTATTTAATGATTGATTAACCGTTTTGTTTATTTGACATCATAACAAATGGTGTCCAAATTAATGTTAATAACACTAATTCAATTACGTGGAAAATCATCGCTTTGATTCCTCCACCTGTAGCTAAGAATCCCCATAATACTGGAGGTGTTACCCAAGGTGTAGATAATACAACTTTTTCAATGATACCTAATTTTGTTAATGTATAAGCAAGAATAGTCATTAAAACTGGTGCTGCTACGAATGGTAACATATAAATTGGGTTCATTACGATTGGTACCCCAAAAGTAATTGGTTCATTGATTTCGAAGATACCTGGAGCAACTGAAATTCCGATAACTGTTTTTTCAGATTGCACTTTACCAAATAATAAGATTGCAATAATTAAACCAATAGTACATCCAGATCCACCTAAAGTGTTGAATACATTCATACCTGGAGCGATATATTGAGCTTCTAACCCTTGTTGGAATTTTTCAGTGTTATCTAATAACATTGGAGTGAAAACTGGAGTAGTTACAGCACCAATGATGTTAGCACCATGTAAACCGAAAATCCATAAGAAGTTAACTAAGAAAGCTGATAATACAGCAGTTCCTAATGTATCTGCTACATTTGATAATGGTGTAGCTACGAACTTAGTAATAATATCCCAAATATTTTGACCAGTGAATCTCACAATATAAGTTCCAACTAAAACTACACCGATTACTGTAATAATTGCTGGAATTAATACTGTAAATGAATTTGCTACTGCTGGTGGTACACCATCTGGTAATGTGATTTTTAATTTGTCATTTCTTGATAATCTAACAAATATTTCAGCAACAACAATTGTTAATAACATACCAACGAACATACCGTTTGAATCTAACTTGTTAGCAGCTACTGCTCCACTTGCGATGTCTCCAGTTGCAACTTCTACAACTTTAGCATCTGTTTCCCAAGAAACTTTATTAGCAATAGATTGAACTGCTGGTACAAGCCCTAAGTAACATGTCATTGCTACGATTGAAGTTGCAATTCCATCACCACTTAAACCTTGTGCCATAGTGTAACCTAAGGCAGCTACTAATAAGATTGCCATCATACTGATAGAACCTTTGTTAATTGCGGTAAATACATCACCTAAACCGCTTGATACTAAAAAGCTTTTATATCCGTTATAAACTGCCGGAACGTTTAAACCATTAGGGCTGAATAATTCATGGATATTATTAACTAATACCGCTACTGCTCCTACGATTGAAACTGGCATAATTACAACGAATGCATCCCTAATTGCTGCTAAGTGTCTTTGTGAACCTAATGCGGCAGCTAATGGGACAAATTTTTCTTCTAAAAATTTCATTCTTTGTTCCTCCCATTGACATATATCATATGTCGTCCTATCGTCGAGACTTATAATAACTCATGTCATAAGTATTGTCAACACCTTTTTTGTAAACGGTTTACATTTTTTGTTTATATTTCATCTTAAAACTATTTTAGACTTAAAAAAGTATTGAATTAATCAATACTTTTTATCATTACAATTAAATTTCAAAAAAATTGAAAGCGATAACTTTTTTTGTTTTACTTTCATTAAATGACACATTTTTTACATTTCATTTTCATAATGCGACTTAATTTTATCTAAAGTTCCATTTTTTAATCCTTTTAATACCAACTCATCAAATTGGTCAATAATTACAAACTTTGGTAAAAACTGTTTTTCAATATGTTCTAAAATATATTGTTTAATATATTCTACATCTTCCACCGTTGTTTTAATTGGTAAATCATTACCATTACATAATATGATAATATAGGGATCGATAATCGTAAATAACCCTAGGCAAACTCTACTTAAAAAATGACGTCGTCCCTCACTAGACAAAACTTTATCATAGGGTTGAGAATCATCAGGAAAATTAAAAAGTTCTCCACCAAATCCGTGATAACCGCGACATACTGTTCCATTAACATAAATTCCACTACCAAATACATCTATGATCAAAGCTGCTGATTGATGAGTGGCTAAATGATTTTCCTTTGCAAATTGTTGCATTGCTAAATTAGCATTATTATCAATATAAACCGGTAATTTAAAATATTCTTTTATGGCTTGTTCAAAATTATTCACTTCATAATGACTCTCCATTCCAGTAAATAACGTTTCTTGAGTAATCACTCCAGCCACACTAAATCCAAGTCCTTTAACATTAGGAAATTTATTCATTATATCTTCTATCGTTTTAACAATATCCTTAAAATTATTTTCCTCTTTTAACCCATAGTATTTATATTCCGTTTCGCCAAACATATTGACAATTTCATAATCAATACCTTTTTCATCTATTGGGGGCCGAATTGTCGTACATAATACCCTAGCAAACGTACGATTAAAATAATATCGTTTAGCTTTTCTTCCACCTGTTGACTCTTCTTCTTTAATATTTTCAATTTCGCCCTGTTCGACAAGTGTCTTTAAAATATTAGTGCAAGTCGCCAAAGAAAGTCCAGTCACACTTGCTATTTCACTTTTTGTTAACGATGTATATTGAACTAATGCATTACGCACTTTTTCTGTATTAATTTTTCTAAGATTCATTGTATTATGTGGATTCATTTTTACATTCTCCTTAAAAATATGACTAATTTATAATATAACTCATTTTTTATTTTGATGTAAACATTTTCATAAAGTGATAAAAAAAAGATATGAAAACATATCTTGAAAAATGCTTATCAAATTTTAGTTGTTAGTTGAGCGATTAACAATTTAGCCTAATTTGAGGAGACAAACATTTTTTATCGACAATAATTAATACTTATCATATCTCTTGTCGAAAGTAATAATACCCTATTATTAAAATAAAAGCAATAGTAAAGCAAAAAAATTTAATAATTATTTTCAACTAATATCCTACTATTTGATGTGGTGTATAAGGAGCTTCCAAATAATCCATTTCTTCTTTAGTCAACCTTACTTCTAATGATTGAATAGCTTCTTCTAAATGACTACTTTAGTAGAACCGATTATTGGTGAAGTCACATAATTTTTACTAAGTAACCAAGCTAAAGAAACTTGTGCTTTAGAAATCCCTTTATCACTTGCCACTTTTGCCACACGTTTTATAATTTCTTGATCTGAGGCCAATTCTAGTGAAAAAAAGTATTTACGATAGCATCATTTTTAGAGCGTTCTGTTTGTGTACCTATTTCTCTTGTTAAACATCCTTTAGCAAGAGAACTCCATGGTGTTATTGCCACTTTTTGATCTATGCATAATGGAAACATCTCCCTTTCTTCTTCACGATAAAGTAAATTATACAAGTCTTGCATAGACACAAACTTTGTCCATCCATTTTTCTCAGCAATATATTGACATTTTACAAATTCCCAAGCATACATTGATGATGCACCAATATATCTAACTTTACCCATTTGAACTAAATCATGTAATGCTTTCATTGTTTCTTTAATAGGTGTTGAGCGATCTAAACGATGAATAATATGCAAATCTAAGTAATCGGTTTGTAATCTTCTTAACGTTTCATCAATTTCTCTAAAAATTGCTTTGCGTGATAATCCTTTAGCATTAGAGCCATCATACATTGGAAAATATACTTTTGAAGCAATGACAACTTCTTCACATTTAGCATAGTCTTTTAAAGCGCGTCCTAAAATTTCTTCACTTGTTCCATCTGAATAAACATTGGCAACCACCAATGTTTAATGCCGACTTCGCTTGACTTTAGCCTTGTATTTTGCTACTTGTAATAATACCACGCACTAACTAAAATCCAAACAATTGAACACAATAGCATTACAATAAAGCCATTTTGAAGATATGTCATGATAATATCATAAAAATACTTTGGCGTTAAAGCAATTCGTTCACAAGACAAATTAGCGTAATGGTCACCATATTTAGGAAATTCAATCTCACTACTTGAAATTGTTCCACTTAAAGCACTAGACTGTTTATACACATTGCTATTATTATCTTGAAAGTTAGAAACATGATCTGCAATTACCATATTTGCCACTGATACTCCTATATTAATAAGTGGTGCGAATAAAAAATATACAATTGCAAAGCCTAAAATGGTAAAAATTAAAGGCATATAAACATATGCCCCAATTTTTCTTAACTTTTTAATATTCACAAATTAAGCAAATAGTTTTTTCTTAGAAGCTACCGCACCACATACAGCAACAACAGCAACTAAACCAACTAAAGTAGCAATAGCTGAATCAACCGCGAAACCAGTTTGGTTAGTTACAGAAGAACCTACTTTAACTTCACCGATCACATTACCAGAAGCATCAACTGCTTTAATTGAACCATCAGCAGAAACTGAAATAGTCACACCAATTGCAGAAGCTACAGTTGTACTTAACGCCACTACTAATAAAAACGATAATATTTTTTTCATGGTTATTATAGTGTTTTTTATCAAATTCTAACCAATTACGGCATTCCTGCTATGTTTTATACCGATAGACGTACTATCTTTGAATATAAAAGAAAAAACAACGCTTTTGATGACGAGGATACTTTTACTCAATTCTCCTATGCTTGTCATAACCTTGGCGTTGATATAAAAACAACGAGCATCGCCCAAGCCAAAGGTGGAATCGAAAGAATGAACCAAACATTCCAATCTCGATTACCTATTGAACTTAGACGTGTAGACGTGCTCGCATCACAGATATAGAGTCGGCTAATCAATTTTTAAAATCCTACCTAAAAAAATTCAATAGTCAATTCGCTCTACATCTCAATACTACCAAATCAGTATTTGAAACGCAACCCTCCCTTGAAAAAATCAATCATACTTTAGCTGTTCTTTCACCTAGAAAAATAGATGCAGGACATAATATTAGATTTAAGAATAAAATATATTTACCAGTTACTGACAAAGGGGTTAAGGTTTATCTAAAAAAAGGAACAACTGCCATGATAATTGAATCTTTTGATGGAAACTTATATGCCAATATTCTTGATCAAATCCTTATCATGCAAGAAGTTCCGGAACACGAAATATATTCAAAAGAATTTGATGAAATTAAAATAGAAAAGAAAACTAGGAAATATTACATTCCTCCAATGGAACATCCTTGGAAACATGCTTCTTATTTAAATTTTTTAAATAAACAAAAGCACCGTATGAATGGTGCTTTTGTTTAACTTTTTTTGGGACATTTTCAATTTTGCTTGACATCTGTATATGATTATTTTACTAAATCTTTATAAAAAACTGCAACTGCTAATTGTACTTTAACTTTATAAAACATCACTGCAATTGTCGTTGAAGCTAAGGCTAAAATAAATCTTAAAATACAATCAATTAACGTTCCATATGTTGGAACTAATTGCATTAACTCAGTAAAACCATTTTGTAAAGCTGCAGATGCAATCATATTAATAATAGTAGCCCCTAAAAACGGCCATAAATAAGCAAATAATAAACGAATATATTTAATCGTATTTCCTTTTAGTGCTTTCCATGAAGCACTTAATGACTCAAATAAAGAATATTCTTTATCAACTGCAAAATAATAAGTTAAAGCAAATTTAATTTCCAAAAACAATCCCACAACTGATGCTAACACTACACCACCTAACATCCCTACAGGAACCAGCCAGATAATTTGACCTGTTTCATTTCTACCCATGACAAAATTTGTTCCACCAGTAATCACTGTTTGAAGACACAATTTAACATCTTCTATACTGGCATTTACTAAAAACATTGCCCCACCTATAATCAATGCTTGAATTAAAATAACAACTAAAGTTTTTCCAACAAAGACTGAAAAAGCACTTGGATACTCTTTTAATCCCATTAAAACATATTTTTTTGTATCTACTTCTTTAGCTTTACGATCAATTGCTTTAAATAAAGCTCTGACTTGCCCTAATTCAAGTGGTAAAATTAAAATTGAAAGCACTAAAAACGGCACATAATAAGAAAATTGAGATACAGTCCCTATAATTGTTCCAATAATGATAAAAATGGTTGCAATAAATTGTGAACTTTTTGTATATAAAAAGTTACTCTGTTCTTTAATTTCTTTAACACTCACTCTAATTCCCTCCTATAATTTGTTTTATTATAACACAGATTTTAAAAAAATGTTATTTTTAATGTAATCTCTACTTATTTGTTGTGTATTTAATCAAAATTTGGTATTATTATTAAGTTAGGAGGTTACTTCTATGAAAAAAATTGCAATAATTACAGATAGTAATGCTGGTATAAGTCAAGAAGAAGCAAAGAAACTTGGTATCACTGTTTTGCCAATGCCTTTTACAATTAACCAACAAGAATATTTTGAAGACATAAACTTATCACAAAGTGATTTTTTTAAAATGCTTGAAGATGGTGCAACAGTGTTTACCTCTCAACCATCTGCTGGCACAATTACCAAACTATGGGATCATTTATTAGAAACACATGATGAAATTCTTCATATTCCAATGTCTAGCGGATTAAGTGGTTCGTGTCAAACTGCATTGTTACTTGCTAATGAATATAATGGTAAAATAGAAGTGGTTGATAATCAGCGTATTTCAATTACTTTAAAACATGATATATTAACAGCACTTAGATTAGTTGAGGATGGCAAATCAGCAAAAGAAATTAAAAAAGTTCTAGAAGAAAATAAATTTAAATCATCAATCTATATTACTGTTCCAACTTTAGAATATTTAAAACGTGGCGGACGTGTAACAAAAACAGCAGCTGCTTTAGGTGGACTATTAAAAATCAAACCTATTTTAACTATTCAAGGTGAAAAACTTGATGCTTTTGAAAAAACACGTACAATGGCAAAAGCCTATAAAATAATGGCAACTGCACTTGTTAAAGATGTAGAAGAAAGAATAGATCCTATTCATTCAGGTGCAAAATGTAGTATTTATGTGGCATATTCTAAAGATGAGACAATTGGACTTGAGATGATTGAATATTTGAAAAAATATTTTCCAAATCATACGATTGAAATGGCACCATTATCTTTATCAATTGCTTGTCATACAGGACCTAATGCAATTGGCATTGGGGCTTGTTTAAACATAGACTAGAGCGCTACTCTAGTTTTTTATTTATTTTTTATAAAATAAAACTAAATTTGTGCTATACTAACAATAGATTAAAAAATGCAAAAAAGAGGTGAAAGTATGCCAACTAGAAAAGTTGTCGAAAACAAAAATAATAAACAAAGAACAAACAAAAATAAGCCACGCCAATTAATGAATACAAAAAAAGAAGAATTTAATGGCGAAACAAAAGTCTATGCTTTAGGTGGACTAGGCGAAGTCGGTAAAAATATGTACTGTGTTGAACACAATGATGAAATTGTTATAATAGATGCAGGAGTTAAATTTGCTGAAGAAGGCTTACCAGGAATTGATTATATTATCCCTGATTATAGTTACTTAACAAAAAATCAAAAGAAAATTAAAGCATTATTAATCACCCATGGTCATGAAGATCATATCGGTGGAATTCCTTTCCTACTACAAGTTGTGACAGTACCATTTATCTATGCCACTCCATTAGCAAGTGCTTTAATTCGTCGAAAACTAGAGGAAAGAAAACTAACAAATGCTACTAAAATTGTTCAAATCAATGATTCATCACGCGTGGAAACAAAACATTTTAATATTGGTTTTTTCAAAACTAATCACTCAATTCCCGAATCAGTTGGAATTATTATCAATTCTCCAAACGGGCGTATCGTTTCAACCGGAGATTTTAAATTTGATTTAACGCCGGTAGGTGAACCGGCAGATTTTCAAAAAATGTCATTTATGGGAACCACTGGTGTAACTTTGCTTTTAAGCGATTCCACTAATGCGGAAGTTCCTACTTTCTCATTAAGTGAAAAAGTTATTGCCAATTCAATTCAAAATGAATTTAGAAAAACTGAAGGACGTATTATTGTAGCGACATTTGCATCAAATGTCGACCGCGTACAACAAATTGTACAAGCCGCAGTTAAATTTGACCGAAGAATTTTAGTTTTCGGTCGTTCAATGGAAAATGTTATTCAAACATCGCGTAAATTAGGACATATTAAATGCCCAGATAAGTATTTCATTAAAAATGAGGAAGCAAAAAGATTAAGTGATGATAAATTATTAATTTTATGTACTGGTAGTCAAGGTGAACCACTAGCCGCTTTATCACGTATTGCAGCTGGAACACATAAATATATTAAAATTAAACCAACTGATACAGTGATCTTTTCATCAAGTCCAATTCCTGGAAATGCTGCAAGTATCAATCGTGTCGTTAATAAATTATTTAGACTAGGGGCAAGAGTATTAACTCACTCTGCTTTAAATAGTTTGCATACTTCTGGACATGCCAGTCAGGAAGAACAAAAATTAATGTTACTTTTAACAAGTCCTAAATATTTCTTTCCAGTACATGGTGAATATCGTATGCTTAAAATTCATAGTGAACTTGCCCATGATGTAGGAATGCCTAAAGAAAACACCTTTGTTCTTTCAAATGGAGATGTTATTTTATTAAAAGATGGTGAAGCAAGAGTAGGAAATCGTATTCATGCTGATGATATTTACGTTGATGGAAATGACATTACTGGATTATCTACGGCAGTTTTACGTGATCGTCAAATTTTATCAGAAGATGGAATGGTTTCAATTATGATTAGTATGGACTCTCACGCAGGTAAACTATTATCTAAACCTGTTATTGTTTCAAGAGGATTTGTTTATATGAAAGATAGTTATCATCTTATTCGTGAAGCAGAACGTTTAGTTCAAGAAGCCTTAACAAAATTATTAATGAACAAAACTACATTTGGCGAAATTAAAAACACAATTCGTGATACGTTAAGTCCTTATTTTTATCGTAAGACAAAACGAAATCCAATGATCATCCCTGTAATCATGAATAAAAAATAATGAAAAAACTTAAATTAATTTTAATAGTATTAATTATAGGCGTAATCATCACTTGCGCCTATATTGCTTTTTTCATTTCACCACAGGGATTAAAAGTAAAGCAATATCAATTATCAAGTACACGTATCACAGAAGAATTTAACGATTTTAAAATAGGATATTTCTCTGATCTAGATTTAAAAGACCAAAATGACCTTACTCGTTTAGAAAAAATAATTAATAAAATTAATAGTGAACAATACGATTTAATTCTTTTTGGTGGTGATATCTATGATGGTGATTTCTTCGAAAACACTCAAGTGACTTCATTATTAAAAAAAATTGAAGTATCACATGGTAAATTTGCTGTATTGGGAGAAAAAGACTATACCAACGCCAATGAAGCAACTACCATTCTTGAACATGGAGGATTTGAGGTATTATCAAATGAATCTCGCCCAATTTACTACAACAACAGTGCAATTTTACTTATAGGATTAGAAAACACCGGTGATTTAAATACTTTAATCAACGATAGCAATAGTGGTTATTATAAAGTTGTCTTAGTCCATCAACCTGATTATTTCACAAATTCAATTGCACATAACATTGATTTACAACTCTCAGGACATTCACACGGTGGTTATATTTATCTTCCTTTTTTAGGTGTATTCAACAAAATAGAAGGGGCTATAACTTATAATCACGGACAATATCAAGAAAATAATTCTCAATTAATTGTATCTAATGGTATTGGAATGGAAAATGGCAAAACAATCCGTTTATTCTGTACACCAGATATTATTAGTATTAACTTAACGCAAGAATAAAAACAAGTGTAAAATTGAAATGAACTTATAGATATCTTAAAGTTTCACTTCACCACACTTGTTTTTTTATACAGTTTTACGAATTTGTTGACGTGCAATTAAATAACTAATAATAAGTGCTGATAATGTAATTCCCCAACTCACAGGATAAACTAAATAAAGTGTTGAGATAGTTGGAATGGCTTTAAAAATAGTAGCAACCCATATTAAACGTAATATACAAGCACCAGATAAAGAAATAATAGTTGGTAAAACAGAATAACCAATGCCTCTTAATCCCCCCACCATAACGTCCATACCACCATTTAAAAATTGAAATTTAAATAAATAATTCATACGTACTAATCCTGCTTGAATCACTAATGGATCATTGGTATATAAACCTAATAATGGTTTTCCTAAAAAAATAAAGATAAAACCGATCAATGTTCCAATACTTGCAGCAAATCCACCACTAATCATTAAAGCACGATCACAACGATGATATTGCTTAGCCCCGTAATTTTGCGAACTAAAGGTTACTGCTGATTGATGAAAAGAATTCATTGTTACATAAATAAATCCTTCTACATTTGCAGCTGCAGAATTACCGGCGACAACAATTGAACCAAAACTGTTAATTGATGATTGAATAACAACATTGGATAACGAAAACACACAACCTTGTAATCCTGCCGGAAGTCCAACCTTTGCAATTTCAATAAGTGATCTTCTATCAATAGCAAGTTTACTAAATTCTAATTTTAGCGGTCCACTTTCATGCATTAAACTTCTAACGACTAATAATGAAGATATTATTTCTGAAATGACAGTCGCAATAGCAACACCATCAACTGACATATTAAAAATAATAACGAATACAAGATTTAATCCCACATTGACAATTCCTGCCACAGTCAAATAATATAATGGCCGTTTAGTATCTCCAACTGACCTTAAAATAGCAGCACCAAAATTATACAACATTAAAAATGGCATTCCGATAAAATATATTTTTAAATATAATGCTGATAATCCAATGACATCATCTGGCGTTCCCATAAGATGTAACATAGCTGGTGCTAAAAAGAAACCAACAAACGCTAGAAAAACCCCACAAATAACACTTAGTAAAATTGCAGTATGAACCGCTTTGTTAATTTGAATTTCATTTCCTTGTCCACGAAATCTAGCAACAATAACATTTGCACCAATTGAAAGTCCCATAAATACGTTTACAATTAAATTAATTAATGCTCCATTAGAACCTACTGCAGCTAAAGCTTGACTCCCGGCAAACTGTCCAACAACAATCGTATCTGCTGCATTAAACAATAATTGTAAAATACTAGATAATGCTAATGGAAAAGCAAATAGTAAAATTTTAAATATCATAGGACCATGAAGCATATCTATATTTCTACTTTTCTTCATCAAATACCCCCTTTTGATATAAATTTTATCCTCACTTATCACAAAAATCAACATAATTTCACATCATACTAAAAGAATTGATTACTCATATAACACTAATAAAAAATTAGGTCTTATAAAATACCATAATTATATCTATTTATCACATTATAAAGTGAAAACAATAAATTTCTATAATCAAAGTAATTATTCAAAATCTATATCATATGTTAATCGAATATAAAATAATTACTCAATTCTAATTAATCACATCATTTAAAATTACAAAATTGCTAAATTCATCATTAATGATACAAGCATAAAAATATAAATTCATTATCACTGCACTTAATTAAACAACTTAAAAGAGAAATTTTATACAAAATAATTTCGTAATGAATGATATTTATTATCATATAATATAAAAAGAAGTTTCAAAAAAGAGTTTAAAACTTTATCAAATGAAGTAATTTTAAACTCTATGTTAATCTCTTAAATTTTATATCGTTAAGATATTCTTTAAAACACAAGATGATTTAAAATATCAAAAACAATTATCAAATAAAAACCTAACTTAATTGACTTTCTTCTTTAAGTTCTTTTCGTCTTTGTTTAATTCCTTTTAAAACAACCTTTCTTGCTTCAATTGCCTCACTTTTTTCTAAAGCAGGTATCCCTTTTAAAGGGTAATCCATTTTTAGTTGTTCATATTTAACAACCCCCATTGTATGGTATGGTAAAATATCTAAAGCTTTAATATTTTTAAACTCTCCTAAGAAATAACCAAGTTCATATAAATATTGATCATTTTGTGTAATTGTTGGAACAACTACATGTCTAATCCATACGTTCTTATTAATCTCATCTAAATATCTTACATAATCTAAAATTTTATCATTTTTTTGCATAGTTAATTTAATATGCTCTTGAGGATCAATGTGTTTAATATCCAACATAACTAAATCAGTGACTACCATTAATTCATTCATTTTCAACAAATTCTTTTCATCACGGCTAAACGTAATACCAGAGGTATCTAAACAAGTATGAATACCTCTTTTTTTAGCCTCTCTAAACAATTCAGTAACAAATTCCATTTGTAATAGAGGTTCTCCACCGGTAACAGTAATCCCCCCATCTTTATAAAATGCTTTATTTTTTTCATATTCATCGATAATATAATCTACTGAATACCTTTTTCCTGTATTGAGTTGCCAAGTATCAGGATTGTGGCAGTATAAACATCGCATTGGGCAACCTTGTACAAATACTACATATCTTACTCCCGGTCCATCTACTGTTCCAAAAGACTCTAAAGAATGTATATATCCTTCCATTTTAAACATCTCCTTTCATAAAAAAAGAAGCTACTAGGCTTCTTTTTTTTATTACATACCACTATGGAATGTACGGCTAATCACATCATCTTGTTGTTCTTTTGTTAACTTAACAAAATTAACTGCATATCCTGATACACGAATAGTTAATTGTGGATATTTTTCAGGATGTTTTTGAGCATCTAATAAAGTTTCTTTATTAAATACATTAACATTTAAATGATGTCCACCTTTTTCAGCATAACCATCTAATAATGATACTAGGTTATCTACTTGTGCTTGATTTGTCATATTAAATTCCTCCTTGAATTCTACTATTCATCTTCATCAATGAATACTGTTGGTACTTGACAAGCTGAATTGACACCACAACAATCTAAACCTTTTTTATATTCAACAATATCAATGTTTAAATCATCTGCATCATCGTCAAATTCAACATTCATATGCCCGCCACCATTTTCAACAAATTGATCTAACATTTTAATTAAATCTTCTACTTTTTTTTCACTCATTTGAGTTTAACCTCTATTCGTTTTCTAAATCGATTTCTAAATCTCCACTAAATACTTGATCTTCTTTACCTAAAGCACCTGGAATAATTGAGAATGTATTAGAAATACCATCTTGAGCATCTTTGAATGGTAATTTAGATACTGATGATAATGAAGCAATAGCCCCATGACTATCTCTACCATGCATTGGGTTTGCACCTGGTGCAAATGGTTGACCAGCTTTTCTTCCATCAGGTGTATTACCTGTTGCTTTACCATAAACTACGTTAGAAGTAATTGTTAAAATTGAAGTAGTTGGTACACCATCACGGTAAACATGATGAGAACGCACTTTATCCATGAAAGTTTTTACTAACCAGTTAGCGATGCTATCTACACGATCATCATCGTTACCATATTTAGGGAAATCTCCTTCAACTTCATAGTCAACAACAATTCCATCTTCATCTCTGATACATTTAACTTTTGCATATTTAATTGCTGATAATGAGTCTGCAACTACTGATAATCCAGCAATACCTGTAGCGAAATAACGTTTTACTTCTCTATCATGTAATGCCATTTGAATTCTTTCATAAGCATATTTATCATGCATATAATGGATAATATTTAATGCATTTACATATACTCCAGCAAGCCAAGACATCATTGCTTCAAATTTTTTAACTACATCATCATAATCTAAGTAATCACCAACAACTGGTCTGAATTCTGGCCCAACTTGTTTTTTAGTTTTTTCATCTACACCACCATTAATAGCGTATAATAAACATTTAGCTAAGTTTGCTCTAGCTCCAAAGAATTGCATTTCTTTACCAACTCTCATTGAAGATACACAGCAAGCAATTGCATAATCATCACCATGAGTAACTCTCATTAAATCATCATTTTCATATTGAATTGAAGATGTTTTAATAGACATTTTTGCACAGTATGCTTTAAAGTTTGCTGGTAAACGAGTTGACCATAAAACTGTTAAGTTTGGTTCTGGAGCAGTACCTAAGTTATCTAATGTATGTAAATATCTAAATGAAGTTTTAGTCACTAATGGACGTCCATCGATACCTACACCACCGATTGATTCAGTAACCCAAGTTGGATCTCCTGCAAAGATAGCATTATAATCAGGTGTTCTAGCAAATTTTACTAATCTTAATTTCATAATGAAATGATCAATATATTCTTGAATTTCTTCTTCTGTTGCAACACCATTTTTTAAATCTCTTTCTGCATAAATATCAATAAATGTAGAAGTTCTACCTAATGACATTGCAGCACCATTTTGTTCTTTAACTGCAGCTAAATATCCAAAATATAACCATTGAATAGCTTCTTTTGTATCTTTAGCTGGTTTAGAAATATCATATCCATAAATATTTCCTAATTCTTTTAATTCTTGTAAAGCTCTAATTTGTTCACTTAATTCTTCACGAAGACGAATGTTTTTAGAATTCATTCTTGTATGTGAAGTAGCTAATTGTTCTTTTTTATCTTCGATTAAACGATCAACACCATATAATGCGACACGTCTGTAATCTCCGATAATACGTCCACGACCGTAACCATCTGGTAATCCAGTAATAATGTGTGATGATCTACAAGCTCTAATTTCTGGAGTATATACATCAAATACACCTTGATTATGTGTTTTTCTATATTCTCTAAAAATACGTGAAATTTCTGGATCTACTTTGTATCCGTTTGTTTCACAAGCTTGTTCAGCAATACGAATTCCACCAAAAGGTTGTAATGATCTTTTGAATGGTTTATCAGTTTGGAATCCTACGATTTTTTCTTTTGATTTATCTAAGTATCCAGCTGCATGAGATGTAATAGTTGATACAATTTTAGTATCCATATCTAACACTCCACCTGCTGCTCTTTCCTTAGCAGTCAAATCCATAACTTGGTCCCATAATTCAGTTGTTGCTTTTGTTGGACCAACTAAAAATGACTCATCTCCTGTATAAGGTGTGTAGTTTAATTGAATGAAATCTCTTAAATTAACTTCATTTTGCCATTTACCTGCTACAAAACCTTCCCAGCCTTTTTCTAAACTCATTTTTAAACCCCCTATATATTTTTTTCTTAACCAATTATAGCACTCTCACTATTTTTACACAACAAAATTACTGTTAAAAAGTAAATTTTTTTGCAAGGTGATAAGAGACTATCAAAATTAAATAGAAAACTAATAAAAATAGAAAAACAAATGATTACATGACATATAATAACAGATAATAATAATCATTACCATTAATATACATCATTTTTTTAATTTTCTACCATGTTAATTATATCACACGAGTATTGAATTGCAATATTTGACATATTAATCCATAATAAAAAGTTCTGAAACAGAACTTTAAGTACTATTTAATATATAATTTAATTTCTTTTTCAATGACTTCACTCATCTTGCCAAAAATTACAATAAATTTGTTTTGATTTTGAACAATCCCAGAAGCACCTAACTGTTTAATTGATTCAACTTGTACTTCTTTACTCACTTTGACTATAACATTTAACTTTGAACCATTAGAAGAAACTCCTTCAATATTTTCTTTGCCCCCAAATAAACTTACAAGTCTTTCAATATCTAAGCCTGATTTATTTTTAAAAGAAACCCCCACTTTTTTATTTTTTAAGAAAAAACGAATTCCAAAAAATAAAACAACTAATACCACCAATGCTATTAAAATATATGTTAAAACATTTGTATCCATGATATACCTCCTAATGTAATTGCTTTTTATTTTACTTTAATTATAGTATACTATAACAAAGAGGTGAATGAAATATGAAAATATTAAAAAGGAAGAATTTTAAAGATGAACGTTGGAGTAACTAAACGACAATATCTACATAAACCATTATTGATTATTTTACTAAGTATTGCACTTATTAGTTGTCTTGCTATTGCCTCTGCAGTTCCACTTATATCAGTCCCCAATACTGATCCAAATAGTTTTTGGCATAATCAAATAAAATGGTATATTATTGGATTTATTGTTTTATTTATTGTATATAAATTTGGAAACGAGCGTGTTTATAGTTGTGCATGGATCTTCTACTGGTTTTTAATGTTTTTATTAGTATTATTAGTTATCGATCATCGTGGTTGGCTTAATATTCCCTTTGCGCAAAACATCAATGGGGCAACCAGTTGGTTCGTTTTACCAGGTGGATCTATTCAACCAAGCGAGTTTATGAAAATGGTTTTAATCGTTGTTCTATCTAAAATAGTAGAAGAACACAATACATTATATCCATTACATACTTTTGAAACAGATTGTAAATTGCTTTTAAAAATCGCCGGAGCAACTTTACCACCGTGTGCATTAATTTATCTTCAAAACGATGCGGGAGTTACCTTCATCATTTTAGTTTCAGTTGCATTTTTATTATTTTCAAGTGGTTTACAAATGAGATGGTTTATTTTTGGTGCAAGTGTTGTTTTAATTGCCATCATTGGTTTATGTTATATTTTCTTATTTAATCAAGACCTTTTTAAACAAATTTTCAGTGGTCATAAAGCTGAACGTTTTTATGGTTGGCTCGATCCAGAAGGTACACACCAAAATCAAGGTTTTCAATTATTTTATGCTTTACTTTCCTATGGAACTGCTTCAATTACTGGACATGGTTTTCAATCTTATGTCATGCCTTTTCCTGAAGCTTATACAGACTTCATCTTTGCTGTTATTGCTCAAGGTGCGGGTTTAATTGGTGCTTTTGTTGTTTTAGGATTAATCATCGCTTTAGACGTAACAATTTTAAATATTGGTTTACACTCCACAGAACGGCATCGATCTCTAGCCACTGGTTTATTTGGCATTCTATTTATTCAACAATTTTGGAATATTGGTATGGTCACTGGATTAGTACCAATTACCGGTATCACCTTACCATTACTTTCTTATGGTGGTTCTTCTTTATTATCTTATATGATTATGTTTGGACTTATTTTTGATATTGAAAAACAAAATCGTATTAAACGAAGTAAAATACTAACTTATCAATAAATAAAAAAGTTATATACAATTGACTTAATAAACCTCCTAACAAATAGCATAAAATTAAATGCTTAAAAGGAGGTTTTTTATATTAGAATTACATTAAAATTATAAAATACGAATTACTTAGGTAATTTAAATTTTTGTAGGGTTAAAAGCATACTTTAAATTGCATGTTTATTTTAATCACACAAACTCTTACAAATATTTAAACTCATCATTACTTAACAAAAAACAAGTTGCCAGATGACAACTTCGAGCTTATGTTTTTAACTCTTTAACCTAACATTCATTAATGAATAGCCCAGTCATAAACTATATTTTTATTGTTCAATTTCAAATGTCATTGTTCGCTTATAAATTGGGTGAGTGAAACTTAGATAATAACTTTTCAAATAATAATTTTGTGCGGTTTTGCTATGGTATAATCGATCCCCAACTAACGGGTGGCCAATGGCACTTAAATGAACTCTAATTTGATGTGTTCTTCCTGTTTCTAAAACACATTTTACTAAACTTGTATCACCATTATTTTTAACATTATAACAATGAGTAATCGCATTTTTTCCATTTCTTGAAACAACTCTTTGAACATTCATTCCAACTCTATCAATGGGTAAATTAATTGTAATATCGTTTAAATTTCCTTCCACTAACGCATAATAATAACGAGTAATGGACGTTAATGAAAATAAATAATGAATATAACGATACTTTGCAATAATCAATAATCCTTGTGTATCACGGTCTAGTCGATTTACAAAATGAATTGTACTTTCTAAATTAATTTGTTGATAATAATGAATTATTGCATTGGCTAATGTGAAATTGTGGTAACGATGATCGGGTATACAAGAAATTTTAGCCGGTTTATTAATAACTAATAAATACTCATCTTCGTAAATAATATCTAATGGATAATCATATGGGTCTAATTGTAAACCACGTTGCTCTTTAGGAAAGATAATTTCCAAAAAATCATTCTTTTGTAATAAATATCGAACAGTCACATGACGATTATTCACTCTTAAATCCCCTTGTGATTTGATGTCACATAACAATTTTTTAGAGATATGTAATTGTTTTAAAAAATCACATAACGATATTTGATCCGTTTCTATTGTATACGATATTTTCATCCTGTGATAAATGACCTTTTAATTCTACTTACAAAAGAAAGCGGACGATATTGAATACAAGTCATTATATTTTTTGCTATTTTAACTTCAACTTTTAATGCGTTTGTTAAATCATAGACATGTTGATCAACACCTAAAATAGCATCATTAATTGAAGATGAAGATAATGTCACAGTATGAGACTGGCTTAAAATCAAACTTGAACCTAATGAACGATAAGCATTGTGATGAATTCCTGCGATTTCAGTAAGTTGCATTGCTTGTAAACAAGGGTGAATTACACTTCCACCTAAAGATTTGTTATAAGCAGTTGAGCCTGATGGGGTACTTACACATATCCCATTGCCTCTAAACGTTTCTAAATGTTCATTATTAATATAAATATCTAGTACCTGTGTATATAAAGTATTTTCAATACGAACTTCATTTAAAGCATAATAAGTTTCATTCCCCTCTTTTTTATAAACCACGGCCTCTAAAAGTGAGCGATGTGTTAATTCATAGTTTCCTTTTTGAATATCTAAAACTAAATCATCAATTTCACTTGCCATATAATCAGTATAAAATCCTAATGTTCCCGTGTGCACACCTAAAAAATACACATGATCAATAAGGTGATAATATTGATGTAATGCATAAAGCATCGTACCATCTCCACCAATGCTAATAATTAAATCTGGATTTTCATCATCATAAATCAATATATCCTTTAATTTTAAACGTAAACTTTCAGCAATTTTTTGAGATTTCTCATCTTGTTTTACTACTAATAAATAACTTTTTATCATTTTTTCACCCCTAATGTTATTATTATATACCAACACTCTTTAAAATCATAGTATTCTTCTATATAATGTAAAAGGAGGGATTAAAATGTCGAAGAATATAGAAATAGAGTATAAATTATTATTAAGTTATGAACAATATTTAAAAATTAATCAACAGTATCACAACATTACTTCATATGAGCAAATTAATTATTATTTTGATACATATGATCATGTTTTAAAAAATAAGCGTTATATGTTACGCGTAAGAGTAAAAGCGAATCAATATGAATTTACACTAAAAAAACAAAATCATAGTAAAATTGGAATTGACGAATATAACGAAATTATTAATCATCGAATTTTTCTAGACTTAATTAATCATCGTCGAGTTAAAAGTGAAATTTTAGATTTGCTTGAAAATGAAGGTATTTCAATTAAAAATCTGCATCAACAATATCATCTTAAAACCATTAGAAAAGATATTCCTTATCATAATGGAATTATTTCTCTAGATTTGAATGAATACCTTGACCAAACAGATTATGAAATTGAATATGAAGTTAATGATTCAAAACAAGCTATTGAATTTTTTAATGAATTTTTAAAACCATATGGTTTAGTATATGAGTATAATTGTGCAGGAAAACGTCATAGGTTATATAATGCTTTAGAACATCATCATATTCCAAATTTAAAATAAAAATACTCTTAATGAAATGGTGGATAAAAATTATATCATTTCATTAAGAGTATTTTTTATTTGTTATACTGAAACCTTTGGTCTTAATATTCCTTTTACCGTACTGAATTTTGGACATTCTACTGTCTCACATTCTGCAAGATTTCTTAATTCACGAGGAATAAATGCACGAATTTCTTCACTGTTATAACCTACTTGGAATCGACGTTCATCCATAATAATCGGACGTTTTAAAATTGATGGATTTGCTTGAATAAATTCAATTAATTCATTCGTTGTTAAATCGTCTAAATTAACTTTGTTTTCCTTTATGATTTTTGATCTTTTAGAAATTATATCATCAGTTCCATTTTCAGAACGCTCAAGTAATTCTCTTAATTCATTTTTTCTTAATAGTGTTGAAAAAATATTCTTTTCAACGTAAGGAATGTTTTGTTCTTTTAACCAAGCCTTTACTTTTCTACATGATGCACAACTTGGTGCAGTATAAATTCTAATCATGCAATCAACTCCCTTCGCCCATATAATCATACATCAATTTAGTTAATTTGACTATAATTATTTGCTACAATCCTATACTACATGATAATTATAAACTGAAAATGAATTAATTAAACAAGATAAAAAATTTTATACAAGTATTCATGTAAAAATCTATAACCTATATTAATCTGCTTTTGAAAATAGTAATAAATTTCATCAACATCATTTAGTGGCTCATGATATAAATGTAAATATATTTCAATTAATTTTTTTGGTTGGTATTGATATAGTATATCTAATTTTGAAATTAAATATTGTTTTTTTACTCTTTCATTTCTAGTTAAACCTAATTCTTTAAGTTCACAATAATCGTTAATTTGATAATCCAAGTGAGTTATTAACATATTTGAAGCAATATGTTTTATTTCATTTCGCTTACTGTAAGTTAATACACTTCGGTATTTCAGTTCTAAATTCGAATCAATTTCTATGCAAATTGTGTAGTCTAAACTTGTTGCGATAAATACTTTGTTAATATTTTTATCTGTAAACGTAATTACATTATTTAAAAGGTCGTTCATTGTTTTATTGTCAACACGAATAATTTGAATATTTTTTAAACACTCTAAATCATCATCATCTTTCCATTCATAAGGTTCTAATAACTCTTCATCATATAAAGCCCAATTAACCAGTACTGTTTTTATCTTCATTGTATCACCTATAATATGATATGAAATCTAATATAAAATAGAATAAAAACTGCTTAAAAATTATTAAGCAGTTCTTTAAGTTCTTTTTTTGAAATAGTTGTAAAATTATTTGGCACAGTTAATTTAAAATTAAATCTTTTTTGGCAATCTAAGCAGATTTGAAATAATCTACCCCATTGATAAAATGAAATTCTATGACCGGTAAGTTGTTCAAACTCATCTCTTGAATATTTTAAAAAGTAATTTAGTGAAATCCAAATACAATTTTCCTTGCGTGTCGAATTGATTGGTACAAGAATATTTAATCCGTTAATTGAATGATATGCAAGAGGTGCTTTGTATTTAGATATACCAGAAATAAATTTTCCTCTTATAATTGATGTTTCGTATGTACGTAATATATTAAGTAAATATTTATCCATAAAATCTTCAACAGATTCGTTATAAAGATGGATTGAATTATCATCTAATATTGCTATTGTATGACAACGATCAACTTTTATTAAGATATTTATCACATTAACTCCTTTCAAATTAGACAAAATTAACCTTTATAGGCGATAACTTCAACCTCTACAAGAGCATCTTTAGGTAATTTTGCAACTGCAATTGCACTTCTAGCTGGATATGGTTCAACAAAGTATTGTGCGTATATTTCGTTCATTGCTGCAAAATCATTCATGTTATCTAAAAATACTGTAGTTTTAACAACGTTCGAAAAATCTAGTCCTTGATCTTCCAATAAAGCTTTTACATTTTCTAAAGATTGTTTAGTTTGCGCTTTTATATCACCATCAACCATTTCCCCAGTCAACGGGTTTAATGGAATTTGACCAGAAAAGAAGATCAAATTTCCAAGATTTACTCCCTGACTATATGGTCCAATAGCAGAAGGTGCGTTTTTTGTATTTACAATTTTTTTCATCTAAAACCCCCCCTTTGTATGTCATTATTATACCACAATTAACCATACTTTCAAATTAAATAAATTCATTTATGTATAGTTGTTTAAAACTAAATATTATGTTAAAATTAAACGAAAAGAGGAGGATACTCATGGAAAAATTTAAAAAAATAGCCAAAGAATTAAGTATCTTTGGAATTGTAGTTATTTGTACAATAAGCTTGCTTATTTATAAACAAATTAATATGAATGATTATATAAACATAAGTGCAGCTAAGGCTGTAGAAATGAAGGATGCAGATAAAGATTTCATTCTAGTTTTAGGTACTTCTAAAATTAGTAGTACTAGTTCTAGTAGTAGTTCATCTTCATCTACTCAAAGTGACCCAGGTTTACTTACTAAAGAGCAGGCTTCTTTCCATAAAGCTTACATAAAAAAACATCGTCAAAAAATTTATTATGTTGATACTAAAGACATGAATGATTTAGCATCATATTTAAATACAAATTTTGGTACTACAACTACTATCCCTCAAACTATATTTATTAAAGATGGTGAAGTAGTTCTTAATAAAAGTGGCATCCTTAAATATGTTGATTTTTCTGACATGGTTAAAGAATGGAAAAATCTTTAATACAAGAACACATTTTGAGTAATGTGTTCTTTTTTTATGGAGAAGTATAGATATTGTTTAAGTTTAATACTTTATTTTACTTCAATGATATGTATTGATAATTATTCATTTAGATTTTGATTATTAAAGATATATATAAAAATGATCATAAAAGGAATAAAAAAAGGTATCCATAAGGATACCAATCGCCTGGCAACTTGCTATTTTCGCACTTGCGCACTATCTTCGCCG
>JAGZJH010000011.1 GCA_018365815.1 Erysipelotrichaceae bacterium
ATGTTTAAACTTGGTGTGGATATTTTATTACCTAATACTTTAAAATATCAATTAAAGGTAAATCGTCGTCAAAAAATAGAAGTAGGGTTAACTTCTAAAGCCATTGAAACTGATGGGGATGGTTATGATGAGCTTAAAAATTAATATGCTATGAAATGCAACGTTATGATGGATTTAATTTGTATAAGCAAATGAGATATATTAGTAGTATGATTAGTATAAAACAAGTGATTAAGGAAGAAGGAAAAGTTGAAGGATTAATAGAAGTGCAAAGTGATTTAATTCAAGCGAAGTTTAAAGTAGAAGCAAAATCATGGTTACAACAATTAACTCTATCTCAATTAAAAAAAATCACAAAACTTATTTTAAATGCCAACAGTTTTGAAGAAATATAACTATCAGTCAAATAAATCCAAAATTTATCCAATAAAACATAAAGAAATACGAATTTATTGTAAAAAGAATTGTTTTCATATTAACTTGTTGCTATACTATAAAAGCTAAGGAGGATTTTATCATGATTAAAACATTAATTGGGGGAATTGCTGTTGGAATAGCCAATATTATTCCCGGAGTTAGTGGCGGAACAATGTTAGTCATATTAGGAATATTTAATCGTTTAACTGAAGCAATTACTAATATTGTAAAACCACATCACCCAAACCGAATGAAAGATATATATTTTTTAGCTCAAGTATTAATTGGGGCACTTATTGGATTAATTGGATTTGCAAAGATTTTAACATTTTTATTTGAAAACTATTCTACTCAAACCTATTTTTGGTTTATTGGAATGGTTATATTCTCAATTCCAATTTTCTTAAAATCAGAATTACAAGGACATAAAATCAATTGGTTATTTGTACTATTAGGAATGGCTATTATTTTTGGAATTGAATATTTGAATCCCGGTGAAACAAATACCACTACTCCTACTATTCCTGATTTAAATATCACTACTTGTTTAGTGATGATTATAGTAGGTGTTATCGGTGGTTTTAGTATGCTACTTCCTGGTGTAAGTGGATCAATGGTTTTATTAATTATCGGTCAATATCATTTATTTAGAACAATGTTATCTAATGTATTAAGTTTTCAATTAAACATTATAATTCCTCTTGGATTTATGGGAATTGGTATTCTTTTAGGAATCGTGGCTGCTTCTGCACTGACTAAATGGGCAATGGCTACAAATCGTGCGAACATGGTTAGTTTCTTATTAGGATTAATTACGGCAAGTAGTATTGTACTCATTCCTTTTGATGCAACTTACAATTTAACAATCATTATCAGTAGTGTCATTACATTATTAATTGGTGGTGTAATGGTCATGGGAATTGATAAATTATCTTAGAACCGTATGGTTCTTTTTTTGATCAAAAAAAGTGCGAAATAAAGATTTCACACCATTAATATCACTTTATGAAGTTTTAAAAAATCGACGAACCTCACTAATAAAATGCAAAGACCCCGTAAAAATGATTTTTTGATCTAACGCCAATGCTGATTGATAAGCATCTTGAAAGTTTTTAAAAACATAAGGATACCCCTTTAACAAATCTAAATCAATTTGACGTTCATCTTCAAAAACTGTTAAATAAACTAAATAGTGTTGAGATAATTTCTCGATCATTAACGGATAGTCTTTATCTCTTAATGCCGAAAAAATAATTGTAAAAGGTTCATTTTTAGCCTTTAATGTTTTACATAAAGCCTCTATTCCATTAATATTATGTGCTCCATCAATAATAACTCTATCATTTATAATTTCAAAACGTCCTGGCCATAGTGAATGTTTAATCGCATCATTTACCTGTTCTTGTGTTAATGGCACTTCAAGTGATTTTAAAGCAGATAAAGCCAAACAAAAATTATTTATTTGATACAACGCTTGATTATTTAAATTAATTTGATAACCTAGATAATTAAATTGAATAGGAAATCGAGTAACTTTAGGTAACACCACTTGAATCATTTGAGCTTTTTTTTCATTAGACACTTTAGAAATAATATTCAATAAATCCAATTCTTGCACTGTTGTTAAAGCAATTGAATTTTCCTTAATAATCCCGGCCTTTTGCCTACATACTTCTTGTAAAGTAGTTCCTAAACTAGGCATATGATCATAACCCACATTTGTAATCAACGACATTATAGAATGAATGACATTAGTCTTATCATTCAATCCCCCAATCCCCACTTCAATAATGCCATAATCGATTTTCTTCTTTTTAAAATAAACTAACATAATCAAAACATCTATTTCAAATTTAGAAAGATTTTCATTGTTAATCATCTCATAATATTGATTAACAATCGCTAATAAATCCTCATCGCTAATAGGCTTATCATTAATACAAATACGATCATGATAACTCACCATATAAGGAGAAGTAAAAGTCCCTACTCTAAAATGTGCTTGTTGGAGTAGATGACTTAAATAATTCACGGTACTTCCTTTACCATTAGTTCCAGTCACATGAATAAAGCGAGTAAAATTTGTATCTATCGCATACTTTTTTAACTTTTCTTGATAACTTTTAAAAGAAGATTTAACAATCCTACTTTCAATAAATTGAATTGCATCACTTGCTGTTTTAAACATTAATAACACTCCACTCTACCCCTTTTACACCTCTACTTTCTAAAAACGCATTGGCTTTAGAAAAAGGCTTTGAACCAAAGAAACCTCGATACGCAGATAAAGGAGAGGGGTGAGCACTTTCAATGACATAATGGTTAGGATTAGTAATCCATTTTTTTTTACTAATCGCATTTTTTCCCCATAATATATAAACCACCGGAATATCTAATTGTTCAATATATTGAATAGTATGCTCCACAAAAGTATGCCACCCTAAATCATAATGACTATTAGGTGAACTATCACGAACACTCAAAACATTATTTAATAACAATACCCCTTCTTTGACTAAGGGACTTAAATCCCCATGCAAAGGTGTTTTAATATGTAAATCATCTTCCATTTCTTTATAAATATTTTGTAAACTGGGTGGAATACGTACCCCTCTATTCACACTAAAAGCTAAACCATTAGCCTGACCTTTTTGATGATATGGATCTTGACCTAAAATAACCACTTTAACCTGCTTCATTCCCTTAAAACAGTTTAATAATTGTTTTTGAGGAGGATAAACCTCATAATTTTCATACTCTTTAATTAATTTTTCCCTTAACGCTTTAAAATAAGGCTGCTTTTTTTCATTAATTACAAATTGCTCAAACATTAAATCAGACATAATCTTCCTCCTAAAAAACAAGGCTCACGCCTTGTTTACATAATCTAAAATAATTTGACGTTCATTAAACTCAAACTTTTCACCATTAATTTCTTGATACATCTCATGCCCTTTACCTAAAATTAAAATCATATCTCCCGGCATTGCATTTTTTAAAGCATATTCAATTGCTTCTTGACGATTCTCAATTGCTACATATTTTCCATTTGTTGGGGCTAATCCAGTAATAATATCTTGAATAATATCACTTGTTTTTTCAAAACGTGAATTATCTGAAGTAATAATTGATAAATCAGCATATGTTCCGGAAACTTTTCCCATTTCAAAACGTCTGCTTTTAGCACGATTACCACCACAACCAAATAATGTAATTAAACGTTTAGGGTGATAATGTTTTGCCATGACTACGATTTTTTCCATACTAATTGCATTATGTGCATAGTCAATAATTACTTTTACATTAGGGTATGTAGGAACTACTTCACTGCGACCTTGAATATTCACATTAACTAATGCATCAGCCATATCTTTAAGTGATAAATTTAAACACTCACCAATACTAACTGCTAAAATTGCATTTGAAACATTAAATAAACCTGGTAATGGAATTTTAAAATATTGATTTTTATAGCTAAAATGCATTCCTAAATAATTATCATCAGATACATAATCCACATCACTAATTTCGTTTAAACCAATATAACGAAGACTAATAGGTAAAATCGAATCACAACTTGCTTCTTTCATTACACTGGCATAATCGTCATCTTCATTAATAATGCTTAATTTTGAACGTTTAAATAACTCAGCCTTACAATTCAAATATTCTTCAAACGTTGCATGCTCATTAGGCCCTATATGATCATTTGATAAATTCGTAAAACAACCTATATCAAAATTAAATCCATCTAATCGATGTCGTAATATTCCAATTGATGAAACCTCCATCACGACATACTTACAACCAGCATCCACCATTTGTCTAAATAAAGATTGTACTTCATAAGATTCTGGTGTTGTATTAGCAGTTTCAAAATGTTTTTGATTGATATAAGCGCCATTTGTTCCAATATATCCTACCTTTTGATGACAACTTAATAACATGTGATAAACCATCATCGCAGAAGTGGTTTTTCCTTTTGTTCCTGTAATTCCGATTGTACGAATAGATTTTGCGGGATAATCAAAAAAAGTACATGACATACACGCTAAAACATTTCGTATATTTTTAACACAAATAATTGTTATATCTTTAAAATTTAAATTTTCATTTTCACTTACTATCGCAATAGCACCTTTATTAATTGCTTCTTGAATATAAGCATCGCCATTAACTAATGCCCCATTCATTGAAACAAACACAGAATTAGGTAGAACTTTTTTAGAATTATAAACTAGATGTTCTATTTCTAATTCATCATTTCCTTGTTTAACTACATAATCTACATCTTTTAGTAATGTTGATAATTTCATCATTATTCCTCTTCTTCACTTTCTACTTGAGGTAAAATAATCACTGTTTCACCCTCACGTGTAAATACATATTTTTCCCTTGCATAACGTGTCACATAATCAGGATTATTTAACAACTCCAATTCTGTTTTTAAATCTTCCTTTTCTTTTTCTAATTTTTCTTTTTTTGCAAGGGTTTCTTTTAATTTTTTATCTTGTAAAGCAACTGTGGAGTGATAATTGGCCACTAAACTTGCTAATAAAATAAAACTAATCGTTATATATACTAAACCTCTGACTTTTCCATAGTCAATTTTTCTTTTTTTCTTCGCCATTTTTTCACTCTCCTCTTTACTTTTTTTAATATACCATAAATTAGATCAAAAATGAATAAAACAGGACTAAAAATAATTTTTATTATACGCATTAAGCCCTCAAATAAATAAAGTAAATAAATAGCATAAAATCGTTCATAAAGAATTGCACCAGCGATTAAAAACAGTATCATATAAAAATTAATCAGTCCATCATTGACATAAACATTAATCATCACATAACAAAATGAGAAAAAGGACATCATCATTATTTCAATAACATAACGTATCACTGTGTTTTTAAAGCGATAAGTCAGTCTATTGATTAAACTATATAAAAAGCTGATTATCAGCCCTAAAAATAGAGAGATAATCAAACTTTTTATTTGAACTATTAACGACATTATTTAAGTAGCTTCCCTAGCATTTTTTCTTTTTGCATTACTTTTTTCTTATTTGAAACATAACTCATTGAATCAATGTTTCCTTTAATTCCGACTTCGCCTTTTTCTTGATCATACTTAATTAAACCTAAATCACTACCTACTATGTTTAAAAAGCCTAATGAAGTTTCAATTAAAAATTCTAAAGAATCAAAACTTTCAATTTTTTTAACCCCAGTTAATTCCACTGTTTTACGATCTTTAAGATAAACATGGTGAAATGGGGAATGTTCAAAGCGAACACTATTATCCAGAATAACACTCCTTTCATATTTAAATATGAAAGCAATCTTTAAATTATGAATTAACTTCTATTTTTTCTTCGCTTATAATTTCATAAAGCATATGGCTATCATTTTTTAAAACATGCTCTTTTAACTCTAATACTTTAACTACTAATCTTCTTGTTCCAAATTCTACTGTAATTAAATCACCGACTTTTAATCTTGTAGCAGGTTTAGCCACTTTACCATTGACTAAAACCCTGTCACTTTGACTAATTTCTTTTGATAAAGTACGACGTTTAATAATACGTGAAACTTTTAAAAACTTATCTAATCTCATTCTTTCTCCTTATCTACAACACTTTTTGCTAAAGAAATCTTATTTGTAATACAAATATCTACGCCAAATTCTTTCATTAATTTAATTGCTTCTTTATCATTCACTGTCCATACATGTAATTTCAATCCATGTTCTTGACATTTTTTTAAAATTCGTTCAGATAACATTGTATAACGTGGGTGAACATAATCTAAATGATAATGTCTAACTTTAATTAATTTATCTTCAAAATTGCGTTCAAATAAATATCCTGCTTTAGCATTTTCATCTAATTTTTTTATTTTAATTAACGACTCGATATTAAATGACGAAAAAATTACTTTCTCAAGCAAACCATATTGTTTTACTAAACTCAACACTTTTTCTTCTATACCCTCATAGGCAATACAATCTGTTTTTAATTCAATATTTAATTCAATACAATTCTCCTTCACTAAACCTAGCAATTGTTCTAAAGTTGGTATTTTCACCCAATTTTCATCAACATCTTTATTATTTTTAAATTCATACTTTAATAATTCATTATAAGTAAAATCTTTAATCCAACCTTGCCCGTTTGATGTACGATCAATGGTTTCATCATGGATTAACACACATTTTCCATCTTTAGTCAAATGAACGTCTGTTTCAATACCGTCAGCCCCTTTTTCAATTGCCTTTTTAAAAGCAATCATTGTATTTTCAGGATACTGATCACTCGCTCCACGATGTGCATATATTTTCATCTTAACCACCTCTTAATTATAGTATACGAATATTTTTTAAAGAAAGCAATTTAATAATCCTCTAAATTTATTTCAAAATCATAAACATCAATATAATAATTTACAAGATAACCATTTGTATCAGCAGGTTCAATAGAAAATTCAAAACTTATATTATCGTCATAAACAAAAGAACTACTTTGTGAATTTGTTTTATCAATACCACTCAATAATTCTTCATAAAGTGAAGTATCAAAATCAACTCCTGATACATATAAACAGTATTCTTTCATCAAAGACAAGTCTTCTTCGGTTAATATATCAACATTTAATTCATCTACAATATATGAAATTCCAAGAACTGCATAATTTTCATCTTTAGCAAGCGAAATATAACTATTAAGATTTTTATTTAATTTTTCAAATTGATTAGATAATGAAAGCACTTTACCATCATACATAAAATACGAATCAACCGATTCCATATCTAAAGTATTTTTCAATAATTCACTTACTTTATCTTGTAAATGATAACTCTGTGTAAGCATTTCTTTTTCTTTCGGATAAAATTCGATAGCCTCTTGATAATCAAAAGCCATTTCACCAGTTTGCACATCGTCTTTTATCGAGTTTGAAATAATATCATCAATATAATCATTGGCATTAATAAATTTAAAAACAATGAACACAGCAATAACTCCTAGTATTAAAATATTAAAAAACTTCTTCTTGTTTGTCATTTTGTTTGAAAACTCATATTGTTTTTTTAATTTTTTAGATGTTTTTGTAGTATTATTCAAGTCAAACGATGGAATATGTTCAAAAGTTGTTGTGGAATTGTTTTTAGAAGTTTTGGATAATCTTGAACCACAGTTATAACAACAATCATCATCTTGATATATTCTTGAATGACAAAACGGACATCGTTTCATGAATATCCCTCCCTTTTATATAAAATATGTTCTTTTCTATATTATATCATTAAATTAATATTAAAAATACAAAAAAAGAAGCGATTTGCTTCTAACTAACGTACAAATAAAAATATTGTATATAAAACATAAAGTCCTACACAAATCAGTCCTTCTTTTTTATCCATGTGCGCATCTTTTTTGGCGAAGATGCATAATATAAATGCCACTAAAATCATCATCACGCTATCTATTAATGATTCTGATAAAACATTTAATGGGGATACAACAGCAGACATTCCTAGAATAAATAAAATGTTGAAAATATTAGAACCTACTGCATTTCCTAATGCTAATCCACTTTCACCTTTTTTAGTGGCAACAATTGAAGTGACTAATTCTGGTAATGAAGTTCCAATAGCCACGATAGTTAAACCAATAAAATTTTGACTAAGTCCAAACATTGATGCAATTTTACTGGCATGGTTAACAACTAAATCTCCTCCAAAAATAACAGAAACTAATCCACAAACCATAAATAAAAGACTTTTAGATAACGACAAAGTTTTAAGTTGTTCATCTTGTCGATCTTTTAATGCTGAAAAAATCATTAAACAAATATAACTGACCATACCAATACATAAAATAATTCCTTCAATTTGTGAAAGTACACCATCAAAAATCATGGCACAAAAGATTATAGAAATTAATAGATTAATAGGCAAATCACGTTTTAAAATATCTTTATTAACTTCAAAACTCATTAAAAATGCACATACACCAACAACTAATAAACTATTAAATATATTAGAACCAATGACATTGCTAATGGCAATATCGTTATTTCCAACCAATGCTGCATTAATACTCACAGATGCTTCCGGGGCACTTGTTCCCATTGCGACAATCGTTAAACCAATAATTACTGAAGGGACTTTTAATAACCTCGCTAAAGAAGAACTGCCTTCTACAAAAAAATCTGCTCCTTTAATCAAGAATATAAACCCTACTATTAATAATATAAATTCCATAAATCTCCTTTCCTAAAACAAAGTAAGAAACTATTATCGCATCATAAAAAATGATTTGATAAAAGTCTCGTTATTTCAAATATTAACCGGCTGATAATCGTGATGACAATTAATATTACACTATTGTGCTAACTACTTTCTTTTATAATAAAAATATACCTTAAAAAATCGATGATGGCAACTATTATTATTTTGTCATTATTAATGTCATTTTTTAGTAAACATTTTTAAATTAAGCTTTGAATAAAAAATTTAATCAATTGGGGCTTGATAAAAGCCACCAAAAAACTGTTCCGTTCTTAAAACATTAACAATAACATGAGGATCTACTTGTTTCATCAAATTAACAATATCACTCACTTCATAAGTAGAAACAACAGTATGAAGTAAACTCATTGGTTCTTTACTATATCCGCCTATTCCATCAACAATACTTACGCCATGACGATAAACTCTAGTATATTCATCAGCAATTTCTCTTGCTTTTTTTGTTGTGACTTGTAAAGTCACGCGTTCATAGCGATGGTAAAATGAGGAAATTGTACGTGTTGAAATAAATTGAAATACAATTGAATATCCTGCATATACCCAACCAAACATAAATCCAAAAATACATAAGATCATGCTGTTAAATACAAATACATACTCCCAAATTGATTTTCCTTTTTTATTAGAAACATATAAAGCAATAAAATCAGTTCCGCCTGTTGAAGCATTTCCTCTTAATGCTAAAACAATAGAAATTCCATAAGCAAAACCACCAAAACCAACATTTAAAATTACGTCATTAAAAATTGGGTTAAAATGTAAAAACTTTAAAAACAAACTTGATAATAAAACTTGTAAACATGAAAAGAAAGTAAACTTTGGACTAATACTCTTATAACAAATTAAAGCAACTGGTAAGTTTAATAACACCATCGCTAAAGAAGTTGAAACAGAGTGTCCATAAAGTGTAGCGATTTTATCAATTAAAATCGCTACACCTGTAAATCCACTTGATAATAATCCTGCTGGACGAATAAATGTCTGAATACAAAATGCCTGTAATAAAGCCGAAGCAACAACAGCAACTAATGTAATAAGATATTTTTTATTGAATACTTTCAACAATGTTTTCAACTAACTTTCTTGATACAACATCATAATCATTTTCATGTCCACTAGGTCCATACGCATAACTCACATATTTTGATGAAGTTGTTGAGTCATTCAACCAATCTTTACATGAACTATGCACTTGACTAATATGTGTATATTCCATTAACTCTTTAGCATTCAAGGCATTTACACCGCTACCTGCTAAAATTTCAATTTGATCACCATATTTTTCTTGTAAAGATTTGATTAAATCTTTTCCTTGCATTGCTTTATCTTGTTGTCCGCTTGTTAATAATCGATCTACCCCTAATTGAATTAATAATTCGATTGCTTTAAAAGGATCTTCAACACAATCAAAAGCACGGTGAAACACCGCTACCCCATGATGCTGTTTAATAATATCAATGAGTGCTTGATTACGCTTTACATCAATATTTCCATGTTCATCTAAAATACCAAACGCTAAACCATCAGCACCATTTTCCATTAATAATTTAGCATCCTCTAACATCACTTCAAAATCTTCATCGCTATAATAAAAACCTGCCCCACGTGGTCTTACCATGCAAATCACATTTAAATCAGTTTTTTGTTTCACTAATTTTAAAGTTGCCATACTTGGTGTCAAGCCACCTAAATGTAATGCACTGTTTAATTCAATACGTTTACTTCCTCCTAAGTAAGCTTGCAATGCATCGTAATAACTTCCACAACAAATCTCTACAATTCTTTCCATTTTGTTACTCCTTGTATTTTATTTTTTCTTTATATTATTTAAATTATAAAACGCTAATGCATATATTTTCGCATTGGTGATTAAATCTTCAATATTCATCCATTCATTAGGCTGATGCCCAATTCCTTTTTGTCCCGGAAAACTTGGACCAAATGGCACTATATTCTTTAACGCCTTAGCATAAGTCCCACCCGTTGTAGTCACCGGTGTTCCATCTAAATGAGTGACTGTTTCATAAGCTGCCTGCAATGCTTTAACCATTGTACTGTCTTTTTCAAATTTAACCGGATAGTAATGTCCCACATTTTCAACTTTAAATGAAATAGCAGTTTCCTTGATTTTATTCAACAAACTTTCATGTGTAATACTTGCGGGATAACTTAATGTCACTTTAAATGATACTTCGCTTTCATGATATTCTAAATGATACCCTCGCATCTCTAGCATACCAAATTCATCATCTCGATAATTAATTCCTAAACGATCACCATTAGGATTGGCATTCATAAAATAAGTGTTTAGGTAATCAAAAAATGCTTGTAACTGACTGATTTCACTACTGATTTTCACAACCAGTCTTCCTCTTTCACCATACACTACCGGGTATTTACAATCAGGCGTAAATCCCATAATCGGTGGTTTTTCTTTAGTTAAGTAATATTCTAAATCTTTAAATCCTGTTTCTTCATCACAACCAAAGATAATTCTAAATTCATGATTAAATTTTACACCACATTCTTTTAAAGCATATAAAGCATATAAACAAGCCATAATCGGTCCTTTGTTATCTAAAATTCCTCGTGCGTAAATTTTACCATTTTCAATTTTCCCACTAAAAGGCGGATATTTCCAACCGGTTCCAACTGGAACAACATCAAGATGCCCAATTGCACAAACATAATCCTCTTGTTGACCTGTTGAAGCATAGCCAATGTAATCATCAATATTTGTTGTTGTAAAACCTAACTTTTGACTAATTGCCAACGCTTTATCTAAGGCATTTTTAACCCCTATTCCAAAAGGAGCATTTTCTTGACACTCACTTTCAACACTATCTATTTGAACAATATCAATCATATCTGACAACATTTGTTCTTTAAGTTCATCAATTTTATTTAATAATTTTTCTTCCATAATTATTCCTCAATTGGAGCCATACGAGTTTTCATGTAATTTTCTAACCATTCTTCACTGGCAACTTCATGAATACATTTACCATCTACGTTTTTAGTTAAGTAAACAATTGGTGCTTGGTCTTTGGTTGCAACAGCAAATGAAAATCCTTCGATATTTGTTGCTACTCCCCATTCACCTTTATTATTCATTGCAATCAATGATAAGTCTCCGGCTTCACCACGACGTTCTTTTAATTCTTTATCTAATTGATTGACTGCAATTTCACAAGCCTCTTGAGGATGATGACCTTCTTTCATTAATCGAACGATTTCATAAGAGATACAACCTTTCATTAAATCTTCACCTAACCCAGTTGCACTGGCACCCCCAACTTTTGAATCAACATAGAAACCTGATCCAGCAATTGGTGAATCACCTACACGACCTTTTTTCTTCATAAACAAACCGCTTGTTGAAGTGGCCGCCGTCATTTTATGGTGCGTATCTAAACATACCATTCCTACTGTATCATGACCTGAATAAGGTTTAATTTCTTGATTCATTTCTTTAACACGTTTACGATAATGTGCTTTAGCACGATCGGTTAACATATTTTTACGTTCAAAACCTTCTTTGTGAGCAAATTTTTCAGCTCCTTGTCCCACTAATACACAATTTACTTTTTCATCGCTTAAACGCCTTGCAATTGAAACTGGATTTGCATAATCTTTAATGGCTGCAATTGCCCCAATACTTAAAGTATCCCCGTCCATATAAGCCGCATCTAATTCAACTTCCATTTCTTCATTTGGAAGTCCTCCATACCCTACTGATTTGTAGTAAGGAAAATCTTCGACTTTGCGAATTGCTGTTTCAATCGCATCGCCGGCATCACCACCGTTTTCTAAAATTTTTGAAGCCTCACTAATTCCTTCCACAGCCATACGCCATGTTGCAATAATACCCCACATAATTATAATCTCCTTTTCGTTTAATACTTATAAAGTATATCTTTTTCGAGTTTTAATGTAAATATTTTACAAGAACATCTATTTATTTCCAGGGAAATAAATAATTTGACTTTATTTTTTTAAGTCATCTGACAAAATACTTTAAATACTTAAAACTCTCTATCTCCATTTTAACAAATTTCCTCATATTTTACCAAAAAAAATAAACATAAGTATCTTCATACCTATGTTTATTTTTGATTAAAACATTAAATTCGTAATCAATGCCACAATTGGAACTGCAATATATTGTAAATTATTTTTAACAAATATATATCTCACTTTTTTAATAATTACTATCTAACCATGAATGAAATTCATTAACCGCTTCTTCAATTTTTTCTTGTTGTTGACTTTCATCTTCTATTTCATAATAGCTCATATCAAGAAATTGAAAATCAGAAACCTTTTTACCATTTTGATAACGTTGTAAAGTAGGAGTCCATTCATATCCTAAATTTTTCTTTAAATTTTCATAAAATGTTTTTTCTTCTTGTGAAGCATTTTCATCTCTTGCTTGATCTCTGAAACTCTGAATGTTTAAATAATAAATTCCTTGTTGCGTTTGGTTGACATATTCTTCTAAATAAGGATAAAACAATTGACAATCTTGACAATCCGGTCGCCCGATATAAAGTAAAAAGTCAATATTTTCCTCTAGTTTCTGTGTTAACGTAGCATAATCAATTTCTTGAATTGTAGTAATTCTATCTTTTATACTGGTTTTATTTTGTGATGTGCAACCAGTAATCAGTAATAATCCGCATAATAAAATGATTATTTTTTTCATCTTAACCTCTTTTCATTGTAAAAAAGATAAGGACAAAGCCTTATCTTATTTTAATAAACTTTCACCTGTCATTTCTTCAGGTTGTTTTAATCCTAATAATTGAAGAATTGTTGGAGCTAAATCTCCTAATTTTCCACCTTCTTTTAATTCAAGATGTGTGTTAGTTACAATTAATGGAACAACATTAGTTGTATGAGCAGTAAAAGGATTTCCTTCTTCATCTAATAAAGTTTCACTATTACCATGATCGGCAGTAATTAACATTGTACCACCTAATTCTAATACTTTTTCATAAACTGCACCTACACATTCATCAACTACACTTACTGCTTTAATTGCTGCTGGAATAATACCAGTATGTCCAACCATGTCACAGTTTGCAAAGTTTACAATCACTACATCATGAATATCTTTTTCTAATTCTTCAATTAATTTATCTTTAACTTCATAAGCAGACATTTCTGGTTGTAAATCATAAGTTGCCACTTTTGGTGAATTAACTAATACACGAGTTGCCCCTTCAATTTCTTTATCAATTCCGCCATCAAAGAAGAATGTTACGTGAGCATATTTTTCTGTTTCTGCAATTCTTAATTGTTTTAATCCTTGACTAGATAAATAATCACCTAAAGTGTTATCTAATGAAGGTAATGCAAAAGCAATTTCTCCATTTACTGTATCTGCATATTTCATCATACAAACAAACGCTAAATTTTGTGGTTTATTTTCTGGTTTATAATCTTCATAAACATCAGCAGTTAATACATTTGAAATTTGCATTGCTCTATCAGGTCTAAAGTTTGCAAATACAACTGCATCGTTATCAGAAATTTGTCCGTCAACTTCACTGTTATAAGCAGGAACTACAAACTCATCATAAACTTCTTTTGCATAACTTTGTTCAATATATTCAATAGGACAAGTAAATGTTTCTCCTTTATGATTTACCATTGCTTGATATGCTAAATCAATACGATCAAAACGTTTATCTCTATCCATTGCATAGTAACGTCCAGCCACTACTGAAACTTTACCTACACCGATTTCACTGATTTTTTGAAGTAATTCTTTCATAAAATCTTTAGCACTATCCGGTGCAACATCTCTACCGTCTAAAAAGGCATGAACATAAACATTTTCTAACCCTTCACGTTTAGCCATTTCTAATAAAGCATAAATATGTTCATTTGATGAATGAACCCCACCATTTGATAATAATCCCATAATATGGAATTTAGAGTTATTCTTTTTAGCGTGATTAATTGCATTTAATAATTTTTCGTTTGTGAAAAAAGTTCCATCTTCTACTGCTTTATTAATTAAAGTTAAAGATTGATATACCGTTCTTCCTGCTCCGATATTTAAATGTCCAACTTCACTATTTCCCATTTGTCCTTCCGGTAACCCTACTGGATTTCCACAAGCTTTAATTGTAGTTGTTGGATACATAGCCATTAAATCATCTAAATTAGGTGTATTTGCTAATTTAACTGCATTTCCTTCTATTTTATCACTTATCCCATATCCATCTAAAATACATAATACGATTGGTCTTTTTTTCATTGTTTTAAATACCTCCTCATTGCCTATCATTATACAATAATTTTTTTGAATATCCAATACAAATACTCGTTATTATAAATATTTTAAACAATGTTTTATTTCATAACTAAGATTGATGTAGTTCAATTAAATAACAATACTCAAATCCCAGTTGATTAGATAAACGTTGATACAATTCTTCAATATTATTCACATTAGAGGTATCAAAAATTTGAGCATTTTCTTCTAAATTTCCCACTCCTTTTGTACTTAAACCAACCGCTCCTAAAATAATAATTTTTTGATTGGTGTCTATTTTTTCAGGAAGATAAACTATGCTACTCATTGAAGTGGTTTTCTCAAATTCAATAGCATTTTTTAAATTCTCTGACATACTTAACAATGAACTTTTAGTTTGTAAAATGATGTCATATAAATCATTTTCAGTTTTTTCAAATCCCACATACATCTTAGTCAATTCACTATCCTCATTAGAAAAAAATGATTGGAAATTTTGAATCACTTTTCCCTCGTTGACTAAATTAATTCTAACTTCTGCATCCCCTAAATCATTAAATTCATACCCCAATAATTGATCTAAAGTCAATTTATAAATCTCTGTTTCTTTTTCATTAAATTGCATCACATTGATTTGTTCTTTTAAAGCGATTGGATTATTTTCAACCGTTTTACTTTCTTTTTGATTAAAACCATATACTCCCACAGCAATTATCAAAACAATGATTAATGCTATCAATAAGTTTTTCTTTTTCATCACACTCGTCTCCTTTAAAACTTATTTTAATTTTTCTATCTATAATAATTATAAAATATTTAATATATTTATACAATCGATAAATTTTTATCTAAAATAATCTATAATAATTAATCTATTTCATTAATGATTTATTTTAATAAAAAAACACCTCTAAACAGAGGGTTAATGCTTAGAGCGTGTTTTTGTATTTTGAGGGATCATAATTAAATATACCCCTAATAAAATAATTCCTAATGTCCAATATTGTTTTATAAAATTAATTGTCTTTTCCATTGCTAACGTAGGATTATTAGGATCAATCACTGTAAAAATCAAACCTATTAATATTAAAATCACTCCAATATTCTTTTTAATCCGCATATTTTCTCACCAAAATGATTTTAACATAATATTATTATATTTTTTGTCAGTTTTGAGTTCCAATTAAACTTTTTGCATAATCTAAAAAAGAACTCATTTGTATTTTTTCTTCACCACGTCTTGAATAAACAAGGATAAAACGTTCTTTTAAATCATAGACAAACTTTGCTGAATGGATGAGTGCATTAACATCTTCACGTATGTAATGAGGGATTTCGATATAACTGTTTTCGTGCATTTTGCGAATTAAAACTGCTAAGGTCGCTAATGTGAGTTCTAGTTCAAAATAAGTTTCTTCCAATTCATCAGTAATCATTTGATCATCGAATTCGCCATATTTAACATAAAATTTGTCAATATGGTTCATCACAATTTCAACATTATCGATATTTTGTTTTAACGCACTGATAAAACAATTATATTTCACCCGTCTACGTTTGTGTTTATTTAATTCCTTTTCTCTCATAAATATCACCTTCAATGTTAGTTTATACTAAAAACGATATTGAAACAATATGCAATCTGTAATTTATAGAAAAAATGATTTGTCAATTAGACAAATCATCTAAAACACTACTCATATTATAAATTTTGATTAAACTTACTCATTTTTATCATAGTCAAAATAATATCAAGTATTACTAATAACATTAGCACATGAATGATAAATAAAATTTTTGAAGAGATAATTGTTACTATTGATCATTACAATATATGAATTAGCTACTAAAGAAGCTCCACCAATAAAGCACCATCAATATCTGGTTGTTTAATAAGGTTTTAATTCCTTCTAGTTTAAATGATTCACCATATTGGATACATATCGCATCTGTTAATTCTTGACCGAATAATTTTGAGACTTCATCACGAATGATTACACATATTGCTTGACCAATTTCATTTGTTATAGTTTTCCAGTTCCAATAGTCCCTATCAGTTTATAAGCGATAACAACTTTTTTCACACAATTTGAACATACGTCTTTACGTTGTATTCTATCATTTCGTTACGAGAACGATCCCTTAAAAGTAATCGTTTCTAACAACAAATCAATAAAATACAATAATATCTAAATATTCATTTTATTCATAAATATTATTTTCGTTTGTAATATTCAATCCTGTTTTGATAACTTTAAAAAATAAAACTAGCCCAACTGTAATTAAAATATGAGTTAAACCTGCAATACCAGAAATCATAGCATCTATTGAATGAGATAAAGCAATTGTTTTTACAGTTACTATTCCACGAACTAACAACATTGATGAAAATGATAATAATCCAATATTATAAATTAAATAGAATTGTTTGAATAACTTAGTATTAAAAAAAGCATCCTGTTCTTTAAATAACAATAATATAAATAAAAATACAAAAACTCCCAAAACAATTAAATGTGGATGAATGACACGTAGAGTACTATAAGCATTAAAACTATTTATTTTTGTAAACTCTCGGTAAAAAACACCCGCTAACAATGCTAATACTAAATAGAAAATTGTTGTATTGTATAATCTTTTTTTCAAATTAATTCACTCCTTTTATATTCATCAAAATAATAATCTAATATATATATTAAGTCAAACAAATTGCCTAAATAAAAACGTAGGAATAAACCCTACGTTTAAAGATATTAATCTAAGTTATTGATCATTGCAATATATGAATCAGCTACTAGAGAAGCTCCACCTACTAAAGCACCATCAATATCTGGTTGTTCTAATAAAGTTTTAATCCCTTCTGGTTTAACTGATCCACCATATTGGATACGTACAGCATCTGCTGCTTCTTGACCGAATAATTTTGAAATTTCATCACGAATGATTGCACATGTTGCTTGAGCAATTTCATTAGTTGCAGTTTTTCCAGTTCCGATAGCCCATACTGGTTCATAAGCGATGACAACTTTTTTCACACAATTTGGACATACGTCTTTTAAAGCTGCAGCAGTTTGAGTTCTAACTACTTTTTCAGTAATTCCTGCTTCAAATTCTTCTAATGTTTCACCAACACATACAATTGGTGTTAAGTCATTTTTTAATGCTTGTAAAGTTTTAGCGTTAACTGTTTCATCAGTTTCACCAAAATATTGTCTTCTTTCAGAATGTCCTAAGATTACCCATTCAATTCCGATTTCTTTCAACATTTCAGCGCTTACTTCTCCAGTATAAGCACCACTATCTTTAAAATGCATATTTTCAGCTGCAATATGTAAATTGCTAGCTAATTCTTTAGCTTTTGCTAATGCTAAGTAAGGAACACCAATTCCCCATTCAGCATTATCTTTAACTTCTTGATCTACGGCATTAATGAATTCAACTGTTTCTGCAATTGTCTTATTCATTTTCCAGTTACCAAAAATAACAGGTTTTCTCATTTTAATTCTCCTTGTAGTTCTTAATTATTTATCATCAATTGCGGCAATACCTGGTAATACTTTACCTTCCATATATTCTAATGAAGCCCCACCACCAGTTGAGATGTGAGATACTTTATCAGCATATCCTAATTGCATTACAGCAGCAGCAGAATCTCCACCACCGATGATAGTATTAGCACCTTCTAAGTTAGCTAATGCTTCACAAACTGCAATTGTACCTTTAGCAAATGGTTCCATTTCAAATACACCCATTGGACCATTCCATACAACTGTTTTAGCACCTTGAAGTGCAGCTTTAATATTTTCAACAGATTTAGGTCCGATATCTAATCCTAGGTAACCTTCCGGTACATCTTCACCACATGTTTTAATATCTCCTTCAGGAGCAAATGCAGTATTGATTACTGAGTCTACAGGTAAAATTAATTTATCTCCACCTTTAGCGATTAATTCTTTAGCTACTTCAACACGATCATCTTCAACTAAAGAGTTACCGATTGAATGACCTAAAGCTCTCATAAATGTATAAGTCATACCACCACCAACAATAACTTTGTCAGCAACTTTTAATAAGTTTTCAATAACTAAGATTTTATCAGAAACCTTAGCTCCACCTAAAATTGCAACCATTGGTCTTTCTGGATCATTAACTGCTTTACCGATATAAGCGATTTCTTTTTCTACTAAGAAACCAGCAGCTGATGGTAAATGAGCTGGAATACCTGCAGTAGAAGCATGAGCTCTATGCACAGATCCAAATGCGTCTTCAACAAACACATCTCCTAAAGAAGCCCAATAAGCACCTAATTCAGGATCGTTTTTGCTTTCACCTTTTTCATAACGAGTATTTTGTACTAAAATAACATGACCGTTATCAGCTTTAGCAATTGCTTCTTCTAATAAAGGACCTCTTGTTGCATTAACGAATTCAACTTCCTGACCTAATAATTTAGATAATGCTGGAGCTACAACTGCTAAATCATTTTTAGCTTTGTCTTCTTCAGTTTTAACTTTACCTAAGTGTGAAAATAACACAACTGCTTTAGCACCATTTTCAATTAAATATTTAATTGTTGGTAATGCTTGCACAATACGGTTATCATTTGTAATTTCACCTGTTGCTTTGTCTCTTGGTACGTTGAAATCAACACGTACTAAAACTTTTTTTCCTTTTACGTCAATATCTTTAATTGTTTTTTTATCCATTATAAAATCCCTCCATGCTAAAATTATAACAAACTTATCTTGTGATGTAAATTTTTTTTACTATTTTTCATATGATATATTGAGGTGATCATATGTTTTTTAACTCAAATAATCTTAGAAATGTGAATTATATCTCTTTAGATGAAATTTCTTCATTAATTCAAACCCATCAACTGCTCATTGACTTGCGTTCAAAAGAAGAATATAACCAAGATCATATCAAAGGTTTTATTAATATTCCCTATCCTAATTTTTACCAAATACTCCCTCAAATATCCCATCTTCCCCTATATCTACTTTGTCAAACCGGAAAACTCAGTTCAAAATTAGCCAATGAACTAAATAATAAAGGATACCAAGTTTATAGTTTTATCGGCGGTTTTGCACACTATAAATTAAAAATTCAAAATTACTTTTAAAATCCAATAGATCAAAAATCACACCTACCTTATAATAAAATTATGAGAAGGTTATTATGAAAAATATAATACTATGACAATCATCCTTTAGTATCCATAAAGTAATATTCAAAAAGCTAACTATATAAAATTAAAGAGTTTTTGATAAAAATTTGAAAATATTAAATGCTTTATAAAAAAACTGATTAAACTAAAAAATACCCAATATAATTTTTAACTATGAACTTATCATATATCAATTAGAATTGTTGAATTTTATATCATGAATATATTATTTTAGAGTGTAAAAAAAACTCTCCATTAAAGGAGAGTTTTAGTTATGCAATTATTTGCTTAATTCAGCGAAATATTTGATAGTTCTAACCATGTTAGAAGTGTATGAATTTTCGTTATCATACCAAGAAACAACTTGAACTTCAGTAGTTCCGTTTTCACAATCTTTAACCATAGTTTGAGTAGCATCAAATAATGAACCATAAGTACATCCAATGATGTCAGAAGAAACTAATTGTTCTTCAGTGTATCCAAATGAAGGAGTAGCTGCTGCTTTCATAGCTGCGTTAACTTCTTCAACTGTTACTGAACCGTTAACAACTGCTGTTAAAATAGTAGTTGAACCAGTTGGTACAGGTACACGTTGAGCTGAACCGATTAATTTTCCATTTAATTCAGGAATTACTAATCCGATAGCTTTAGCTGCACCAGTTGAGTTAGGAACAATATTAACTGCTGCTGCACGAGCTCTTCTTAAGTCACCTTTTCTATGAGGTCCGTCTAATACCATTTGGTCTCCAGTGTAAGCATGAACTGTTAACATGATACCAGATTTGATTTCTGCTAATTTGTTTAAAGCGTTAGCCATTGGAGCTAAACAGTTAGTAGTACAAGAAGCTGCTGAAATAATAGTGTCATCTTTAGTTAAGATTCCTTCATTTACACCAAATACTACTGTTGGTAAATCGTTACCAGCTGGAGCTGAGATAACAACTTTTTTAGCACCTGCATCAATATGAGCTTGAGATTTAGCTTTAGATACATAGAATCCAGTACATTCTAATACTACATCTACATCTAATTCTCCCCAAGGTAATTTAGAAGCATCAGCTTCTGCATAAATTTTAATTTCTTTACCATCAACAGTAATTGAATCTTCACCAGCAACTACTGTATCAGCTTTTTCATAAGTACCTTGAGCTGAATCATATTTTAATAAGTGAGCTAACATTTTAGGGTTAGTTAAATCGTTAATTGCTACGATTTCATATCCTTCTGCACCAAACATTTGTCTGAATGCAAGACGTCCAATACGTCCAAATCCATTAATTGCAACTTTTACTGCCATTTAATTTATTCCTCCTATATTTATTTTATACACATATTATAGTCCACAATTTAACGAAAATCAACTAAAGAGTTATGTTTGTTATTTTTTTTACAAGAAAAAAATATTAAATTTTCACACTCTTAAAAATTGATTTTAAATTATGTTGAAATAATCAACATTTTTATTTTAGTCCAAAAAATCACTTTCATTCACTAAATAAAAAAAATGTCAAAAAATCACTCCTCAAGACATGAATAAAAGGTAAATTTATAACTATAATCTAAATAAGGAGGACTTAATTCATGCAAATTATACCAACAGTTATTGATAAAACTAACCAGCACGAACATGCTTATGATATTTTTTCAAGATTATTAGAAGAACGGATTATTATCTTAACTGGTGAAATTAATGATCATCTAGCTAGTAGCATCGTTGCTCAATTACTTTATTTAGAATCTAAAAGTAAAACAAGCCCTATTTATATGTATATCAATTCACCAGGAGGATCAATTAGTGCCGGTTTAGCAATTTATGACACAATGAATTTTATTGCTTGCGATGTGAGTACTATCGCTATAGGAATATGCGCTAGTATGGCAGCATTTCTACTTTCATCAGGTAAAACCGGTCAACGTTTGGCTTTGCCTAATAGTGAAGTGATGATTCACCAACCATTAGGCGGATTTAACGGTCAAGCTAGTGATATTGAAATCAGTGCCAATCGAATTTTAAAGCAAAAAGAACATTTAAATCAGATTTTAGCAAGTAATACCCATCAAAATATCGAAAAAATAAGACAAGATACTGATCGAGATTATTTTATGGACGCTTATGAAGCATTAGATTATGGTATTATTGACGAAATTATTCAATAAGAGATGTCAGGCATCTCTTGTTTTTTTATTTACTTTAATATTTTTTAACTCTCTAAAACACTATAAACACCATATTCATATTTTTAAAACCTTTAATATCAAATTTTATTAAACAAGATCAAAAAAAGAGTGAAAATGAATTAACTGATGAAGAACAGATATACTCAAATCTTGCGAAAAATGGTAATATTAGTGCAATTTCTTATTGTGATAGCAATGGAATACCTTATTAAACAAATACATAGAAAAAAGAGACTACTAATCAAAGAGTCTCTTTTTGTTATTATTATGGTAATTTAATTATATCATAATAATTCTATAAACTATAACAAATTTCTAATATAGGTAATTTAATATATTATAAAGTTATTTTGCTATAATAAAGTTAAACAAAGGGAGGCATTTATATGCTTAAAAAAATTTCATTACTTGCATTAAGTTTATTTACATGTTTTTCGCTTTCTAATTTCCTTGCACCAGTTAACGCAAGCGAAAATGATGAAGAAATTGTATTTGAATCTATTGAAATTGACTATGAAAATTCATTAACATTAGTTAATTTCAAAGAAAGAAAAGCAACATCATACTCTACTACTCCTGTTGTCGGAAAAGTAATTAATACTGGAGCCAGCAACACAATAGGTTATGTTTATTGTTTTACTAGCGGAGATAATTCAGGATACAAAATTACTGGTACTGATGTCCAATCTAAAAATGTTTTAGCAGGATATAGTGTAAACACAGATTTGATAGTTTCTCAAATTGTTACAGATCATGCTTCTAGTGCTGAATCTCCTGCTAAAGCCACATATGTAGGAATGGTTCAAGTTTCTGGTACTGGAATTCTTCAATCCGAAATTTCTTTTAAAATTGCTCATTTCTATAATATATATGGTCATTGGTTCTGGAGTAATTATGTATCATAAAAAAATAGTTAATTTACTCTTTATATTAGTTTTAGCTATATCAATGACTGCTTGTCAATCTAATAAAGAACCAAAACCACTAAATTTAACAATGGATTCAATAATTGAAATGATAGATACTGATATGACTATTTCATATCAAGAAAATATCATGGATAATGATAATAAAAATCATTTAAAAGAGATTTTATCAGAAATACAATTTTCACCTCTAAATGATATTTCTTCTATCGATGAAAATACTTCAAAAAAGTTAACTATGAACTTAGAAAATGAAAAAAACGAAAAAATTGATATTTATTTTTTCGAAAATGGTGATACAACAACTGTTGGAACTAACAGTTATCAACCTAACAAAAATTCTAAATCCATTTATTTTATAATTGGAATAGAAAAACTATATGAAATATCTAATGATGATTTTGAAAAAATCATCGATATTCTAAATCAATAATTTTCTAGTTATAATAAATATGTTTTAATAGGTAGCATAAAAATGCTACCTATTAATTCTTTTCTAAATCATAATTCATATCTTTTTTTATTAAATTTAAAACATAATCTTGATACGATATTTCTCTTTCAACGCACATAATCATCACTTTTTTATGTAATTCGTAAGGTATATTAACAGTTGTTTTTTTATTTTTCTCTTTGTTGATCATAGTTTTTTCTCTCTTTCTCTCTAAGTTTCTGTACCTATATTATATACAATTATTGACTTTTTTTATGTTATTTGGGTATAATATTAATGAATGAAGAGGCATAACTTGCCAAAGGAAAAGAGAGGACGGCAATCCTCTCTTTTCCTTTGGTATTTATTTCACTACCCACTTTCTACGCCATTATTATAGCGTGAGTTATAATAATTTAAATACTTTTATTTTTTTTATACGAACTAGCAACAAGCATTGCATAATAAGCATATAAAGAAATGTAACTTTGTAATTCGTTACTAATAAAGCATATAAAAACTAATATTATAATAGTTAATATTGTTGAATGTTCTAATTTAAAAACTATAGAAAAAAACAAATAAACAAGAAGAACTTCACAATATATTTTACTTGGAATATCACCAAAACAATATGCATAAAATGAAAACATTAATGTACTAGTTGCGATAAATAAATAAACATTTAGTTTTAAGAAATCATCTACATTCTTTTTTAGAATCAGTAAAAAATATATAGAAAAAATAACAGCAATTAGATTTAAGATATTAAATTCATAAAAACCTATATTGATTAAAAAAATTAAAAAACAGATTATTGAGATAAATATGCCTACATTTCTTTTTTCAAAAATCTTTTTCATAAAAATATAAATAATCAAGAACTAACTAGAAAAAGTTAGTTCGTCCTTGCATCCCGGTTATGAATAATTATAAACTTTTTTAGTAGGCACTTTTAAATCACTATAAGTAGCATATCTTCTAAATTGTCCTGCAACCTCAACACGATAAACAGCCTCACCATACACACCATAATGTGTAACGACTGTATTATATGAGTCACTGATTAAAGGAATATAGTTTTTTACAAGAGTAAAAGTTGCCGACAATATTGTACCAGCTTTTGCTGGTATCCATTTAATACCACTTGCACTAGCAAGAGTAACTAAAGCAACTCCTGCGTCATAGTACGCTGAATAACGTTCTGTTTTAATTACAAATTCATTACCATAAGTACGATGACTTTCCAAATAATAATACTCATCAGTTGCTCCTCGAGTACGAACATCTACATAACAAGGTGTGGCGTTTGGATCAACAGTTTCAACCAAATAAGAATGTTCTTCAGCTGAAAAAGTAACTATATCTTCTTGATTTTCTGTTGCTTTAGCCACATCACAATTAAATAATGAACTACTTAATGCTAAACCACAACACATGATTAAAGTAAAAAATTTCTTTAAATTCTTCATAATTAAAACCTCCTTTTTTTAAAGAAACATGTGATAGCAACTTAATCAAAAAAATATAATAAAATCTATTTCACAACCTAATTTTAATACAAAAAAAATATTTTCTACGAAATTACAGTTTTAGAAATTTTATATAACTTACTATAAAAGCATGTTATAATCATTTTATAAACTAAAAAAGCCTTCGAAATAGAAAGGCTTTTTTCTCTTATGCTCTTCATTTCTCATTTTTAATTTTGATACATATACCTAATTTGTTATATATTCAATATAAAATAAAAGAAATTTTACAAATAGTTCAATTGAACTATTTACCTTGAATGATATTAAATCACTAAATATTTAATGATTAATTCTATAAAAAAGATATAAATAATTTATCATGAATTTTATATCTAATTTTCAATTATCAACATAAACACTATACATTCAAGCGTTTTAAGGTATAGAAAAACACTCATTTTACCATGATAGAATGAGCCTTGATATGACAATAAAACATCACTAAAAAGACACTATTGACATCTAAGTGGTGTCTTTTGTTAAAAAGTAGCTAATCTTAAGACTAACTGCTTTGTATGAATATTAAATTGTAACTTACCCTAATTTCTTTTTAATTTTTCTTTTTAGCTTGAAAAAGAAACTCGTTGAATATTTCTCATTTCTCACTAATAGTTCATAGGTTTCCATAACATGGATTGTATATACAAAACCTAACATTCCAACAGCAAGAGCGAAAAATGCAAAGGAATGGTATTCTGTCCATGAAATATAGCCTTTTACAGTAAATGCGAAGAAAATTAGTCCTGTTATAAATAGAACAGTACAAGGAATAGCAACTATTACATATTTTTTCTTTTTTGAACTGTATTCACTGTTCAATTCTTTTAGATATTCATAATCAAATAATAAAAGTTCTTGCCTTAAAATGTTATACTCTTGTTTTTCGGAAAATACTGCAATAACAAAAAATATAATTCCTGCCACAAAGCAAAATGCCATACCTAAATAACGCCAAGTCATGTTATATAAAAACAAAGTAAAGGGTATTCCGGCAAAAATACAAAACATAACCCCTATGGCAAGATAAAGTCCTAATTTTTTCTGATTAGCGATAAACCCTACCGACATTTCCTTGCTGACATAATATCCTCGTTCTCCACTATCTTTTACAGTCTTTTCGTCTTTCAAAAGATAATCAACAGATACTTCAAAAATATTGGATAACTGTAGAAGCTTTTCTGTTTCCGGAAACCCTTGGTTATTTTCCCACTTACTAATTGCTTGCCTTGTAGTGCCTACTTGTTCAGCTAAAGCTTCTTGCGATATTCCTTTTTCTTTTCTTAATTTAAAGATTTTTTCTCCTAAACTCATTGTGTAATACCTCCTATGATTTGATGAATAAATTTTATCAAACCATAATGCTATATTCTATATTTCTTGAAATGCACATTAGCAACTTTGAGTTGCAACCTTGTATAATATACAAAATCCATAGATTTTTATGATAGAAACAACATTCAAATTATAACATTCCCATATCAGTACCACAATTAAATTTTATACACCAACAGTCTTATTGAACGCATTTTTCTGTCTTGAAAAATGCACACTTTTTATTATAAGTTACTTATTTCTTATCATTATCTCGTTATTCTTTCTTCATTTCATTATTCTTTAATCACTTTATCCCATATAAAAACACCCTCTTATTATCAAGAGGGCGGTTATCAATAAATATCTATTGATAAATGATTAATATTCTTCTTCATCTTCATCAGAAGTTTCTTCTTCATCTTCGTCTTCATCATCTAAAACTTCATTTTCTTCTGTTTCTTCATCATCTGCATAAATATCGTTCATATCAATATGCACATTTTCAAATTTATGACGTTTTCTTAAATCCCATTGATTTTCACCAACTGTAATAAAACGTCCATCTAAAGTAATGTTTGTGTAAAATAAAGATTGTCTTTCACTAGCTTCTTCCTCAGTATATCCTTTAATTTCACAAACTTCAGTCCAAAGTTTATAAAAATCAACAGCTTTTTTCTTCTTTAACATTAAACTATATGCTACATCAAGCATTGAACTTTGATTAAAATCTTCCATTATTCTCTCTCCTCTACATTTGTTCAGGTGCACTTACCCCAACTAATTCTAACGCATTTTTTAATGTGATTTTAGTTGCTTCTACTAACGCTAAACGTTGTGCACTTAATTCTTTTTGATCATCATCTAATACTTTTAATTCACCATAGAAACTATGGAATAGCTGTGCTAATTTTTGAATATAGTTTGTAATTTTATGAGGCATACGTGTGATTGCACTATCAATAATTACATTTTTAAACTCATTAATATGTTTGACTAAGTCGATGGCTTTATCTTCAACTATTAAATCATAATTAGAAGATCTTTCAATTCCCATTTTACTAGCTTGTCTTAAAATTGAACACATTCTAGCATGAGCGTATTGTGCGTAGAATACAGGGTTATCATTTGATTGTGAACGAGCTAAACCTAAATCAAAATCAAAACGGCTACTTGCTGCTTTACACACAAAGAAATAACGTGTTGCATCTACTCCTATCTCATCTATTAAATTTTTAATAGTCACTGCATTACCGGTACGCTTAGACATTTTAACTTCTAAACCATCTTCAATCATTCTTACCATTTGGATAATATCAATTTCTAATTGATTTGCATTATACCCTAAAGCTTGAATAGCCGCTTTCATTCTGGCGATATAACCATGATGATCTGCGCCTAATAAATCAACAAGATAATCATATCCACGATTTAATTTATTTAAATGATAAGCAATATCAGGTGTTAAGTATGTATATGAACCATCACCTTTAATTAGAACACGATCTTTATCATCACCAAATTCAGTAGATTTAAACCATAATGCCCCATCTGCTTCATAAGTGTATCCGGCTGCTTTTAATTTGTCCAAAGCTGGTTGAATTTTATTATCTTCATATAATTTTGTTTCTGATGACCAAACATCAAAACTCACACGAAATTCATTTAAAATATCTTTTATTTTTTGTAATTCATATTCAATTCCAATTAATCTAAGTTCACTTCTAATATTGGCATAAGGTTCGTTTAAAAAACGATCCCCGTATTTTTCTTTAACTTTAATTGCAATATCAATAATATCTTTACCATGATATCCATCTTCAGGCATTGAAACTTCAACGCCAAATTGTTGTAAATATCTTGAATATAAAGATTTCGCTAAATTTTCAATTTGATTTCCAGCATCATTAATATAATATTCACGTGTAACATCATACCCTGCTGCACTCATAATACGACAAATACTATCTCCAACCGCTGCTCCTTTAGCGTGTCCTAAATGTAAATCACCAGTAGGATTTGCTGAAACAAACTCAACATTATATTTAATTCCTTGTCCATAATTTGATTTACCATAATCATCTTGAAAATCGATAACTTCTTTAATAATAGACGTCATTGCAGATTTTTGTATAAATAAATTAATAAATCCTGGACCAGCAATTTCAACTTTAGAAACAACTGAATGAACTGTATCAATTTTTTCAACAATTGACTTTGCAATTTCTCTAGGATTTCTTTTCAACAATTTAGTTAATTGCATAGCAATATTTGAAGAATAATCACCATGACTAACATCTTTAGGAATTTCAATCACAATATTTTTCGCATCAATATCTTCAGTTAAAGAAGCCTCTATTACTGCTTTGGCTAAGAGTTCTTTTAACGTTGTTTCGATCTTATTAACTGACATAATATCCTCCTTTTAAATACAATATAAAAGTCATGTTTAAATGACTTGGGTGTTTTTTGCTATTTTAATCAAATCTACACTATCATAAAACAAAAAAAACGCTTAGTCAAAGGAAAAATACATTTTCATTAAATTTATTCTAAATTTTATCCCACATACTCATAGTAACCAATTTGCATATATATTTTTGAAACACATTCGTTATTTTGATAAAGTTCATATTTTATTTTTAGTCCATCTTCGCTATGCTTTAATGACAATAATTTTGCCTCAAATAAAAAATCACCATAAGTTGTATGATAGCGATTTGTTAATATCTCATTGATATCAAATTTTAAAATACTGTTATTTTGCCTTAATGCTAATTTTGTATCAGTATAACTGATTTCAAATTCTATATCCTCTTTTGATTTAAAAAAAAGATGATTTCCTTTATCATTTTTATAAAGTGTTCCATTTGCATCAAAGCTCACACTTTCTTTTTGATCATCATTAATCATAATACTATGATATTTCACTTTCACAATTCTATACATTTTTATCACCATGTATATTATACACAATTCTGGTCAAAATTGTATTGTGGGGTGATAAAAATGAAAAAAATAACAAAAATATTAATATCTATTACACTTTTTAGTATCGCTGCATTTATAAGTGCATATGTCATTGCTTATTTATCAGGTAAACCTGCCATTGGGAAAAGTTCATATATTGAAATGCTTGATGATAAACAACAAATCTTTTATCAAGCCAATCATGAAAACAGTGGAACTTATATCGATTTAGAAAATGTTTCACCATATTTTATTGACAGTATTATCGCTATTGAAGATCAAAATTTTTACAACCACCATGGTTTTGATTTAAAAGGAATTATGCGAGCAATTTATAGTAACTTAACGACTTCCCGCACACAAGGTGCAAGTACCATTACACAACAATATGCTCGTAATTTGTATCTAACTAATGAAGTGACATGGAAACGTAAAATTGAAGAAGCATTTTACACGATGCAAATTGAAACTCATTATTCTAAAGATGAAATTTTAGAAGGATACATTAATACTGTTTATTTTGGACATGGAATTTATGGTATTGAAAACGCGGCTAAGTATTTTTTTAATAAAACCGCTTTAGAACTTGATTTAAATGAAGCTTCTTTACTAGCCGGAGTAATTAACGGGCCTAATCTTTATTCACCATTAATTGACTATGATAATTCCAAACATCGCCAATCACTTGTTTTAGATGCTTTAAAATCACAAAATAAAATCGATGAAGCTACTTATACAACACTTGTTAACCAAGCTGTGATACTTTCTAAAAATCCCACAACAACAATGAATGAAACTTTAATGTACTATAAAGATACTGTCATTGAAGAGTTAAAAGATTTAGGGTTTTATACGACTGAATTTTTAAATCAAGGGCTAAAAATTTACACCTCATTAGACCAAACTACTCAAAATGCATTAAATTCTTCAATTCAAAACAAAATGACGGTAGAAAATTTACAATGCTCAAGTATTTTAATTGAACCTTTTACATTTAAAATCAAAGCATTAGCCGGAGGTAAAAATTACCAAACTTCACAATTTAACCGTGCAAAACACGCCACCAGGCAAGTTGCTTCTACCATTAAACCATTGTTGTATTATAGTGCTATAAAAAGCGGTTTTGATCCTACCACTTCATTTTTAAGTGAACCTACTGTATTTAAACTTGCGAATGGTATGGAGTATGCACCTACTAATTTTGGTGATTTATATGCCAAAGGCAAAATCACTTTAGCTAGTGCTATTAGTTTATCTGATAATATTTATGCTATGAAAACACATTTATTTTTAGGTGAGGAAACTTTAGCAAATCAACTTAAAGCTTTCGGTTATACGCATATTACACCTGATGCCTCTCTTGCCTTGGGAACTTTTACGGGATCGGTTTATGACATTGCACAAATTTATGCTACTTTTGCATCTAAAGGCTTGTATGCGAAACCTTATTGTATAGAAAAAATTGAAGATTCCAAAGGGAAAGTGTTATATACTTATCAACAAACACCGACACAATTATTAGATGAAACCACTTGCCTTATTTTAAACCAATTACTGACTTCTACTTTTGATGAAAAATGTGTTTCTTATACTTCTCCAACGATGCTTAAATACAAACGTGAACAACTTTTTGCTGCCAAAAGTGGAACAAGTGATTTTGATAGTATTGTTGTCGGTTATAATCCTAATATTGTTTGTGCCAGTTGGGTGGGATTTGATGATAATCAACCTTTAGAAAGTTATAATGATCGCAAAATCGCTAAAGAGATTTGGTTTGATGCCACGAATGTATTTTTAACTGGACAGTGGTATGAGCTTAATGAGAATATTGAAGAAAGAATGATTAACCCAGTTACCGGTGATTTAAACCCAAACGGTAGTCCTTATTGGTTTTTAAAAGAATAAAAAAGCCGAGAAATCGGCTTTTTAGTTAGACTAACGAATGTCCATCAATATCATCAGGAATAGGTAAACCTAATAATTTCATCATCGTTGGAAATTCATCAACTAACTTAGCATAATCAATGACCTGTTGAGGTAATTGAGAGTGATAGATAATCATTGGTGGCTTATCGCCAATAGTAGGTAAATGCCCATGAGTGGCTTTTGAATTTTTATAATCATCATCATTAAATTGTTGAAGAATTTTATGGTTAGTTAAATTAGAAATCGAAGTTCCACTTGCCCCTTCAATCACAAATTCAAAATCGCCATCTAATCCCATCTCATTTGCTTGCTCTTTAGTGAATATTTTTTCAATATATCCCATATCTTTAGCGATATTTAATATTTCTAACACTTGATTTTTAACACTTTTATCTTTTACATATACATGAGCCGAAATACCGGCAGATTGACAATACGCTTGATAATCTTGAATAACATTATTTTGATCTACACTTAATAATCCATAGTTTAAAAACATTTGATTGATACTTACCACTTGATTAATATCTAATTGACCATGATCTCCTAGAATAATAAAAGTCGTGTCTTCAAAAGTTCCTGCTTTTTTATAAGCCTCAATAATGTCTTTAATCCATTTTCCATGTAATCGATGTGCTTTAGTCACTTCTTCATGGCTTGTACCATAAACATGTCTTGCGTGGTCTAAAGTCGCTTGATGAATGAATAAGACATCTGGTTTTTCGTTAATAATAGCGTCTTTTGCACATTCTAGAGCAAATGTATCTAATTGTAAATTATCTTTCCAATCTAATAAATGCGCATATTTTTGATATAATTTTTTTCCTAATAAAGAAGCTCCTAAATTAATGGCAGAATTTTCTTTTTCATATGCTAAAGTCCACGTTTCCGGAAGTAAAATATCAATGGGTCCATTGGCAGTCACTGGCCAAGAAAAGGCAGCAGTTTTAAGTCCATTTTCTTTAGCGTAGTCAAATAATGTCTTGACCTTAATATCTCGATAATCCCAAAACCACTTTGCATTATTAATAACCGGATCTAATTTTTCATTATGAATAATCCCATGTTTTTGAGGCGTACACCCACTCATAATAGTGGTATGACATGGGTAAGTTAAAGTTGGATAAATGCATTCTATATTTTTCACCAAAACACAATCGCTAAGTATTTCACTAAATCCCTCAAACTCTTTAATATGATCTAAATCACTAGTAAACAATGAATCTACACTTATAATTGCTATTTTTTTCATTCTATTGACCCTCTTTTAATAATGTAGTGGCTTCACTTGCCGCTTTATCTAACGTAGATTGAACATCAACATCTGTTGTAAAAATTTGATCTAAAGCATTTGTATAAACTTTACTTGCTTCAGTGTATCCTTTATTCATTGGTCGTCCATTACTGTATTCTAATTGATCTAGAGCGACTTTAAATTGTGGAGTTTTTTCAAATAAAGCAGTAATTTCAGGTGATTGTACTGATGTTTTTGTTGTTGGTAAATATCCTGTTTTTTGATGTGAGTAAATGACTTGCTCTTCATCTGTCATAAAGTTAATAAACATTGCTGCAGCTTCTTTTTGTTTGTCAGTTAATTTAGAAGTCATGACTAAATTACACCCTCCAGTAGGAACACTATAAGATTTTCCACAAGGAATAAATGCAGTCCCTACTTCATATCCATTTTGACTTGCAATATCTAAAGTATTATTTAAACTTCCAGTTGAAGCAATCCACATCCCTACTTTTTGATTCATTTGTTCTGTGGCTAATGTATCACTTGCATTATTACCACTATAATATTTAAAATTATAATTAGCAATCCCCTCTTTTAAATAATCCACAACCGCTTTTGCTTCTGGTTGATTAAAAATCGCAGTTGTTTCATCATCGCTTACTGTATTTCCACCATTTCCTTTAGCTAAAGCTTCAAAATGCCATACGTCATTAATAAATCCAAATCCTTTAACTCCAATGCTTTCTAATTTTTTAGAAGCTTCTTTTAATTCGTCCCAATTTTCAGGGGCTTTTTCAATTCCTGCTTGTTCAAATAAAGTTTTGTTGTAATAGAAAATCGGTGTGCTTCTTAAATAAGGTACGCCATATAATTTTGAATCCACATAAGAGTTTTCCATCAACCCTTCAAAAAAATTACTTTCTTTTTCATCACTAATATAACTATCTAATGTCTCTAGCATACCAGATGAAGCAAAGGTTTTAATACTTGCTATTTCCATCACTGAAATCGCCGGTTGTTCATTAGCCACAAACGCACTTTGTAATTTAGCATGTAAATCGTCATATGTCCCTTGATATTCAGCTACAATTTTAATATTATTTTCTTTTCCTATTGTATCATTAAACTTTTGAGTTAATTCTAAGTTATTTTCCGCCACTTTATCTTGCCAAGAGTACCAAAATTTTAATTCAGTCACATTTGAATCCGTTGTTTTAGGACTCCCTGAAGAACACCCTACTAAAGTCATTGCTGATAATAAACAAATTAAAGATTTTTTTAAAAATTGTTGTTTCATATAATTTCTCCTATTTATCTCCCATATAAGTAAATGCTTTAATAATTTGTTTTTGTGCTAATATAAAAGCGATTAGAATTGGAATAACTAACATCACATTTCCTGCCATTAACACATGATAATTAATGCCACTTTCAATATTTCTGAGTGAAGCAATCCCTACCGGTAATGTTCTAGCCACATCATTTGTCGTTAAAACTAATGGCCAAAAGTAATCATTCCATGTGTTAATAAATGTTAACAACGCTAACGTCGTTAAAGTTGGTCTAGCTAGTGGTAACATAATTTTAGTAATGATTTTAAATTCACTGGCTTTGTCTAATTTAGCGGCTTCGATGAGTTCTTTAGGAACTTGTTTAAATGTTTGTCTTAACATAAATATTCCAAAAGCACTCGAAGCAAACGGTAATATTAAACTTGGTAATTTGTTGATTAATCCAATCTTTGAAAACATTACAAATAATGGTAAGAACACTAATTGTGATGGGATCATCATTGTGACCATAATTAAACCGAATAATAAATTACTGCCTTTAAATTTATAACGTGCAAATGCATAAGCAGCCGGAATGATCGTAAGCATTTGTAATACTAAAACACTCACTGTCACAATCACACTATTTCCTAGATATTTCATAAAAGGAATGGCTTCAAATGCACGTTGAAAGTTTTCCCATTGTAATACCTCCGGCCACATACTAGGTGGAAAAGTGACTGTTTCACCTAATGTTTTTAAAGAGGTAATCACCATCCAGTAAAATGGAAAGAAAAAGATTAAAAACAATAGTACATTCATTAATAATCTTGGTAATTTTTTAACCTGTTTCATCTTAACCTCCTATTGATAATGAACTTTCTTTGATAATAATTTAAAATAAATAACTGTAAACACTGAAATAATCACCAATAACACCACTCCGATAGTTGAGGCATAACCAATTTTATAAAACTTAAATCCATATTCATATAATGAATAAACTAAAGTATTGGTACTATTTTGTGGTCCTCCTTGTGTAATGATTTGAATAGTATCAAACACTTTAAAAGAAGCGATGATATTGACAATCGTTAAAAAGAAAAGTGTCGGTGAAATCATAGGTAATGTAATCTTAAAAAAGACTTGTTTTTTATTGGCGCGATCTAATGAAGCGGCTTCATATAAATACTTTGGAATACTTTGTAAAGCAGATAAAATAATAATCGTGTTGTATCCCAATGTTTTCCACACTGAAATAATCACCAGCGAAAATAAAGCAATTTTAGGACTTCCTAACCAATCAATAGCCGGAATATTAAAAATTGATAAAATATAATTAATTAATCCAAAGTCTGTATTCATCAACCACATCCATAAAAATGAAACCGAAGCTAATGAAACAATATAAGGTGAAAAGATAATACTTTGCATAAATTTATTGACTTTAGTATCTTTTTTTAAAAATAACGCTAAGAATATTCCTAAAATCAAACCAATTCCTACTGTTAATACCATATAAACAATCGTATTCGTTAAAGTTTGAAAAAACTCAGCATCTTTAAATAAGTTCACATAATTTTTAAATCCCACAAACACTTTTGTTGGTGAGATAAAATCCCATTCATAAAAACTTAATCCGATCATATTAAAGATAGGATAGATTGAAAAAATCAAAAATATAATCAATGCTGGTGCAATAAATAAATATGGTTTTAATTTTTTCATCGTTCTATACTCTCTTTATTTTGATCAAAGAAATGGATATTATCATAAGCTAATACTAATTCCACTTCATCATCTATTTGTAAATCTGTATCACTAAATGCTTTAACATTGATTACACCAAAATCTGTATTCATACGATATATAATTTCAGAACCTAACATTTCTCTTGTAATAACTTGACCTTTAAACTTAAAATCATTAGCTTTACTTTCATACTTTTGATCAATGAATTTAACTTTTGAAGGTCTAAATCCAATATACCCGACATCTTGAGATAATTTTAACTGTGACGCAATTTTGTGTCGATCAATAATATTCATCTCCGGTGTCCCGATAAATTGTGCTGTAAAAATATTTTTTGGGTGGTTATAAATATTTTGAGCACTGTCATGTTGACGAATTTTTCCTTTTTCCATTAAAACAATATCTGTTGCCATTGATAAGGCTTCTGTTTGATCATGAGTCACATAAACAAAAGTTGTTTTTAAACGATGATGTAATTCAATTAATTCAGAACGCATTTGATTTCTTAACTTCGCATCTAAATTACTAAGCGGTTCGTCCATTAAAAAAACTTTAGGTTTTTTGACCATCGCTCTAGCAAGTGCCACACGTTGACGTTGTCCACCTGATAATTGTGAAGGTTTTTTATCTAAATATTCCTTTAAACCTACAATTTCAGTAATTTCATCAATCAATTCATCACGTGTTTCTTTAGGAACTTTCGCATTGATTAAACCAAATTCGATATTTCCTCTGACACTCATCGTTGGATAAAGGGCATAATTTTGAAAAACCATCGCAATATCTCGGTTACCCGGTTCTACATTATTCATTAACTCGCCATCAATATATAATTCACCTTCACTAATTTCTTCTAGTCCGGCAATCATTCTTAATGTCGTCGATTTACCACAACCAGATGGACCGACTAAAACAGTAAAACTTCCTGATTTAATGACTAAATTTAAATCTTCGATCACTGTATGTGCTTGATCGTAAGATTTCTTCACATTTTTGAGTACAATTTCTGACATATTCTCCCCCGTTTTTTTACAATTTATCACTTATTTGTGACTATGTCATTATAACAATACATTATTAAATTCTAAGGGGACCAAGGTTAAATCTAATTAAAATATAAAATTCTCTTTTAACCTTTTGTAAAGAATAAGTTATGCTTGTTAAAATGGTAGGGATTACAGATAAGGTTAAGTAATCTATGTAAAAAAACCATCACTTTTCAGTCATGGTTTGTTAATATAAATTCAAAGCTATTTTAATTCTTTAGGAAAATAAATTTTTTGATCTGTTTTTTTACGTTTACTTTTCACAATAGCATCTACAATTTCAGAAACTTCCGGTAAATCTCTTGTCGTTTGGTCGTCCATAATAATTTTTATATCTTCGATCATTCCTTCAGTTCCATAATGTTTATAAGGAATTTGTTGTTGATTATCAGTTAAAATATAATAACGGGGATCAAATTGTTGTTTTGTTGCCTTAATTTGGTAATCATTCATCATATCATTAGACAAGTAGTCTTCATGTTTAAATAAATGACGATCTAAAAAACGTGACGCTAAATCACTAAGAATAGGATCTTTTTCATAAGTAAAGCATCTAAAATAAAATTGAATGACCGCTTCATCTAAAATTAAATAATCTTGATAATCCCATTTATCATTTAAAAAAGGCAATAGAAATTTCAAATCTGTTTCAAATTGATAATGTTCGCGATATAAATCTTCCATACGTTTAAAAATATTCAATAAAATTTGTTCATATGCACGAGCAGTAGGATGATAATACACTTGCCAGTACATATGATAACGAGCTAGAATATAATTTTCAATTGCTTGTACCCCTGAATATTTAAATACAATACGATGATCAACAATGCGTAAAGTTCTTAAAATTCTAGATAAATCAAAGTTGCCATAAGTCGTTCCAGAAAAGTAAGAATCACGCAATAAATAATCCATACGATCAGCATCTAACTGACTGGAAATCATCTGCACTAAAACTTTATTTTTATGTTTTTTTTCAATCACACTTGCGACATCTTTAGGTAAATCTAAATGATAAGTGGATAGTACACGATTAACTTCCGTATTTCCTAAAATAATATCAACGGTTATTTTTTCATGATTTGTTAAAAAGACTTGTTCAAATGAATGTGAATAGGGTCCATGTCCTAAATCATGACATAAAGCCGCACAAAGTACAGTCATTTTTTCATAGTCATTTAAATAATGATTTATTGGCGTTTCTTCGATCATACGTCTTGTTGTTTCATAAACTCCAAGTGAATGTGTAAAACGTGAATGTTCCGCACTTTGGTAAACCATAAAAGTACCACCTAATTGTTTAATTCGTCGTAATCTTTGAATTTCTTTTGTGTTAATTAACCGCCAAAATACCAAATGATTAACATGGATATAATTATGAATAGGATCTCTAAATACCCTACTTTCGTTTAATAAATAATCGTTTAAATTAAATGTTGATTTTTCCATAATAGTACCTCTCTTGTAATATATTATACAATAAAATATCTCTCGCTTCTTTAATAAAACATTAAAAATATATTTTTTATTTTTAATGTTGTAAATTGCATAATCATTAAGAATAATGTTATAATACTAAAAAAAGGAGAGTTAAAATGATTAATAAAATTAACGAAGCAACTGCTTATATTCAAGAAAAATTACCATTTGTTCCTGAAGTCGCAATTATTTTAGGATCTGGACTAGGCCCTTTAGCTAATACCGTAGAAAATCCTATCATTATTGACTATAAAGATATTCCACACTTTCCAGAACCAACAATTGCTTCACATGCTGGACAATTAGTTATCGGAAAAATTTCAAATAAAAATGTCATTATCATGAATGGACGTTTTCATTACTATGAAGGGCATGACATTCAATTAAGTGGTTTACCGATACGTGTATTTAAAAAACTTGGTATTGAACATTTAATTGTCACTAATGCTTGTGGTGGAATTGCAGATTATTTAGAACCGGGAGACATTTCAATTATCGAAGATCATGTAGGGGTTTTTGCACCTAGTATTTTACGTGGTCCTAATTTAGATGAATTCGGTCCTCGTTTTAAAGATATGACTGAAGTTTATTCAAAAGAACTAAAATCATTAACTAAAGAGGTAGCCAAACAATTAACTATTGAAGTCAAAAGTGGGGTTTATTGTTTTTTCCCAGGACCAATGTATGAAACACCTGCTGAAATTAGAATGCTTAAAACTTGTGGAATAGACATGGTAGGAATGTCAACAGTTCCCGAAGCCATTGTTGCAAGACATTGCGCAATGAAAACATTAGGAATTTCTTTAGTGACTAATAAAGCTGCTGGACTTGGAAAAACTCAATTATCACATGAAGAAGTAATGGAAGCCGCTGCTTTAGCAGGTAAAAACTTAGTAAAACTAGTTAGCGAAGTTTTAAAACAAATGAAAATCTAATCACTTAAGGCTATTTCAAGTAGCCTTTTTATATTTTTTAAAATAATGATTGTATTTTTCTCTACACAATTCTATAATAAAAAAAAATAAATTAGGGGGAGAAAATAAAATCATGGTTTATGCAAAATCAATGAAAGCATCACGTAAACAAAAACATTTACGCTCAATTATTTGTGTACTTATTGCTTCATTAATTATGTCAATCAATATCAAAACATTTGTTCGTGCAGGTAATTTATTACCCGGTGGAGTAACTGGTCTATCACTATTACTTCAAAGAATTGGTTTAGAATTTTTTAACATTAATTTACCTTATTCTTTTGTAAACATTGGCTTAAATGCCATACCGGTATATATCGGCTTTAAAACGATTGGTAAAAAATTTACTTCATATTCTGTTTTAATGATTATATTAAACTCATTTTTAGTCGATATAATTCCAAATATTGCCATTACTTCTGATCCGTTATTAGTCGCAGTTTTTGGTGGAATTTTCAATGGTCTATCCATTTCAATTGCTTTAGCCGGAAATGCTTCAAGCGGTGGAACAGACTTTATTGCTGTTTATTTATCAAATAAATTCAACACTTCTTCATGGAATTTAGTTTTAGGTTTAAACACTATCATTTTAGCAAGTTCTGGTATTTTATTTGGATTTGAGGCTGCTTTGTATTCAATTATTTTCCAATTTGTTTCTACACAAATTATTGAACAATTACATCAAAATAATAAACGAGTAACAATGCTTATTATTACATCCAATCCAAGTTCACTTGAAAAACAACTCTTAACTTATACACATCATGGGATTACTCGTTTTGATGGTAAAGGGTGTTATTTAGATGAAGATCGTACTTTATTATATACTGTTGTTTCAGCTAATGAAGTTAAAGATGTAATTGAATTTGTAAAATCTATCGATCAAAAGGCTTTTATTAATATTACAAAATCTATTAAAATAGATGGACGTTTTTATCAAGAACCAATTGAATAAAATTGATATTTCACATATATACAATTTATACTATCTTAGTGTAAACAAATAGGACAATGATTATCCATTGCCCTATTTTTAATTTCATTAAACCCTCCCTATTTATTAAAGTTATAGGCTTTGATTACAAATTATTGCTCATCTTTATATTTATACCGATGATATCCTATTGTATAATTTCAAAATCAGCATACATTAAAGCATGATCTGATAATTCATTATCCACTACTTTCACATCATTCATTTTAATATTCTTACTATAAATAATATTATCAATAGCATAATTTTTCATCTTTTCATTATACAAAAGATAAGTATTAAACCACTTTTGCGAATGCCCATTAACGATATTATAATCCTCTGTCATCATCAAAATTTCGTTTTTATCTTGATCTATATTAAAATCTCCAGTTATAATTTTATATTCAATCGAATCATTGTTTAATAGATTTAATAATTCAATCATTTGAATTTTTCGAATATCAATATTTTCATGAGTTAAATGAGTATTATAAATTGTAATATTTTTATTATTAATTTGAATCACATTACGTTGCCAAACTCGTTTTTCCTCTAACGTTTCACTATAAAGTGTTCCACCGGATTTTTCTAGTATAGGAAATTTAGATAAACACCCCATACCATAATCCCCATTTTCAAAATCAATTGATTTAAAAAACTCCTAAATGAGAATTCTTTTAAATTAATAAAAGTTTCCATCATATTCAATAGATTTCGTTTTGTATGTCAATCCACCTCTTGTAACCCCACAAAATCTATTTGAAAATCTTTAAGCAATAGATTTATTTCTTGAATATTAGGTTGTAAAGCAGAAGCAATATTGAAACTAGCAACATGTAATTGATAAGACATATCTATCCACCTTCCTTTTTTTCAATTATATCATTATTACCATAAAACATGAACAAATCATTTCTTTAAAAGCATATTTTCTCCTTTTTTTTACTCACTCATTTTAAATTTGTTATTTACCGACATACTGTTTTATGATAGAATCGATATGTTAAGGAGGCGATTAAATGGAAAAAAATGAAATGGGAACAGGTAAAATTTCACAACTTTTAATTAAATTTTCAATTCCAGCAATGATTGGAATGTTAGTCAATGCTATTTATAATATTGTAGATAGAATGTTTATTGGTAATGCCCCTCACCTAGGTTCACTTGGACTTGCGGGAATTACTGTTAGTTATCCGCTCACTTTAATATTAATGGCACTAAGTTTAATGTGTGCTGTAGGAGGAGCAACTTGTTTTTCAATTAGTTTAGGTGCAAAAAAAGAAAAAGATGCTGCAATGTATATCGGTAATGCTTTAACAATCACTATCTTTTTTGGAGCAATCTTCACTATTTTAGGAAATATCTTTATTGAACCTATTTTAAGTATTTTAGGAGCAAGTGAAGCAGTTATGCCTCACGCTAAAGCCTATTTAAGTATTATTTTATACGGAGCTATTTTTCAATGTATCAGTATGTGTGGAAATAACTTCTCACGTGCTCAAGGAAATCCTAAAAACGCAATGGTTTCAATGTTACTTGGAGCAGGATTTAATATCGTTTTTGATTATATCTTAATTGTGAAATTCAACATGGGAATGGAAGGAGCCGCATGGGCTACAATTGGTGGACAATTTTTAAGTATGATTTGGCAATTAGCCTTTTTATTTAGTAAGCGTTGTCTTATTCCAATTGAATTTAAAGCAATGATCCCGCATTTTCACTATATTAAACGTATTTTAACTACAGGTATTCCGGCTTTTTTAATGCAATTTTCAAATAGTATATTAAATATCATATTAAACAGTGCATTAATCAGATATGGTGGTGATATTGCCATTTCAACAGTAGGAATTATCACAAGTGTTCAAACAATTTTATTAATGCCTATTACTGGTTTAACCCAAGGTCAACAACCTTTAATTAGTTTTAACTATGGGGCTAAACAAAATGATCGTGTCAAAGAAACTTTAAAATTAGCTTGTTTAGCCGGAACTTTTATTTCTATAGTTGGATTTATCGCCATTATGTTATTTCCAGAAATTATCATTACATCTTTCAACAAAGAAACTGAAATTATTAACTTAGGAAAAACTGCTTTACGTATTTGGTTTATGTGTTTACCAATTATTGGTGTACAAATCTGTTGTTCAAATTTTTTCCAAGCTATCGGACAAGTAAAACAGGCTAGTGTTTTAACTTTATTAAGACAATTAATTGTTTTAATTCCAATGATTTTAATTCTTTCTGAATTATTTGGACTATACGGGATTTTCTTTGCTGTACCAGTGGCGGATCTTACATCATTTATTGTAACCATCATTTTAACATTACATACAATAAAAAGACTAAACTAAAATGCTACTTTCGTAGCATTTTTTTATTACTTTGTTTCATATTCCTCTACAACTTTTGCCATTTCTTCACGACTAAATCCTAAAATTTCCATTTTTGTGACATATTCTTTGACAGCATCTGTAGATAAAGAAATACGTAACTGTTCAATAACCTCTAAATTATCTGTTACAAAACGCCCTATTGCCCTTTCACTTCTTAGTAATTCTTCTCTTTCTAATTCACTTAAAGCCTTTTGAATTGTATTAGGATTAACATTATATTTAAGCGCTAATTCACGAACTGACGGAATTTTTTGTTGTGGCAAATAAACTTGTGTCACAATTTCTTTTTTTATTTCATCCATCACTTGCAAATAAATTGGTAAATTGGGATTAAACTTCATACACCTCACCTATTCTATTTCAATTTTATAATTAATAAAATAATTATTTAACGCAAATAACCCTACACCAATAACTATAAACAAAATACTTCCCATTAACATGCTCATTTGATAAGATAACGGCACTATTATCATACATATTAAATCAGAATCTAAAAACATTGAAAATAAAGTAGATAAAACAACATATACAATAATTCCTATTACAAATTTATACTTAGGAACATATTTTGTATGTGTAAAACTAATAACACAATAAACAGAGATTAAAAACAGAAGCAATGAAGACAATAAGAATAATAAACTCAACAATAAATCCATGTAAGTATCAAATGTTGCATAACTCAAAAATTGACCTATAGACTTAAATAATATATCAAAAAATTCAAAAATATTGACATAACCTAATACACCGGTCATTAAAACAAGTCCAATTCCTAAAACAATGGTTGCAACGATATTCCAAATAAATGAAGAAATGATTTTGGCTAAAACAACTTTCGTTGTAGAAACCGGTAAAGTTAAAGTTAAATAACCAGGTTGTTTAAACATCGATTTATTATAATTTAAACAAATATTGACTTGCACTGCCATCGAAATACCAAATACGGCACACATTAATAATCCTGTTAATATATTAGAAATTTGTTTAGGTAAAAAAGGTGTAGCTAAACTCAAAACCAAAAAGATAGTAAATGTCGCAAAAAATTGTCGGTATGAACTAAGTAATTCATATTTTAATAACTTTAACATCTAAATACCTCCCTAAATATTTCATCAATAGATTGATGACGTTCCATTCTTAATGTTTCAGTATTTTCATGTAGTATTATATTTCCTTCTTTAATAAAAACTACCTCATCGAAAATGGTCTCTAAATCACTAATTAAATGCGTTGAAATTAATACAATTGAATCTGGAGAATAGTTGTTTAAAATAACATCTAAAATCACTTCTCTAGCAGCTGGATCAACACCGGCAATCGGTTCATCTAAAATATAAATCTTAGCATTTCTTGACATTACCAAACTCAGTTGAAATTTTTCTTTCATTCCTTTTGACATTGATTTAATCTTCATATCCGGTGTTAAGTTAAATTTATTTAACAAAGCTAAACAATTATCATAATCAAAATCTTGATACAAGTCTTTAAACATATTTAATAAATCCCTAGCTTTCATCCAATCTTGAAAATATGATTCATCTGGTAAATAAGAAATAACTTCTTTAGAGTGAACCCCTAAAGGCATATGATCCACCAACACTCCTCCTGTATAATCTTTTAGTAAACAATTTAATACTTTGATTAAAGTTGTTTTACCACTTCCATTTGGACCAAGCAATCCAATTATCTTCCCACCTTGTAATGATAAATTTATTTTATTTAAAGCAATTTTATGGCCATATCGCTTAGTGAGATCTTTGATTTCAATTAAATTATCTTCCATATTATTTCCTCCTACTGTATTAGTACACTAATACAGTAACACATATTATCAAATTCGTCAATAATTTTAAATAATAAAAGACTTCCGTTATCGAAAGTCTCTATAATTGATAATATTTAAACGTTCTTCTTTTAAATTAATACGTTTTTCTAACCAAACCATATCTAACCAATGGTCATGTTTAAATCCACATTCTTTAAAATAACCAATTTGACTAAAACCTAATTTTTCATGAAAAGCAATACTGTCTTCATTGGGATAAGTAATACAAGCATATACTTTTTGGTAATGAAGTTCTTTTAATATTTCTATTAAACGCCTATACAGCAAAGTTCCTACATGCTGATGTCGATATGCTTGATCAATATATATAGATAATTCACAAACATATTGATATGCTTGTCGACTACGATATTCACTAGCATAAGCATAACCGATAATTTTTTCATCTTCATTTAAAGCCACTAAATACGGAAATTTTTTTAAAACTGTTGCCATTCTGTTTTTAAACACGTCTAATGAAGGAACATCATATTCAAATGTAATATCAGTATTGATAACATAGGGCGTATAGATGTCTAATAACTCTTTAGCATCATCAAGTGTAGCAGTTCTAATCAACATCTTCTTTTGAAAGTGCCTCATCGATGGCTTGGGCTGCTTTTTTACCAGCCCCCATTGCTAAAATAACAGTAGCTGCACCAGTAACCACATCACCACCGGCATAAACATTATCTTTACTTGTTTTCATCGTTTTTTCATCCACAATAATTCCACCCCATTTTTGTGTTTCAAGTCCCGGTGTCGTTTGACGAATTAAAGGATTTGGACTTTGACCAATGGAAACAATAATTGTTCCAGTTTCAATTTTAAAATTAGAACCTTCTTTCACTACTGGACGTCTTCTTCCACTTTCATCAGGTTCTCCTAATTCCATTTCAACACATTCCATTGCTTTCACCCAACCGTCTTCACCTTCAATTTTTACTGGATTAGTTAGCAATTTAAATATAATTCCTTCTTCTTTAGCGTGATGCACTTCTTCTTGACGAGCAGGAATTTCTTCTTCACCACGACGATAAACGATATAAACATTTTTAGCCCCTAAACGTTTTGCAGTTCTTGCTGCGTCCATCGCTACATTTCCGGCACCGATCACACAAACTGTTTCACTGACTTTTATTGGTGTAGGGTGTTTAGGGAACTCATAACCTTTCATTAAATTTACACGTGTTAAAAATTCATTGGCAGCATAAACTCCATTTAAATTTTCTCCCGGAATTCCTTGAAAACGAGGTAACCCAGCACCACTACCGATAAAAATCGCTTCGAATCCTTCTTCTTGAAGTTCATCAATAGTAATTGATCTTCCGACTACCACATTCGTTTCAAATTTAACGCCCATCGCCTTAACTTGGTCAACTTCTTTTTGAACTAAATCTTTAGGTAATCTAAATTCAGGAATACCATAAACTAATACTCCTCCAACTTTATGAAGTGCTTCAAAAACAGTCACCTCATATCCCTTTTTCGCAAGTTCACCGGCACAAGTAATTCCTGCCGGACCTGAACCAATCACAGCAACTTTACGATGATTAGAAGTTATTTTTGTTGTTGAATAATTAGCTTTTGCATTATGATAATCCGCAACAAATCGTTCTAATCGCCCAATTCCAACAGATTCACCCTTAATTGCACGCACACATTTTCCCTCACATTGATTTTCTTGTGGGCAAACACGTCCACAAATTGCAGGTAAAGCATTTTCTCTAGTAATTGTTTGATAAGCCTCTTCGATTTCACCTTTGACGACATGAGAAATAAACTCAGGAATCGGTACTCCTACCGGACACCCATTCATACATGGTTTATGTTTGCAATTTAAACAACGTGATGCTTCTTCCATTGCTTGTTCTAGTGTATAACCACAAGCCACTTCTTCAAAATTTGTATTTCTAATATTAGGCTCTAATTCTTTCATTTTAACTTTTTCTAAAGACAAATTAGGCATGATTAGCACCTCCCATAAGATTACAAATATGATTTGAATTTTCATCTACTTGATGTTCTTCTTCTTTAAACATTCTTTGACGGTTCATTAACTCATCAAAATCAACTAATAACCCATCAAAATCAGGACCATCTACACAAGCAAATTTGATTTTCCCATCAACACTTACGCGACAACAACCACACATTCCAGTTCCATCTATCATAATTGGATTTAACGAAACAGAAGTTTTAATTTCATGAGGTTTAGTCACTCCCACAACTGCTTTCATCATTGGAACAGGACCAATCGCAATAACTTCATCAAATTGATTTCCTTGATCAATAAGCTCTTGTAATACTTGAGTAACAAATCCTTTTGTTCCTAAACTTCCATCATCAGTTGCAATATAAACATGACGACAAAATTGTTCAAATTTATCTTTCCAAATAATGTAATCTTTACTTCTTCCACCAATGATAACATCTACTTCTACTCCCATTTTTGCTAATGCATGAAGTTGTGGATACAATGGTGCAGCTCCGACTCCACCTGCAACACCAATTACTTGATGAGATTGATGTAAAGTTGTCGGTACTCCTAAAGGACCTACAAAATTCACTAAATCATCACCCACATTTAGTTTCGATAACTGTTTTGTTGAAAAACCAACAATTTGGTAAATAATTGTAATCGTTTCTTTTTCACGATCAAAATCAGCAATGGTTAAAGGAATACGTTCCCCATCTTCGCTTGCTCTTAATATAATAAACTGCCCTGCTTCACATTTTCTTGATACATTTGGAGCTTTAATTTCCATTAACTCAACAACATCATTTAATTTTTCTTTCTTTAAAATTTTATACAATCTAATCCCTCCATTTCAATAAAATATTATATTAAAAAAATAATATAAAATCAAAATAAATATTTAAAGTCAACTCGATGATACACCTTAAAGTTCACTCCATGTCAAGCCTATGTTTAAATTTCAATTTTTAAACTACGCATACACCTTAATAAACTATCAACATTACCATCAAAAACATAACCTCTTATTCCTAATTTATTTGCCGCATCAATATTTTCTTTATAATCATCTATAAAAAAACATTCTCCAGGATTTAAACGATACTTTTGACATAATATTTTATAAATTTTTGCATTTGGTTTATTACATTGCACTCTTGAAGAGATAACCATTCCTTCCATGTAAGAAATTGCTTCTATATTTTGATAAAACACCTCAAAACGAACACCGGCATTTGATAACAAATATAAATGATAACCTTGACTTGCTAATCGTTTAACCACTTCAAGCATCTCTTTTTTAGGTTTTAAATAATAATGCCATTCATTAAACATTTTAATTGTTTGTTGATGTAATCTACTTTCAAGTCTTGATAACATAATATTTAAAGCTGCTTCTTCACTTATTGTACCCTCATCAAGTTGAAGCCACTGCTCACTTTGAAACACTACTTTTAAGACTTGCTTCACGTCACTTTCATTAAAATAATTTTTGCAAACTGATTTAGGATCATAAGTCACTAGTACATTTCCCATATCAAATATAATATTTTGAATCATCAAACCACCTCTTTAATATGAGTTTAAAACAAATGTTCTTTTTATTCAAATAAATGTCGCACTTTTTTTAATTACATTTTATAATATACTCAAAGGAGGTCATAAGCATGGCTAAAAGTTTACTTTTCTTTGATATTGATGGGACTTTAATGAGTGAAAAGACACATATAATATCTCAAAATACTTTAAACGCATTAAAAAAGGCACAAGAAAACGGACATTTAATTATTCTTAACACCGGACGCCCTTATTCTACGATTAGTCCACAGATTAAATCTATTCGTTATGATGGTATCATCTGTGGTTGTGGAACATATATAGAATTAAACAACAAAGTCATTTTTCATCACAGTATTGATCCTAAATTATGCCATACAGTTATTGAAAAACTCAAAACTTATCATATGTATGGTCTACTTGAAGGCAAAGAGGCTGTATATTTTGATAAGGATAATACTTTTTTACATATTGAAGAAATTAAACAAAATTATGCTAAAGATAAAATTGAAACACATCATACTTGGCAAGAAGATGTGGTTTGTTTTGATAAGATGAGTATTTGGGAAGATGAAAAAAGTGAAGCAAATCAATTTTATCAATTTGCTTCACAATATTTTCATTTTATTAAACGTGATAAAAATTTTAATGAATGTATTCCATTAGGATTTTCAAAAGCCACGGGGATTGAGTATATATTAAACTATCTCAATGTCTCTTATCATCATAGTTATTGTTTTGGGGATAGCATGAATGATTTAGAAATGCTTAATTATGTTCAACATAGTATTGCGATGGCAAATAGCCCACAAGAAGTTTTAGCGGCTGTTGAATTTGTCACTAAAGATGTTGATGATAATGGTATTGAATATGCACTTAAACATTATCATTTAATTTAATGTTTTTATCTTTTAATAAAGCTTCCCTCTACTTCAAGAAGTGGTAAAACCATTAAAACACCGCTATTAGGTTGATCTAATCCACCGGTAACTTTATTCACTATTTCTTTAAAAACTGATAATTGTTCATCTTTTAAACAAAATAAAAATGTTTTATTTGAATCACGAGGAATAATAAATAACTGTTTTAATACACTGACTAAATCAGCATTATTGTAATCGCTGATTTTTTTTGCCATTCCCATACTATCTAAAATAGTTCCACCACAAATTCCATGATGATATAACGATTCTAAAAAATCTTCCATTAAATCAGGATTATTTAAAATAAAAATAACTAATTTCATATAAACCTCCTATTTATAAATTTTTTTACTAATCACCATGCTATTTTTTTTATAAAATTCTCGATCAAAATAATCATAATAAGTTCCCGGAGTAATTACTCCATTAATATTTAATAAATCAGTTCCCGCTTTCCCTAAAACACTATCAACTAATAATACACAATTTGTACTTAGTACAAAATACGTTTTAAAACGGCTTTTATTAAATTTAAAAAGTTTCGCATTGGCTTCTTTAACTAATAAACTTGGATAATCATCATATTTTTTAGTTTTAGTTTGTTCTAATTCATAAGGAGTATACCAACGATATAAACGCTTTTCAATTTCTCTAAGTTTTTCAATTACCCTTTCATATTGTTCATCATCTAATTTAAGACCAAAACTAAACAATGTTTTTTTACTATGTTCAATGCAAAATGCGATATATTCTTGTTTTGGTGCAGTAAATAGAATTCCATCACCTATTGCTTCAAATAAATGAAAAGAGGAAGTATCATAGTTTCCATAAGAAATAACTTGGTCTTTAATGACTAAATCTACGTGTCCCAATGTTCCATATCCATCTTTAGTCACATGAATTAAGACTTCTAAATCAGGTTTTTCATCTACTTTACTTTCCACAAATTCAGTAACTTTTCCATCATCATCATAATCAGACAAGTAATGATTAATGATATTAAGCATACGATAAGGAATAATTGCGACTAAAAAAATAGGTAAATTTACTCGAATACGACGTTTAAATCTAGTTTTAGCAGATGTGGGAACAATATCTGACAAACTATCTCGAATATATGTATAACCGAGTGTAAGTGCATAGAGACCTATTAAGAAAAATAATTGACCAGCATAATGAATTGGCGAAAAAATAATTGACAAACTTAAAATTATAAATAATAAACTATCAATTAATAAAATCAAACGTCCTTTAATCTGGTCTTTTTTATATAAATAATAAGTAATTAGTTTTGCTACGCCATTACATACACCATATATCCCAAATAAAATTACAATAATTGAAACTGGAATAGTTGTAAAAAGTAAAACAATCAGCCCAATTATAATTCCAATCATCGAAGAAGAAAGAGAAATATGTTTATGATCTTTTCTTCCTAAAACAAGTAATGCTAACTCGATTGTACTCGACACAATTAAAAATGCTGAAATTAATTGAATAAGGGTAAAAACCAGCTTCTCACGTGTAATCATAATGATTATTCCTGAAATAGATAATAAAATACCAGAAATCATCATTGAACTTGATTTTAAATCCACTCTTGTTTCTTTAGACGACATTTAGATCACCTACTTTTCTTGATTGATAAATCTTTGCCACAAACGGTTAATCCAAGGGATTTTTAAAAATCCATAAACAACCATTGCACCACTAAAATTTAAAATAAAATCATCAATATCACAGACTCCCACACTTAAATAATACTGCATAAATTCACTTGTAATAATTAAAACTGCGACTAATAGTGCATAATTAACCCATTTATTCATTGATTTAAATAAACTAGGTAATAAGATACCTAAAGGTGCAAATATAATAATATTTCCCACAAGATTTGTGACTAGATGAGCAAAAAGAATGTTACCATGATGATAGGCACTCACATAATCTCTAATCATTTGCATTGGTTTTAAATTAATTTTATTAATCGCTTGATAAAAAACATCACCATTTCTAAATATAATATTACGTCCAAAATCTTTATCAAAAAACAATAAAAAAATCATATTTCCGATATACATTAAAAATATAATCCACAACACTAATCTAATATTTTCTTTCCGTTCTTTTTTATCATGAGTAATTGTCAAAGAAGTTAAAAGTGATAAAGTCAAAAAAAATACTTCTAATGCTACTATTCCAATTTTTTGATAAACTCTAAAACTAATTACCGGATTTGCAGCCACGTAAATTTGAAAAAATAACGTACACATAAAAAGAATAAACGATATTAATGAAATTATTTTTCTCATGCCACTCCTCCTTAATTAGTTTTAGTATACCATGAAAATAACTTATTTTAAAATAAAATAATAGTTCAAATTTATGAACTAATCAAAACTATAAACTCATCTTAGTTTAAATTACATTGATGTTTGTAATTTTAAAACTATTTTTTAATATTTATTTTGATTAATCCTTTAATATAAGATGAGGATCAAGTTTTTTTTAAAATGCCTTAATTATATTTACTAATCATAATACGCAGTTTAAATCATGAAATGATTTTTTTATCATAATGATTAATTAAGCATGTAAAAAAATATTTTATTTAATCATTTTTGATAAATAGCCCTACCAATATTAAATACTTGTCTTTTTAAAACGCACAATTATTTAAACCTTCTTTTTTAATCCTCATATGTTTTTTTAATTACCATAAAAAAAGATCTGCTTAAGGCAGATCTTTTGTTTTTAAATGTTATTTTTTAGCACCTGTAGTTGGTCTTTCATAGTCATAAGTTAAAGTTAAGATTGCTTCCATATCTTTAACCATTGGCATTCTTGGGTTAGCTGGTGAACATTGATCTTCGTAAGCATTCATAGCCATTCTATGAGTTGCTTCACTCCATGCTTCTTTGCTAATACCTTGAGACTTGAAGTTAGATGGAATTCCAACAGCTTCACATAATTTTTCACAAGCATCAGCAAACATTTTTACACCTTCTTCAGGAGTTTTTGGATTTAAACCAATTAATTGTGCTAATTCCATATATTTAACATCAGCTTTATAGTTTTCAATTTTTGGCCAAATATTTAATTTAGTTGGAATAGTTCCGTTATATCTAATTACATGAGGTAATAAGATAGCGTTTGTACGTCCATGAGGCACATGGAATTCCCCACCGATTTTATGTGCTAATGAGTGGTTCATACCTAAGAATGCATTAGCGAATGCCATACCTGCGATAGTTGCAGCATTGTGCATTTTTTCTCTTGCTTCCGGATCATTTTTACCGTTTTTAACAGATCTTTCTAAGTAATCAAATACTAATTTAACTGCTTGTTTAGCCCAACCATCAGTAAAATCAGATGCTAAGATTGATACATAAGCTTCAACCGCATGAGTTAATACGTCTACACCAGTATCAGCAGCAATAGAAGCTGGCATACTTAATGCAAATTCTGGATCGACAATCGCTACAGTTGGAGTTAATGCATAGTCAGTTAATGGATATTTTTTATTTGCTTCTCTATCAGTAATAACCGCAAATGGTGTTACTTCTGAACCTGTTCCTGAAGTAGTTGGAATACAGATTAATCTTGTTTTCTTACCTAATTCTGGGAATTTGAATGCACGTTTTCTAATGTCCATGAATTTTTGTTTAATATCATCAAAGTTTACTTCTGGATGTTCATGTAATAACCACATTACTTTTGCAGCATCCATTGAAGAACCTCCACCTAAAGCGATGATAACATCAGGTTGGAATTTATTCATTAATTCAACACCTTTTTTTACTGTTTCAACACTTGGATCTGGTTCAACATCAAAGAATAATTCGATGTCTACTTTATTTCTTCTTCTTCTGATAACATCTTCGATTTTAGCAACATAACCTAAGTTATACATACCACGATCAGTTATGATCATTGCTTTTTCTAATTCTTTCATATCAGTTAAGTATTTGATTGAATTTTTTTCAAAATAAATTTTTGGTGGAAGTTTAACCCATTGCATATTGTTGTTACGTCTCCCGATTCTTTTAATATTTAATAAGTTGACAGCACTTACGTTGTTTGAAACAGAGTTTCTACCATAAGATCCACAACCTAAAGTTAATGAAGGAATGAATGCATTATAAACTGAACCGATTCCTCCAAATGTAGATGGTGCATTTTCAATCACACGAATTGCTTTACACTCTCTACCAAATCTTAAGCTAATTTCATGATCTTGAGTATGAATTGCAGCAGAGTGTCCTAAACCGTTAAATTCAACCATTGCTGCTGATTTAGCGATACCATCATCAGTTGATTCAGCTTTTAAAATTGCTAATACAGGAGATAATTTTTCTCTTGTTAATGGTTCATTTGGACCAACTTCTTTACATTCAGCACAGATGATTTGTGTATCTTCTGGTACTTTAAATCCTGCTTGTTCAGCGATCCAAGTTGCTGGTTTACCTACAACATTTGGATTTAATTTTGCTTCATTTACTTTGTCAGTATAAGCTGCTGTTCCAAACATAAAGTTTTCTAACATTGCTTTTTCTTTTTCATTTACAAAGTAAGTTTTGAAACGTTTCATTTCAGTTAATACTTCATCATAAATTTCATGATCGATAATTGCAGCTTGTTCAGAAGCACAAATCATACCATTATCAAATGATTTAGATAAAATAACATCATTAACTGCACGTTTAATGACACAAGTTTTTTCTAAATAAGAAGGCACGTTACCTGCACCTACACCTAATGCAGGTTTACCGCAAGAATAAGCAGCTTTAACCATTGCATTACCACCAGTTGCTAAAATTGTTGCAACACCTTCGTTGTTCATTAATGAAGTAGTCGCATACATTGATGGGAATGGTAAATCTAAAAATTGAATACAATCTTCTGGAGCCCCAGCAGCAACAGCTGCATCTCTCATACAAATAGCAGCTAACTTAGAACATTGTTGAGCTGAAGGGTGGAATGAGAAGATAATTGGGTTTCTAGTTTTTAATGCAATTAAAGATTTGAAAATTACAGTTGAAGTTGGGTTAGTTGTTGGAACAATCCCACAAACAACACCTACTGGTTCAGCGATTTCTGTAATTCCTGTAATTGGATCTTCATTAATTACTCCTACAGTTTTTAAATGACGTAAATTTGAAGTCACATATTCACAAGCAAATAAATTTTTAACAGCTTTATCTTCAAAAACACCTCTACCAGTTTCTTGAACAGCTGCTTCTGCTAATACACCGTGTTGATCTAATCCCGCAACAGAACATTTCGCAACGATATAATCTACTGCTTCTTGATCTAAACGTCTAAATTTTTCTAAAGACACTAATGCTTTTTGAACTAAACCATCAACATATTGGTCAATTTGTTCATTAGTCATTTCTTCTTTTTTGGCTACTTTTTTTTCAGCCATAAATACACCTCCGTCACATTTTGTGAAAATATTAATTTGATTACATTGCTAGTTTATCATCTTGTGAAAAAAAATACAATACCTTTTTTGACAAGAATTTACTTCAAGCGCTTACAATTAATTGTTTTTTTTAATCGTTGAAAACACATTAAATATACTCATAATTTTACTCATTTTAATCAATAATTTTATACCTTTTAAGGGTTTTACTAATTCCATCATTTAATACATCTTCACATACATCATCTGCTTTTTCTTTTAATACCTCTAAAGCATTTCCCATCGCAATTCCATGGCCTACTGTTTCAATCATTTCTATATCATTTAAACCATCTCCAAAAGCATAAGTATCTTTTAATTCAATATTTAAACGTTGAATCAATTCTAAAATTGCAGTTCCTTTATTAACACCTTTGATATTAATATCAAATGATAACTGATGAGGATGACGAGCAACATCAAAATATAAAGACAATTTTTGTTCAATTAGCGCAAAATCCTCTTCACTATTTGCTACAATCATAGCAATGTGTACTTTAATTTTTTCAAGATCAAACTGATCACACATTGTCTCTAATTTCATTTCCCATCTTGAAGCAAAATCTAACACTCGTTTTGAAGTTAGATCATTTACATAAATTGTATCATAACTTTCCAAATAATAATCAAAACCATGTTCACGACAAAATGAAACCAAATACTTAATCGCTTCTAAATCCATCATCTTTTGACTTAAACATTTTTGATTATATTCAATATATCCTCCATTACATACAACAAATCCATCAAATGGAAATTGACGAATCGGATCAACAATAAAACATTTTGTACGACCAGTTGCAATAAAAACCAAATGTCCTTTATTTTGTAAAGCTTTAATTGCCGCCTGATTACCCTTACTAATCTCTATTAATCCTCTATTACAATCAATCAAAGTTCCATCAATATCAAAAAAGAAAATTTTTTTCATAATTACCCCTTACCTATATTTTAATTTACATTCATTACTATACCATTAATTTTAATTTTAAAAGTGGATTTTAGGTTATTTTTTTGTGAAAATATGTTTAAAAGTTCCAGTTTTTTTACTTAATTTTTTTAGTGATTCTTTCGCTCGAGAGTGTCCAAGTTCGTCCGCTTTTTTAAACCATTGTTTTGCTTTTTCGATATCCTTAGATACCCCTTTACCTGACAAATAACAATTCGCTAGATTAAAACACCCATTGGCATCATCATTATTTGCTGCTTTTAAATAAAGTTCAAAGGCTTTTTTTAAATCTTGGTTAATTCCATGACCGTATTCATATAAAACTCCTAAATTATTACATGCAACTATAAAATCATTATCCAGTGCTTTTTGATACCAATAAGCAGCTTCTTTGTAATTTTGTTCAATACCATCCGCAAAGTCATAACTACATGCTAAATTATACATCGCTCGAGTAAATCCTTGTTTTGCTGATAATAAATAATATTCATTGGCTTTTGCTTTATCTTGTTGAACTCCTTTACCTATATCCAAACGATAACCATACTCACATTGACCACGCATATCTCCTAAATCTGCGGCTTTTTTTAAATAATTGGCTGCAATTTCATAATTGGTTTCAACACCTTTTCCTCGATCATACATCATCGCTAAATTTACAATTGCACTTGGATAATCTTGTTTTGTGGCTTCTTGATAATAAAACAATGCTTTATCATAATCAATTTCCACACCATCACCAAAGTCATAACTATATCCTAAATTAAATTGTGCTCTTGCATAACCAAGTTCTGCAGATTTTTCATATAATTCAAAAGCTTTTTTTACATTCTTTTTGCAACCTATTCCATTTTCATATAAATAAGCCATATTGCACATCGCGCGTGCTGAATTAAGTTCAATTGCTTTTTGGTAATTTTGAACAGCTAAATCAGTATTTTTTTCTACTCCTATCCCTACTTCATAACAATATCCTAAACTACAGTAAGCCTCTTTATAATTTAAATCCGCGGCCTTTTGATAATAAGATATAGCTTTAGAAATATCTGCTTCTACACTTAATCCGGCTTCATAACAATATCCTAAGTTATAGATGGCTCGTGGATATCCTTGGGCGGCTGATTTTTGATACCAATAAAATGCTTTTTCATAATCAATTGAACAACCAATTCCCATCTCATAACAAAACGCTAAATTACATTGACCTATTTCATCATCCAAATTAGCGGCTTGTTGATATAAAGAAATTGCTTTTTTAGTATCAGCTCGACATCCAATTCCTACTTCATAACAATATCCTAATTCCACAATAGCTCTAGAAAAACCTAAATCAGCGGCCTTTTGATAACATTCTACGGCTTTTTGTTCATTTTTAGGTGTACCAATTTCTTGAATATAACAAATTCCTAGATTATAAAGACCAAAAGGATCATTTTGTTTAGCTGCTTCTTGATAATATGCAAATGCTTTGTTTAAATCTTGTGAAACTAGATGGCCAACTTCATATAAATAACCACATTTACATTGTGCAGAAGGGTAACCTAATCTTGCTGCTTCTAAACATAACTCAATAGCTTTTTGGTTGTCAACTTCTCCTCCTCGACCATGTTCGTACATATTACTTAAATTAAATAATGCTCGTGGATAATTATAATTTACCGCAATTTGATATAACTCTCTTGCTTTTTTAAAGTCTTGGTCAACACCTGCCCCAGCTTCATATAAATAAGCTAAATTGCAATATGCAGGAATATAGCCATTACGAGCAGCTTCTTGATACCAATAAATAGCTGTTTCATAACTTTGCTTTACTCCAGTTCCAAACTCATACAAATACGCTAAATTAAACTGAGCCCGTTCATATCCTTGATCTGCTGCTTGTTGATACCAATTACTTGCTTCTTTTAAATCAACCTCTACATAAATACCAAATTCATAACATGCGCCTAAAGCACATTTAGCGACAGGATAATCACCTTTAGCAGATTGTTGATATAATTCAAATGCTTTTTTTACATCTTGACTACCTCCTAAACCAAATTCATACAACTGTCCTAAATTACACATTGCTCTATAATTACCATGTTCAACCGATTGTGCATAATAGGTACGTGCTTTTACATAATCTACTTCTACACCTAATCCTACTTCATAACAATATCCTAAATTACATTGTGCTGTATCATAATCTTGATTAGCTGAAAGTGTATAATACTTTATTGCTTGTTTTAAATCACGTTCAACTCCTTGACCCGTTTCATAACAATATCCTAATGTACATTGTGCCGGAGCATATCCTTGATTAGAAGCAGTATTAAAATATTCCACCGCTTTCACTTCATCTTGAACAACATCTTCTCCAAAAAAATATTTAATTCCTAAATCATAGATACCTTCAACAGTTTTAGGAACTTCTAATGTTTCTTCAATATTATTTAAGTTTGTAAGTAAACAAACATCTATTCCAATAATTTTTGATCCTTCTTCAATATAATAATGTTCTTCATCAAGATAATTGGTCATTTCTATATTTTTTATATTATATTGTTCTAAAACTCTATGTAATGAATATTCCAAATCATTAATTAATTCTTGCGATTCTAATTCTTGTCGTGCATAAATTGTTTTAACTTTCATTACCTTAGGATCAACGTCCTTATATGTATTACTCACACGAAACCATGCAATATCTCCACTAACTATTAGTAATTCTTCTATATTCCATTGATCAAATAGCGGTTCATACATTTTAATTCTTTCTAAGAGTTCCATTGGTCTTACCCCCTATTAGTTTATTTAACTTTATTTTACCATAATTTATTTTATTTGCGTTTAAAATACAAAAAAAGAAATTATCATCAATTAAAGTATCTATTTCACTTTTTATAAATATTTTATTTTAGATAATAGGATAGAGAAATAAATTCAAGATTTATTGCCTCTTCCATTGAACTGCACATACTGGTCTCGTATACGGCTCTACATTTATATCGAAATTACAAACTCTTAAGATAGTAGTTAAGGGGATTGACTAAACCGGGGTTAGTTCCTTTTCCATGCTTAGTAGTTTTGGTGATAGTATACAGTTTACTACTTTTAGCTTACTTCTTCTATACCACCCTAATCTTGTATTAGCACATTTATAGATTTCTTCGTCACTAAAGTTGCATCTACACGCTTTATTGAGTTTCATTCGATTTCTATAAATCGTTTTTGGTTTCTTCCACTGCACCATTGTCCAAATTCTTCTATGCAGTTTTTCGTACTTCCTATCCTATAATAGTTTATCCACCATTTAGCCCTCATCAAGTTTCTGTTCGTACGATTAAAAGAATTGTTACATCACTTCCTTCACCCATAACATCACTATTAACGGCTTGTGGTTCACTACACTTGGTGGTAACTACCTGTGGCTGGTTTATCTCCAACTGAATTCACGCCATACCCGACACACTAAAAAAATAGAGGAATACTCCTCTATTTTAAGAATAAATAACCTTTAGTCCATAAATCATTGGAATAAAAATTAATGTTTGTGCCCCTAATGTTTTAAGTAAAACGACTAAAATTAAAACAATCATTAACGATAGAACGTCATCTTCGCTCATTTCAAAGTCACTCATCATCATTAAAAAAATACCAATACTAAACAAAGCAACTCCTGTAATTGTTAATCTTGAAAAGATCAAACTTAATACAATTAAACTCAGACATACTAAAGCATCTAAGGCACATTCAGCTTCATTTTTATATTGGCTATAAACACTTTTATACCCTAAAACAGTTAAGAAAATAAGCATGAAAGTTGTTAACATTACTTGATTTGTTAGATTAAATAAAAGTAATATTGTAAAAGTCACCATACCAGTAATCAATACATTGGATAAAGTAAATTTCATTTTAAAAGTAGTTTTTTCCTTCATCGTCAAAACCTCCCATTTAAAATTCTATACTTATTTTCTTTGTTAAATGAAGCTATCTTCTACTTATAGTATAGCACTTATTTAAAAAAAAGTAATCTAAAATAGATTACTTTTCAAATGCCAATTCAATTAGTCGATCTAATAATTCACTATATGGAATTCCAGTGGCTTCCCATAATTTAGGATACATACTTATTTTTGTAAAACCAGGTAAAGTATTTAATTCATTAAGATAAACTTCACCTGTTTTTTTATCTAGGAAAAAGTCAACTCTTGCTAACCCATGTCCATCTACTGCTTTAAATACTTTAACTGCTGTTTCTCGAATATATTTTGTAATTTCTTCACTCACACGGGCAGGAACAATTGTATCTGAATTTTCATCTTCATATTTAGATTCAAAAGTATAAAATTCACCAGCTGGCAAGATTTCACCAACTAATGAAGCCTGAGGATTGTCATTACCTAAAACTGCACATTCTAATTCAATACAATCAATGCCTTCTTCCACAACAATTTTTCGATCGTATTTAGAAGCGTTAATAATTTTGGTCATTAGTTCACTAGCATCACTCACTTTATAACACCCTACTGATGAACCAGATCTTGATGCTTTTACAAAGCATGGATAACCAATAAATTGACTAATTACACCTTCAATATCATTTGTTTCTGTTAAGTCATCATTAACCACAATAAATGTATCGTCGTATTTTTTCTTAACATAAACAGATTTAACTTGTTTTATTCCTGCTAGTTGTAGTATTTTTTTTGTATATATTTTATCCATTGAAATACTTGAGTCTAATACTCTACACCCCACATAAGGTACTTTTGTTAGTTCAAATAAACCTTGAATTGTCCCGTCTTCACCATACATTCCATGAAGAATCGGAAATACTACATCATGTTCTTTAATTAATCGATAAACATCTTTTACTATTTGACTATTCGTTAGCCATTGCTCTTTTGTAAAATCATTGATACTATCATCTAAAATATACCATTGTCCGTTTAAATCTATCCCTACTTTAGTAATTTTATATTTATCTTTATTTAAATATTTATATATTGACGTTGCGGACATTCTTGAGATGGTATGTTCAGTCGATTGTCCTCCTAAAACAACTAATAAGTTTAATTTATCCATAGTCACTATCCTTTTCTTTTATCATTATGTTAAATATTATACCACTCGTCTTAAAAAAAGCACTCTTTTTTATTTATTTTTAGCCACTAAACTTTGTTTAATGAAAATCATTTACTTAAACTCAGTAAATGATTAGTTTGTAATATTTAATTTATATTTTTAACGATAATTTTCTTTTAAATATTGAGTGATTTCAATAAGATGCATACCTTGTGAACCTTTTGCTAAAATCACATCATTGGGTTGTAGAAATTGGTCTATTTTCTTTATTAAATCTTGGTTTGATTGAAAATAATATACATTTTCTATTCCATTTCTTTTAGCACTATCTACAATAAACCTTGATTCTTTGCCCACACATAACACTAAATCTATTTTCTTTTCACTTAAAATATGTCCAACTTGTCGATGTAAATCTTCACTAAATTCACCTAATTCAAGCATATCTGCTAAAATAACAACTTTACGATTTTCGTATTTAGAAAGCACATCAATACTTGAAAGCATTGAGTCTAAGTTAGCATTATATGTGCCATCAATTAAAGTTATGCCATGATTTAGATTAACAAAATCCATTCTTTTTTTCGTTAATTCAAAAGATTCGATACCAGAAATTATTTGATGGATAGGAATATGAAGTAAATCCCCCACTGCAATAGAAGCCAATGCGTTGAGTATAAAATGACTACCCGGTACATTCACTTCAATGGTTTGATTATTATATTCAAATGTGCTTAAATGCGGTAATATCACCGTTTCTTTAGCTTGATATGAAGAGGAATTTTCAATTCCAAAGGTAATGACTTCATGTGTCAAAGCATATTCATGAAGTAAATCATTATCATTATTTACGACTAACTTTCCGCCTTCATTCATTCCATCTATAATTTCTAACTTTGCACGTAAAATATTTTCTCTTGAACCTAAGTTACCTATATGAGCTGTTCCAACATTTGTGATGATTGCATAATCAGGTTTAGCAATTTGACTTAATAAATGAATTTCTCCTAAATGACTCATTCCCATCTCTAAAACCATCACTTCTTCACCATGATAATTAAGCATTGTTAAAGGAAGACCAATATGGTTATTATAATTTCCTTGTGTTTTTAAAGTTTTATAACGTGTTGCAATCACACTTGCCACCATATCTTTGGTACTGGTTTTTCCAACACTACCAGTAATTGCAACCACCTTAACATCTCTATTATTTCTTAGATAAGAAGCCATTTCTTGTAAAGCTTTTAAAGTATCTTTTACAAAAATAACAGTTTTATCTTGAGGATAACTTTCATGACGTGAAGTGATAATTGCACTCGCCCCTTGTTTAAATGCCTCATCAATAAAATCATGACCATCAAAAACTTCTCCTACTAATGGAATATACATATCTTTAGGTTTTATTTTTCGTGTATCCTGACAAAATCCTTGAATGTCTTGAGATAATTCACCACTAATTAAAATTCCGTTTGTTGCCTCAATTATTTCCCAAACTTTCATTTCGACCCCTCTCTTTCATAGTTTAATTATACAATAAATAATCTTTCAAACAAGGTAAAAGCAGATAAAATATATTCTATCTGCTTAATAATTAATGATTCTCCGTTTCATCAATCACTGTATAGTCTGCTTCGATTATATCACCATTGCTATTTGAAGAGTGATAACTTGAATAATCTTGATTATAATTTGAGTTGTATGTATTGTAATCATCAGAAGTTTGATAATGTTTAGAGTTTTTTGGGTTGTCTGTAAAAAATATTCCTTTAATAATCTTAACTGCTACAATAACTAAATAGATTAATATAAATAGCCAAAAAAATCTTGCGAAAAAACTTAGCACTAACATCATTAAAAGTACACCTATAAGAACATATAAAAATCCACTCACTTATATCACTTCCTTTTTTCATAGATTATCATGGTTAAATAAACTTAATGTGAACTAATAGAAAAGTTCCATTATTTCTACCTCTAATCCATTGGCAATTTTTTCAATTGCTTTAAGTGAAACATTTCGTGTTCCTCTTTCAACATCAGAGATATAATTTTTTGATACACCACAACGAAAAGAAAGTTCTTCTTGCGACCATTTTCTTTGCATTCGTAATGCGCGTACTCGTTTCCCAAATTTTTCTTCTACATTCATAGTCATTCATTCATCGCCTTTAATTTTGATACTTCTTCGTTAATTTTTTTAAAACGACGATGCAATCCTGATTTAGATATTTTATCACCATATTTTTCTTCATATACAATTGCCAGTTCATTTAAACTTAAATCCGGATTTTCTAAACGTGTATATGCAATCTCACGCGTTTTTTCATCAAATAATTCTAAGCCTACAGTCTCTTGAATATATTTAATATCATTTAACTGCTGATTAGCAGCATTCATCGTTTTCATTTCATTAGCAATCTCACAATTTTCCAAACGGTTGATGTTGTTGATGAAATCACGGTCTATACGTATAGATTCAAATGACATGTAAGAACTTGATGCACCTACTAACCCTAAAAAATCACCTATTTTTTCTGCTGATTTTATATAAATAATATATCTTGTACGTCGAGTGATGATTTTAGCATTCAGTTCAAAAGTATTCATTAAATATTGGATAAACAACGCTAATTCTTCGTTTGCCACTGAAATTTCTAAATGGTAATTTGCAGTAGAAGGATGATTCACACTTCCTGTAGCTAAAAATGCACCGGCTAAAAATGCACGTTTACAACATTGTTTTGAAACAATTGCACCTTGTGGAACATCTGTTAAACCTATTCCAGAAAAAAGTCCTAAATCATCAAGAATTTCCCTCGCTTTTGTTACTCGAACTGTGTATATGTTATTTTTTTTTAGTTTCATTTTTCGTGAGACTTTAAATTCTATTGTTGGTTTATAAATTTCTTTTAAAAGTTTATGAACTTTTGAAGCAATTTTAGCGTTTTCTGTACGTATATCTATTGTTAAACCATGATGAGATAATGATAATGTGCCACTGATTTTTATAATTGCTGCTAGAAGTGCTTTGCCACAACATTCATCAAAATCATTAAATACAATTTCTTCCTTAACAGTTCGTGAAAATGAAATCACATAATCCCTCCTTAATGATCAGCATCCCGATGTAAACGATGAACTTGATAATATTTTGAATAGTAATCTGCAAAATAATTTGTTAAAGTGACTGAGCGATGTTGTCCTCCAGTACAACCAATCCCTACTACTAAGTGCATTCTACCTTCAAGTTCAAAATTTTTAAATAAATAATCTAACATAGGAATCATTCGTCGAATAAATTCTTGCGTTTCTTCTTTTTCAATTACATAATTATAAACAGCTTCATCATTCCCGGTTCCCTCTCTTAATTCATCAATATAGAAAGGATTAGGCAAGAAACGAACATCAAACATTAAATCTAAGTCTTTAGGAATCCCATGTTTGTATCCAAATGAAACAAAACTAATTCTAAAAGGATCAGTCTCACTTCGTAAATAATAATTTTCAATAATGGCTTGAAGTTTACTTGGTTTAAGCATACTTGTATCGATAATTTTACTTGAAGTACGTTGAACCGGCAAAGAAATTTCTCGTTCAAATTTAATTGCTTCTTCTAAAGAAGCTGCACGTTCACTAATTAGTAATGGGTGAGCTCGTCGTGTTTGTTTATAACGTTTCAACAATACATCATCTGCTGCATCTAAAAATAAAATTTGCAAATCTATCCAATCAAGATTAGATAAAATACGTGTTGCCTTTAGTGCATTATTTAAAGAAATTGCTAAAGCTACTTTTGAATAGTTAGATGAAGTTTTTAATAGATTAGCAAAATCTTCTAATAATTCAATTGGATAATTATCAATACACTGAAATTCTAAATTTTCAAAAATTGCCATACAACTTGTTTTTCCGGCACCTGATAATCCAGTAACTAAAACTAATTGAATCCTTTCCATATAATTTCCTCCCAATAATATGTTTACATTATATCATACTCCAACGATAAGTGTATATTTTAATATTATTTCATTTAAAAATCCCCTTTTATTTTGAAATAAACTTTCATTATTTGAATAATTAATAAATTGAGTTCACTTTGTTTTTCATGGGATTTTTAGTTATTTGACTGATAGTTGTATTTCTTCAAAACTGTTGGCATTTAAAATAAGTTTTGTGATTTTTTTTAATTGAGATAGAGTTAATTGTTGTAACCATGATTTTGCATTTCAATAGCATATTAATTTTTAAGCTCATCATAACCATACCCATCAGTTTCAATGGATTTAGAAGTTAACCCTACTTCTATTTTTTGACGACGATTTACCTTTAATTGATATTTTAAAGTATTAGGTAATAAAATATCCACACCAAGTTTAAACAT
>JAGZJH010000054.1 GCA_018365815.1 Erysipelotrichaceae bacterium
TCTAAAAATGCCGACTATGGCGCAGCGGAAGCCTATCTCACATTTGAGCATGACGAGTTTACCATGAAGCCCATCCTTGATGAAAACGGGCGGCTGATACCGAGGGAGGATTACCGCATTTCTTCCCTTAACTGCGAGGGCGAGGATTTCGCCGTTGTCTGTATGCGAGCCAATCTCCGCTATGAGAAAAACCAAAAACGGGAAGATGTGAAAAGCCACCACTATATCATCAGCTTTGACCCACGGGACGGGACAGATAACGGCTTGACCGTAGACCGGGCGCAGGAGCTGGGCGAGCAGTTCTGCAAGGCACATTTCCCCAGACACCAAGCCCTTGTATGTACCCACCCGGACGGGCATAACCACAGTGGCAATATCCATGTGCATATCGTTATCAACTCCCTGCGGATTTATGAAGTCCCACTTGGAGTGTAGTTCTGATTAAGTCTGGATTAGTGTTATTAAAGAATCGAATGGTAGAATTACCTATCATGATTTCCATAGCAACACTAGTATCAGTGTTAGGCGTTGCTAGAATGCGTGTGTTTTGCTCCATTATTGTAGCAACTGGTGCTGGTTCCGGAACCAGATCTACTTTGACAACTTCCTGATGAACAGGGGTTCCCGAGTGCTTACTCTCGTAATTAGGTATTGTCATACCATCTTTCGCAACTTACTGACCCAGTTGTAAAAAGTAGCAGCATGAATTCCATGTGCTTCACACCACTGGTAATCAGAAAGACCGCTGGAACGGTATTCCATAATAAGTTTCAGCTGTTCTTCACGATTGACACGTTTTGCTTTCATAATTGTTAACCTCCAAGTAGAGTAAAACGCTTGCATTATAATCTCGAAATGGAGCAAAACGCTTGCGTTTCCTAGGTACAATTATAAAGCAGAAACGGAGTGGATAAAATCCACCCCGAAACTAAGCACTTACGAAAAGTAAGAGGCAATATTTAATGTAAAGGACAAAATATAGCAATAAAAGCCAAAACTACCAAGAAAAAAAATCATGTATTATAATTGAAAACAAGAAATCAACGAAGGAGGAAGTTGGAGTATGGAAGGAGTTATACAGTCTAGGGAAGAGTTATTAAATACACTAATCAAGCTAAAAGAAGAAAAGGATTTATCAAGAATAGGAAGGTTATTTAGAACTAATTCTAATTGCTATTTTTATGATACTGGAACTGGGAAAGTCGTACAAATGGAACCAGTAGTTTATGAATGGTTAGAAAAATTTTTTACTGGAAAAAGTGAAAACTTAATAAGAAGTGAAGAATTAGAAGAATTCTTAGATGTGTCTGTCAAAGAACATCTTTTTCAGGCACCTTCAATTGCGCAATTGTATGATAGAGGATTTTATGAAGATCTCTCACATCAGGTTAATCAAAATGTGCAACAGATTATTCTAGAAGTTACAGGAAATTGCAATTTACGTTGTGAGTATTGTATTTATAACGAAGGATATGAAGAAAACAGAAATTTTAATTCAGAAAATATGAGCAAAGAGACAGCGTTGGCTGCGATTGATTACTTGGCAGAACATGGATCGGAAGAAGTTGCTTTAGCATTTTATGGAGGGGAACCATTGCTGAGGTTTTCCTTAATAAAGGAATGTATAGAATATGCAAAAAAAGCATTAAGTGACAAGAAAGTTACATATTCGTTTACTACTAATTGTACGTTGATGAGTGAAGAAATGGCAGAGTATTTTTCAGGAATAAAAGGAATATCTATTCTGTGTAGCATAGATGGACCTGAACATATTCATGATGAACATAGAAAGGATGTTAATGGAAGAGGGACATTTGATAGAGCTATAAAAGGATTAAAGAATTTAGTTAGAGCGTTTCAAAATAATAAAGATAACGTAGAGAAACAGTTAGCTATTAACGGTGTATTTTGTCCACCATATACAGAAGAAAAAGTTGAAGAAATATATAATTTTTTCAAAAACTTAGAATGGTTACCTGAAAATGTTGGTATTCAATTTGAACCAGTACGTTTTGGATCATTACCAGTAAAAAATAAACAAGAAAAGGATAAAGTAGAAAATGAGTTTTTAGAAAATCCAATGTGGTCATGGGGGAAAAAACAGTACGAAGAGAAGGCACTTCCAGAAGAACAAGATAAAAAAAGTTGGTTGTTTTTATCCGAAATTGAAAACGCTTTGACAGCTATACAAAAGCGATACATATATGACATTCCCTTAGCAAACTATCCTTTTAATGCATGTTGTATTCCAGGAGCACGACGAATTTATGTAAATACTAAAGGTGAGTTTTTATTATGTGAAAGAATAGAGAATTCACCTAACATTGGCAACATAAAGGACGGAATAAATATTGAGGCAATAAAGAAGTTTTATGTTAAAGAATATTCTGATAAATCAATAGATGAGTGTAAGAAGTGTTGGGCAATACGATTATGTAGGGTGTGCTATGCTGAGTGTTATAATAAAAATGGTATAGATGTAGAGGAAAAATGTAAAGTATGCAAAATGATTAGAAATTCAGTTGAAGAAAATTTAAAACTATATCATGAAGTATTGGAAAAAAATCCTAGCAAATTGGCTAAGCTCAATGAATTAATTATGGCATAGATACAATTTCCATAATGGAATTGTAAATAAATTATTAAATACATAGGAGGTATGTAGCATGACAAAAGTAGTAAATCCAATTAACAGAACTAATGATGAAATGGAATCAAAAGCTTGTGGTTGCAAATGTGTTTGTAATGAAAATATTGCACCACATGGTATTGGACAAGCCGGAGCTTGGGTACCACTTATTCCTGGTTGTGGTTGTATTTGCAGTAGTAATACAGACAATAAAAATGCAAATAGCAACGTTTATCATGATCAGCAGAGCTAAGAAAGGAATGTTAAGGGGAGGCGTAAGCTTCCCCTTTTAAAGCACTTATGAAAAAAAAATATAATTGGTTATTGACATATTATAAAACAGTAAAACTGTTATGTAAAGTATCGCCGCAATATCTTTTTTTTACTGTAGTATTAAGTTTAATCATAGGAATATCGACTCCGATTACAATTTATATTTGGAAAGATGTAATTAACTCAATTGAATCTATAATTAAAATAGCTAATGTATCAATTCAAGATATTAATATACTTTTTAAAATTATAATAATTTATTTGATAGTTAAGCAAATAAATTGTTTAGCTATGGCGTTAATGCAGTATGTGCAAAATATTTATAGTGACTATATTAATAAGGACATTGCAGAGTTAATTTTTAAAAAAGTATTATCGTATAAATTGGAAACATTTGACAATTCAAATATGTATAACGAAATCGAAAAAGCAAATACTGAAACAGCAGCAAGAAGTCTTAGTATTTTGCAGATATTGGTTAATTCTATACAATATATTACTGCCTTTATTGGGACTGCAATGATTTTATTACCATATAGTAAGTTCGTTGTGCTAGGATGTATTGTTACATCTATACCAGCATTTTATGTGGGATATAGAATTATGAATAAACTATATGAGGTGTATAATAGACGATTCGAGAGAAATAGATTTATCAATGCAATAAAGAAAATTTTGACAAATTCTGATTCCCTGAAAGAAATAAAAATTTTTGGTAGTGGATATTATTTATTAGAGAAAATAGAAAAATCTTTTAAAAAGAATATCGGAGAGGATAAAAAACTTCAAAAAAAAATTACACTTGAGAATGTAGCAACGTTGTGTTTTGATGATATAGGTACAATTCTTCTAAAAGGAGTTGTAATTGGAATTGGGATAAAGAATAAAGTTATGATAGGAACTATTATGATGAATATATCTGCGGTAGATAGTGTAAAGAATTCTTTAAAGAATTTATTGTCTGTATTATCTACAGCATGTGAAGATTGTCTATACATGCAAAGTTTTTTTAATATATGTGAACAAAAAGCTAGGGTAATAGAAAAGCCGGATTTCAGTGAAGAAATAAATAGTATAGAGTTTATAGATGTTTCTTTTAAATATCCTAAAACCGAGGGCAATATTATTAATAGGTTAAATATGAGATTTGTTAGAGGAAAAAATTATGCAATTATAGGGGCAAATGGTAGTGGGAAATCCACAGTAATTAAACTTCTATGTGGACTGTATTATGCAACAGAAGGAAAAATTTTAATAAATGGACAGGATATAAGAAAATTCAATACTATATCAATTTACAATAAGATTGGATGTGTATTCCAGGAATTTGTTAAATACCCACTTAGTATAAAAGAAAATATAGCCATTTCTAATATTCAAGAGAAGGAAAATGAACAATTAATAAAAGAAGCGGCTAAAAGAGTAGGACTGGATCAATATATAGAAAAATTACCTGATAAATATAATACACAATTAAAAAGGGAATGGACTAAAGGGATGGAACTGTCAGGAGGACAGTGGCAGAGAGTTGCGGTGTCTAGATGTTTTATGAAGGATTTTGATGTTTTAATTATGGATGAACCTTCTGCATCCTTAGATATAATGGCAGAAAAACAATTATATGATAATCTTCAAAAATTAAATCGAAAAAATTTAAGCGTTTTTGTCACACATCGTTATATAGATCCTGATTTAATAGATGAAATTATTGTATTAGATAAAGGAAAAATAGTACAAAAGGGAACACCTAAAGAGCTATCTTTATGTAAAGGGTTTTATAGTGATATGTTAAAGACATACAAAATTATGTGAAAAGTAGAATGGAGGTTGCAATGACTATAAATTACATAAAAACACAAGGAAGTAATTTCAATATATCCTTTGTGTTTGATCAAGGGTCGGTGAATGAGTTAAGAGAACAATGTGGGTATACACATTTATTAGAGCATTGTTTGTTAGAAATGTTTAGATTAGAGAAAGATTGTACTGTACAAGCATATACAGAATTTGATCATGTAGAGTTTGATTTTTTGTTTTTTAAGAATAATGGAGATGATATATATATCAATATATTCGATAATATAAAGAGGGTATTTACTGAAGAACATATTGGGGAAACAGTGTTAAGACAAGCTAAAAAGGAAGTATTAAATGAGATTAAGGAATTTAACCCTCGAAAAAAAATGACTTCTGAGTTCTCCGAAATTATTTCAGCAGGAAATGTACAAAAAATACCATTGGGTGAGAAGGAATCTATTGAAAACGCATCTATAGAAACGATAGAAAGATTTAAAAGAGAATTTTGGAATAACTGTAAAATTTTGCTGGTAGCTGTAACAGAAATTGATTATGAAAGTTTCATATCATTTATTCCAGATGTGATAAAAGAAAAATGTAAACAAGAGAGAATCATAGATATTAACATAGGGAATCAAATAAGGTATGATCATGATAAAGTTTTTATAAAAGATATGAGGCAGAAACTTGTATGTCTATATAAATATACTATAAGTGATATTAAAGGAAAATTAGTTCAAATTTTATCGGATAAACTTATTGAAGATATTATACTGAGTGAAAAACAAATAGAAGATATCAAAATATCATACAAGTATATTACGCTTTCTTTGAAATATATAGTTATAGATATAAAATTTACAGAAGGATATAATAGTGTTTTTAGTATATTGGAATTTGTAGAGATAGTAAAAAGACAATTGAATCATTCTAGATTGGAAAAGACTAAAAGTAAAATTAAATTTTATTTTGAGCAATACCAAAAAAATGGGATTACTATCCAAATGTTTAGATTATATAGTAAACAAGAGTTTTTGTATAGAGAACCTAATATTTTTAATGATTTTTCTTATAAAAAGATTAAAGATATAATGGATCTAATTACTGTAGAGAATATCTTAGAATATTTGTCAATAATAGAAAAAACAAGAGTTATGTCATTTATTGAAGAAATCGAGAATGAATGATGCAAGTATTATGTAAAGTATAAAATCTGATCATAGCATAATATAATTGTACTATTAATTAGTTAAAAGGAGTAAATGTAATGGAATTAAAACTTAAAAATATAAAGAAAACATATGGAAAGCAAGTGGCTATAGATGACTTTAATTATGAATTTAAAGAAGGTATATATGGAATTTTAGGAGCTAATGGAGCTGGAAAAACAACTTTGTTAAAAATTCTAAGTGCAATTTTAGAACCGACAGCGGGAACAATATTTTGGAATCATGAAAATATTTTTGCGAAACGAAGTGAATATAGATCCAAAATAGGTGTATTACCACAAAACATGGGATATTATGAGAATTTTTCGGTGAAAGACTTCATACATTTTATTGGAATTCTTAAGGGGTGTGATAAAGAGAAAATAAGAGAAGAAATAAGTTATGTCTTAGAAGCTGTTAATTTAGTAAATGAAAAAAACAAAAAAATGGGAGAACTGTCTGGAGGTATGAGACAACGTGTAGGAATTGCACAGGCTCTATTAAATAATCCTCAAGTATTGATTTTAGATGAGCCAACTGTAGGATTAGATCCAGAAGAAAGAGGAAGTTTTCGTAATGTATTAACAAATATTTCTGAAAAGAGAATAATATTACTTTCTACCCATATTGTACAAGATATAGAATATGTAGCAAATGAAATTTTGATAATGAAACAGGGAAAAATTTTAGTGTCTGGAAGCAGAAAAAATATATTAAAAAGTGTAGAGGGAAAAATTTGGGAATGTGAGGATATAGAAAAAAATAATCATGTTATTCTTTGCAATCAAAGATATGAGAATGATAAAATTATTTCTAGGGTGATTTCTAATGAGTGTCCGGGGGGGAATGCTCAAAAAGTTCACGCTTGTTTAGATGATGTATACTTATATTTTAATACTTTAGGAAATTACAAACAGATGGAAAATAGAAGGGAGATATAATCATGACAAAAGAATTGTTAAAAATAGAATTACGTAAACTATTTAGAAGAAAATCCATAATGGCAACTTTTTTGTTGGTTATGTTTATAAATTTAACATATTTTTATTTTTTTGATTATAAGTGGAATGATATTTATGTGACAAACGGTAGTGGAAATAGGGTTGTTGCGGTGGAAGGTAAAAAAGGTATTGAGATTAAAAGAAAAATAGGGGAGTTTTTTAGTGGAGAAATAAATTCTAAAAGTATTAAAGAGATGGAAGAAGAAATTACGAAAATTAGTAATGAATATGTTAGTTATAATGAAGATCAAAAGATATTACTTTTGAACAAATTTAAAAATCAGATAGCACTGATAAAAAAATATAATGAAAAAGATGGTAGTATAATAAATGGTATGAAAATGGGATATTGCGAAGGAGAAGAAAAATTTGTAACAAGTTTTTCTAATATTATGGCATTAAGTTTAGGTCTTCTTTTAATCGTTGGAGTTGCTAATATATACAACGAAGAAAAAAAATCAAGAATGATGTATATTATTGGATGTACGGAAAATGGAAGAACAAAGCTTACAGTAGCAAAATTGGAAGCAACAAGTATATATTGTGTTTCTGTATACATCATGTTATTTGTATTAAATTTATTGTTATATGGGATAATCTATGGATTTAGAGGATTGGATTGTCATATCCAGTCATCCTTAATATTTATAGATTCTATATATAATATTACATATAAACAACTATTAATGATTATGCTTGTAGTAGGAATGATTTCGTGTATTACTATAGGGATAGTTGTACTTATAATTTCTGCTGTTTTGAAGAACAGTGTTGCAGTTACAGTTATGTCGATTTTGATATATTATTTCCCCGTTTTTTTAGATGTGTCAAGTGTGTGTCCAGTAGTAGAAAAAATATTAGAACTCATGCCTATATATATGATCAACATAAAAGACATATGTGTAAGCAATACTTTATATTTTAATCGAAATGTACATATACAAATGGGGGGGATTCTGGAAGTGATAATTTGTATATTGGGATGTATATTTTTATATAAATATATGCAAAAAAATAAAGTGTGGAATAACAAATAGAAAAATTTAGAAAGTTGAAGGGGCTGCATATCAAAATATACAGCTCCTTTTATTTGATTTATAGACATAAATAATATTTGGATATTCTTGTGTTGGGAAATCATAAATCCGGAAAATTGGAAATCTGAGTTCCGGTACTCGGAAATCGCCTATTTTGTGCTTGATGACTTATCCATTTCTGTTTGGATATTGGTCAAGACCTTGCCGCATCTGCGGTGCGTAGCA
>JAGZJH010000055.1 GCA_018365815.1 Erysipelotrichaceae bacterium
AACTAAGACGTATGTCTTAGTATGAGAGTACTAAAAAACTGATCACTTTTCGACTGATTTTTTTCAGTCAAGTGGATCAGTTTTAGATTAACATATACACTTAAATTATCCGTCAGAACTTTTTGTGATATTCCATTTAAAGATCTTAATAATTCATTAAACCGCCATGGTCTTCCCATTAAATTTCTTATTATCAATAATTTCCACTTATTTCCTACAAGAGATATAGTTGTAGCAACAGGACACTTTGGTAAATCTTTCCTACTTCTCATTCCTTTGTTTCTCCTTTACGGAATATTTATAGTATACTACACATATTAAAACAAGTACACAGTTACTTTAATGTGCGTACTTGTTTTAATATGTGTTATTTGATATAAATTAGTTATAAATTATTTAATGGAGGAAATTTAAAATGAAAAATTACACAAAAGTAAGTTTTGAAAACAAACCTAGAGTAGAACTACATGATCAATTAAAACTAACTGGTACTGAAATCAGCATCAATACCATTTCAGCTGGTGAGTGTGTACCTTTCATTCACTCTCACAAACAAAATGAAGAAGTTTATTACATTTTATCTGGTGCTGGTAAAGTTATTATTGATGATGAAGAAATTAGTTTGATTGCTGGTGACTGGATAAGAATTTCTCCAAGTGCTAATCGTCAATTTTTTGCTTCTAAAAATGATTCAATTTCTTATATCTGTATTCAAGCAAAAGAAAACTCTCTTGAACAATTCACAGCCAACGATGCAGTAATCAAGTAAAATGTGTATGTTTTAAGTATCAAATCAAAAAGTTTCAAGCACTCTGAAATTATAGGGAGACCAGACAATTATCTGGTCTCATTTTTAGTTATAATTCAGATTTTATTCTAATGTATTAAAGAAAAACATGTTCCAAAAAGTGTCATTACACAATCAACCATTGAAAAAAAGCATTTAAAATTCCTGATAGAATCATGATGAAAATGGGATTAGCTTTTTTATATCCAAGCATAAATACACAAAACATAAAAATAATTACCATATGAATTCGAATATTTTTCAAAAATAGTACAGTTTTATCATCAAAAAAAGCTGATATAATAATTGTTAAGCCCGCTGTTGCAATCAAAGCGACAACCGCTGGTCTTAAATAATTTAAAATATTTTGAAGAAAGCGCAAATGTCTATATTTTAGATAAAAAAATGCAATTAACGTAGCTAATATACACGATGGTAAAACACACCCTATCGTTGCAACAATTGCTCCTAGTATACCTGCAATCTTAATACCAACAAAAGTAGCAGAATTAATTGCAATAGGTCCTGGAGTCATTTGAGATATTGTAATTAAATCTGTAAATTCGGAAAAATCTAACCAATGATTCAAATCAACAATTTGGCTTTGAATTAATGGCATTGCAGCATAACCACCACCAAAACTAAATGCTCCAATTTGTAAAAATCTTAGAAATAACTGTATAAAAATCATTGCTTAAACCTCCTTTCATACAATGAATAAATAATTCCAATAATAATACATGTTAAAATTATCAATATAACACTAATATTTAATACATAGTTAGCAATAAACGCTCCTATCATAATTAAATAATATACAACATTCTTTTGTTTAATAATTCCCGATGACATTTCATAAACAACAACGCTAATTACTGCCCCAACACCTGCTTACATACCATCTAGCATATTACCTATAATCAAATTATCTTTAAAAATTTGATAAAAAAACGAAACAATTGAAATAATGATAAAAGGTGGAATAACAGTGGCAACAACGCTTACAATTATCCCCAAAAAACCTGCAATTTTATAGCCAACAACAATTGCTCCATTAACAGCAATAGTGCCAGGTGCTGATTGTGCTATTGCAACCAAATCTAGCATTTCTTCTTTATTTATCCAATGATATTAATCAACAAATTTCTTTTGCATTAATGTTACTATTACATATCCACCACCAAAAGTAAATGTACTTAGATAGATCATTGAATAAAACAATTTCCACAACTTCTTTAGCATCACAAGTTCCCCTTTATTTTGTCCATTCAAAAGAATTTTTAATTATTTCAGCGCATCTATTTAAATCAAGTTTACAATCTAAAGCTGCTTCAATTAATATTTCTGCACATTTCTCACGTGATAATACATCACTATCTAAACATATATCATAACTTTCTTTTTTTCCCCAAGAATGATTTGATAATGCATCACGATATACTTTTCGTTTATGATCCTCTCGATTAATAAAAGTGACCAGTTCATCATGTGTTAGTTTTTCCAAATTATATGTCCTATCTGCAATAGCACGAGGAATACGATGTTCCATAGAAGTATTATATAAAAGGACTTTTAAACAATCAACTTTTCCAGCAAGAACATCTCCAGCTACTCGTTCATGAATAATACATGGTCCCTTTTTTACTGCTTTCAAAATAGCTTTTGACAAAGCCTGGTGTACTTTTTTTATTTCATCATTATTTTTTACTTCCTCTAAAGTCATATCCGCAATTTTTTCATCAAAATTTTTTAAATACTCTTCTGTCAACCAAGTTTCATCAGCTAATTTCACCAAATCCTTTCCTTCATATAATTTCATTCCTAGTTTTTCACCAACTATAACTGAAATCCATCTTCCCATACTACAATATTCACTATCCATAACAATATATTTTTTCATTATTAATTTTCCTCCTCTAATATTTTTCCATTTGTTTGTATAACTTTTTTATACCAGTAAAAAGAGTCCTTTTTGTATCTTTTCATTGTTCCATTTCCAAAATCATCAACGTCTACATATATAAAACCATATCTTTTTTTCATTTCACCAGTTGATGCAGCAATTAAATCTATAGGCCCCCACATTGTATATCCCATTACTGGTATACCATCTATATTTATAGCTTTAGATAATTCCTTTAGATGTTCCTTTAAATATGAAATACGATAATCATCATGTATCTTTCCATCTTTTAAAACATCAATAGCACCTAGTCCATTTTCAACTATCATTAATGGCAATTGATAACGATCAAACAAATAATTTAAAGCATATCTTAATCCTTGTGGATCAATGGTCCACCCCCATTCACTTTTTGGCAAATATGAATTCTTATATCCTGTATCAAGACCATTCATTCCTTTTAATATGCCTTTTGTCTCTTTACCAGCAACATGTGTACAATAATAACTAAATGATAAAAAATCAACTGTCCCTTTTCTCAATATTTCCAAATCGTCATCTTTGACCGGTAATTGAATATGCAATCTTTCTAATTCCTTTAATTTATAATTTGGATAGTAACCTCGGCATTGTACATCACAATAAAACATCATTTTATGCATGAAATTCATGGTTCCAATAACATCATCAGGATTAGCACTATTAGCGTAAGCAAAGTGTCCGCAATACATCATCCCTACTTTATTTTCTGGATTAATTTGATGAGCTAATCTTACCACCTTGGCACTAGCCAAAAATTGGTGGTAAGCAGCTTTCATTCTAACCTCTTCATCTTCACTATCAATACCTGCTGCAACCCATGGTTGTGTTGACATACAATTAATCTCATTGAATGGTAACCAATATTTAATTCTTCCGTTGTATCTTTCCAACAAAACTTTGGCATAACGAACATAAAATTCAACAACTTTTCTATTCTGCCATGATCCATATTTTTGCAATCCTAATGGTGTTTCAAAATGAGATATAGTAACTAAGGGGATAATTTGATACTTCTCAAGTTCATTTAATATTTCATCATAAAACTTTAATCCTTTTTCATTAGGAAAAATCTCATCACCATTCGGAAAAATTCTACTCCAATTGATAGACATACGATATACTTTAAATCCCATTTCAGCAAATAAAGCTATATCTTCTTTAAAATGATGATAATAATCAATAGCTTTATGACTTGGATAATACTCATCTCTCTCTATTTTTTTAGTAATACGTCTTTTCTTCTGATGAGATCCTAAAGTCATCACATCCGCAGTACTCAATCCTTTTCCATCCTCTAAAAATGCTCCTTCAATTTGGTTAGCAGCAGTTGCACCACCCCAAAGGAAATCTTCTGAAAACATTTTAATCGACTCTCTTTCTTTGACAATTTTGATTATAAATAAAAAAAGAAGAAATTCAATTTGTTGAAAGCTTCTTTCAATGCTATTGCTAAAATATTGAATTTATGTACATATATTTAGCAACATTGTTGAATAAATATCTTTGAAAATTTATTTTATTTTGGGATTATTAGATTTTCTATATAATTCAAAACCTTTTGAACTAGATATTCTTTTATGATAATTCTTGCTATAATCCGTATTGAAAATACTAACATATAAAATATCCAATATGAGTATTGTTGATAAATTCATAGAAAAATCTCCTAAATTGTCTTTTAATCTTTCTCTTGTAGAAACATATAAAACAAAATCTGCCTTTTCAGATAATGTATTCTTTCCATATGAAGTTATTGCTAATATAGGTATATTTCTCTCTTTCAATTTCATGACACCCCTTAATTCAGATTCTATTTCCCCTGAATAAGAAATAATTACAAACATACAATTTAAACTGCAATAAGATGCACGGTAATATAGTTCATTCATTCTATTTTCTAGTACAACATTTTTACCTATTTTAAGCAATTTATCCTTAAATGTTTGTGCTATGTCAGCCTGTACTCCTGCTGAATACACATAAATAATCTCACTTTTGCATAGACAATTAATCACATTTTGTAATTTATCATGTTCCATCAACTCTAAAGTGTCATTAATTATTTCATGATAAAGTGTACCTATCTTGTTTGCAATTACAATATTTTTATCTTTATTATTAAATGGATAATTTGGATCAAGATCTTGAAAATGAGTTTGCATATATTCAACCTCTTTTAAATATTCTTCAAGAAAATCTTTATATCCATGAAATCCTATTTTTTGACAAAAACGTGTTATCATGGATGGATTTATAAATAATTGAGATGAAATGTAATGAGCACTTTGTCTCCGAAGATCATTTTTATTCTTTAACATATATTCAGCAATCTTATTTTCTACTGCTGTCATATATTTTTTTTCTTTTAATATATCTTCAATCATATTATCATTTCCTTTCTACCATGTTCTTTCATTTCATATCCAAAAAATTTTGCTTTTGTTATATTATACAAAGAACATTTTTTCATCATCATATCAAGAATTTATCTGAATTTAAAATATCAGTAAAGATGATTCAATTTTTATAACATAATAGTTAAAATCTTCTAGTATTTTATTAGATAATATTATTCTAACATGTTTATGTTACTCTACACAATTTTTATCTATTCAAACATCAAAATGATATTCTTTAGAAAATACAAAATTATATGTCAGAAGAAAAATTACTTTTCTTATGAAGAATATAACAAAATTTCATATTCTGATTCTTTATATTTTATTGAAAATATTTATTTTCTTTTTCTATATCTAAATATATAATATTGTTGTTATTTAAAATTTAACAATAATATTATATATTTCCTATCCTTAAAATACAAATAAGTTACATTTCAATATCACATTTATATTTAATAAAATACTTTATAGAACTGAAAAGATATTTTTTAATACAAATTATTTATTTTGTTATCAATACAATTTTATCAAATCGGGTTATCTCAAATATAACCCGATTTTTTATTTTCTTCCAGGCTTAATATTGCTAATTTTTTTGGCTACTAATTGAAGGGAAAAATGACAAATGGCATATAATCATCAAAAAGAAGAATTAAAATGGAGAAAAAAGAAAGAAATTGAAGAAGCTATATTAAGAAAACATGGAATTTCAGATAAAAAAATAAATGAATTATATGAATATGATAGAAAAGATTTTAATCGTGAAAGAAGGTATAAAGAAAAAGAATATATTATGCAGGATAACTATTTTATTCAGCAACCAATATATGACAAGATGATTATTGTTTCTGTAGAAGATTTATTAAATCTAATAGATGACAATACTTTATTTCTTAAATTAAAATGTCTGATTCAATTTTACTTAAAATTTTTTATTAAAATTTTTAGAATATGATATTAATGAAATTGCTGCAGAGTTACATATGACACCCAATGCTATAAGAAAAAGAATTCATAAATTTAGAAAAAAATTATAAAACTAGGCTTACATAAATTATTTTAACCGGCTACTTAAGTGAAGGAGATTTTACTTCCTTCATTAGTAGTTCTTTGAAAACTTAATAACAACTATTAGATACGTTCCCATTTTACGAGCTATTCATTAGATACGCCATGACTAATCATTGTATAAATACAAAAATATTTCATTACATCTTTTATACAAAATTAAGAGCGATAAATATCCTAATGTAAAAATGATTGGCAATCATTAAGCAATGAAATAATATGAGGGAGCATGATACTCCTGCACTGCAGTTGTGTGAGTTACCACACGAAGATGAAATTTCTGTGAAAATATTAGCCATATTTTGTCTAATAGTATTCCCTACTGTTTTCGGGTTATCTGGGATAAATAGAAAACAACTATTCATAAAAAATCACATCAGATAATTGTAAATATTATCTGATGTTTACATAAAGGAGGAACAAGTATACACATCAAACGTGGAGAAATCTATCTAGCTAATCTAGATAAGCCATTCGGTTCTGAACAAGGCGGTATCCGACCTGTATTAATTGTTCAAAATAATGTCGGTAATAAATATTCCCCTACCCTATTGGTAGCCTGCATTACAAGTAAAGCTCATTCCAAACATCATCTCCCAACACATTATATTATTCCAAAGCAGGTTGGCTTGAAATATGATTCATTGGTGATGATGGAACAAATTAAAGTTATTGATGAAAAACGTATTATTAAATATATAGGTAAGCTATCACCTAAATTTATGAGGATTTTAGATAAACGTTTAAAAATTAGTCTTGGGCTTGTCCCTATAAGAAAAGGAGGAAATTAGAGTTATGATTAAACAAGATATTATACAATTCAGTGGCAACAATGTACCTATCTCTGAGGTAGCCAAGATAATGAAAAAGGACAAACAATTTGTAAGAATTGGAATTCAAGAAAAATGGCTTCCCATTGGTGTTGCCTATAAAAAAGAAGGATCATCGGAATATTCTTATTACGTTTCGCCTAAAAAATTATATGAATATACAGGATATATATACAGGGAGTAGTTGTCAAATGTACTCATAGAATTTTTATACATTTCATTTTTTGTATTTTCTATTCTATGATAGCAGCGAAAGGAGTGGTAACAATGAAATTACCAAACAGATTTGGAAGCATATATAAATTGAAGGGAAATAGAAGAAATCCCTATATGGTTGTTTTGACCAAAGGATATGTGCAAATCAAAAGCAATATCAAAAGAGAAAAAATGATATTAGGTTATTATTGTACAAAAAAAGAAGCATTAAATACTCTTACTAATTATCATGAAAATCCTTATGACATTCAAACTGAATCTATTACTTTTGCTGAATTATATGAAAAATGGTCTGAAGAGCATTTTAAAAAATTAAATAATAAATCCTCGATAAGAACATATACAGCAGCATTTAATCATTCGAAGCCATTACACAACATGCGTTTTAAAGACATTCGACCTAATCATCTGGAAGGAACAATTGAAAGTGCTGATGTAGGACAAGCTACAAAATCACGAATGAAATCAATGTATAATTTAATATATAGATATGATATTAGAATAAAAACCGTACCGGTTAAATGTAAGAATTAAAGCATCTTATGGTATAATGTCATAAATTATTAACATAAGAAAGATGAGGAATTTAATGATGA
>JAGZJH010000056.1 GCA_018365815.1 Erysipelotrichaceae bacterium
CATTACGTCAAAATATGCAATGGCAAAAAGAAGATGCTACAGATCAAGAAATTTATGAAGCATTAGAAATTGCTCAGGCTTTACCATTTGTGCAAGAGTTTAAAGAGGGTTTAGATACTTTAATATACCAAGGGGGTAAAAATTTATCAGGGGGACAACGTCAAAGGTTAACTATAGCAAGAGCATTAGTCAGCAAACCAAGTATTTTAATACTCGATGATAGTGCCAGTGCCTTAGACTTTGCCACTGATGCTTCGCTTAGAAAAGCGATTTATACGCATTTAAAACATACTACTGTTTTTCTTGTTTCACAACGTGTCAATACGATTAAAAATGCCGATAAAATTATTGTATTAGATGAAGGAAAAATGATGGGTGTAGGAAGCCATCAAGAACTTCTTAAACATTGTGATATTTATGAACAAATCTGTCGTTCTCAATTATCAAGTAAGGAGTTAGATTATGAATAAACATATATTTAGTCGATTATTAAGTTTTACTAAACCTTATTTTAAATATTTTATCGGTGCCTTAGTATTTGCCTTTTTAAGTGTCTTTTTCACCTTATTAACTCCTATTATTATAGGAGAAGCAGTGGATTTACTCATTGGGGTAAATCAAGTCGATTTTCAAGCGTTAACTAAAGTTTTAATTTGGTTAGGCGTTGTTGTAATATTCAGTGCTTTATTCACTTATCTAATGCAGCGTTGCACAAATAAAATTGCTTTTCATACAGTTAGTGATTTAAGAATTGCTTTGTTTAATCAATTACAAAAATTACCTCTTAAATATATTGATACACATACTCATGGGGATTTTATCAATCGTATTATTAATGATGTTGATTTAGTCAGTGATGGACTTCTACAAGGTTTTTCTAATTTATTTGTGGGATTGATGAGTATTGTGGGAACATTGATATTTATGATGAGTATTGATGTAAACATCGCAATGATTGTTTTTTTCATGACCCCAATTTCTTTAATTGTGGCTTCATTAATCGCTAAGTTTACTTATCAATTTTTAAGAGAACAACTCTCACTTAGAGGACAAATGAGTAGCTATGTCGAAGAATATATTGGAGAGTTAAAATTAGTTAAGGCTTTTGGATATGAAAAAAGAAGTCAAGAAGCTTTTGAAAAGTTGAACGGTAAATTACAAGTCAGTGGTGTAAAATCACAGTTTTTAAGTGCTATTACTGGACCAAGTACACGTTTTGTTAATGGTTTAGTCTACGCAGCAGTCGGAATATATGGGGCAATTAGTGTTCTTTATGGTCGTGTCAGTGTTGGACAACTTTCAAGTTTTTTAACTTATGCCAATCAATATACAAAACCATTTAATGAAATTTCAAGTGTCATTACAGAATTGCAAAGTGCTTTAGTTGCTGCCGGACGTATTTTTAAAGTTTTAGATGAACCAATTCAAGATTTAGAAGAAGAGATAAAATGTGAACTGACAAATTGCATTGGTAATGTAGATATTGAACACGTTAATTTTTCATATGACGTCCAAAAATCTTTGATTAAAGATTTGAATGTGCACGTTCAAGCAGGACAAAGAATTGCAATTGTCGGTCCAACGGGGTGTGGAAAAACAACAATTATTAATTTATTAATGCGTTTTTATGATGTTCAAAGTGGAATGATTAAAATAGATGGTGTGGATATGACATCAATCTCTCGTCATAATTTAAGAAATTTATTTGGTATGGTACTTCAAGATACATGGGTATTTAGTGGAACTATTTTTGAAAATATTGCTTATGGTAAACCTGATGCCACTAAAAAAGAAGTCATTGAAGCGGCTAAAAAGGCTTATATTCATCGTTTTATCGAACGTTTACCTCAGGGTTATGATACGATGATTAATGAAGAAGGCTCTACTATTTCTAAAGGGCAAAAACAATTGATTGCAATTGCGAGAGTGATGTTACTTAATCCGCCGATGTTGATTTTAGATGAAGCCACAAGTTCTATTGATACTTTAACTGAAATCAGAATACAAAATGCCTTTGATCAAATGATGCAAGGAAAAACAAGTTTTATCGTTGCCCATCGATTATCTACAATCAAAAATGCTGATATGATTTTAGTTATGAAACAAGGGGAAATTATAGAACAAGGAACACATGAAACTTTAAATCAAAAGGGTGGTTTCTACGCTCATTTATATCAAAGTCAATTTGCTAAAAATGAATAATGTTAAAAAAATCACAAATAGATATGGTGATATAATTAAATGTATTGTATAATATTGTTATAAGTAGAAATACTTTTAAAAAGTTATCGACTGATAATTGAGGATATTATGGAACATTTGATTAGAATAAATTTAGGAATTGTTGTGGGATTAGTTATATTGTTTTTAATTGTAGTTGTCGCCTATTTTAAAGTAGGCAAATAAGTAGTGCAAGTAATGATTAAAATGATAAATAGGAAAGGATTTATCAGTCGATCTTTTTTAGATTTCATTGACAACATCTGTAAAGAAGTTTATAATTTATTTAACAAAAAAATTCGCTAAGTTAGAAGTAAGTAGCAATGTTGGAGTTTATAATAGAGAGCAGATGGGTGGTGGAAATCTGTATAATACACATTGTAAATGGGTTTAACAAGAAGCAAAATGAACAGGAAACTCAGTAGTGGCGCCGTAATTTCTGCGTTAAAGAAAGCAAGCATGATGGTGTTTGACTAGGTGGCATAAGCGAAGTGGTCTTCGTCCTAGAGGGGCGAGGACTTTTTTTGTTGGAAAGAAGGGAAAATATGAAAAAAATTATTTTAACAGGTGACCGTCCAACAGGGAGATTACATTTAGGGCATTATGTAGGGTCATTAAGACGTAGAGTAGAATTACAAAATTCAGGTGAATTTGATGAGATTTATATTATGATTGCAGATTCACAAGCGTTAACAGATAATGCAGATGATTTGGATAAAGTTCGTCGTAATGTGTTACAAGTGGCTTTAGATAATTTGTCTGTCGGAATTGATCCTCAAAAAACAACTTTATTTATTCAATCACAAATTCCGGCGTTATATGAAATGACTGCCTATTATATGAATTTAGTAACTGTTTCAAGATTACAACGTAATCCCACTATTAAAGATGAGATTAAACAACGTGGATTTGAAACAAGTATTCCGGTAGGGTTTTTAAATTATCCGGTTTCACAAGCAGCGGATATTACTGTTTTTGATGCGACTTGTGTTCCTGTGGGGGGAGATCAAGCCCCAATGCTTGAACAAACACGTGAAATTGTTAGAAGTTTCAATCATTTATATGGTGAAGATACTTTAGTAGAACCTGAAATTTTACTTTCTGAAAATAAAGCTAGTTTAAGATTACCGGGAATTGATGGTAAGGCAAAAATGTCGAAGTCGTTAGGAAATTGTATTTATTTATCTGATGATGAGGAAACGGTGAAAAAGAAAGTAATGAGTATGTACACAGATCCAAATCATTTAAAGGTTGAAGATCCGGGTTGTGTAGAGGGAAATACGGTGTTTATTTATTTAGATGCATTTTGTAAAGATGAGTATTTTGAAAAGTTTTTACCTGAGTATAAGAATTTAGATGAACTGAAAGCACATTATCGTCGTGGTGGTTTAGGTGATGTGAAAATTAAACGTTTCTTGATTAATGTGTTAAATGAAATTTTAACGCCTATTCGTAAGCGTCGACATGAGTTGGAACAAGATATTGAAGGGGTGTTTAAACTTTTAGAAGAAGGAACTAAAAAGGCCAATGTTAGAGCGAATGCGACTTTACAAAGGGCTAAAAGTGCGATGAAAATTAATTATTTTAAAGATGAAGATCGTATTACTGATTATTTTAAAGATGATGAGTAAGGTGGATAAGATGATTTACATTGTTAGATCATCTTTTTTATTTTTTTGAAGTATTGTAGGTGGAATATGATGTATATAATAATGGAGACAAGAACTGGAAGAATGTTATAGATATGATCTTGAGGGAATGGTTATTAGTGAACCTAGATTAGTAAAGTATCAAAGTATTTTAACGATTGAAGATGTAAGTTTTAATCATTGGTATATTTTTTCTAGGGGGTTTCAAAATTCTTCGATTGCTAAAGAGTTAATTGGGTTGATATGGCAAACTAAGGTTCAAGAGATTAAATAGGTTAGTGTTGAAAAGAATATTTTAAATGGAGTTGATGTTAAGAATATTAGGTTAGATTTTTTGTTGGTTGATGATCAGCAGAGGTATTTTGTGATTGAGATGCAAAATTATAATAAGGATCTTTTGAAACGATGTGATTATTATTCGAGTTCAATGACTGTGGCTTCGTTAGATAAAGGTGAGATTATAGGCGAAATAAAAGGAAGGTTAGAAGCGTGTAAAAATATCATTGAACTAAAATTTCAATGGTTAAATCATCTATCAATAGAACAATTAGACGAAGTCATTTGATTAAGTTTCAATATAATGATCCTGAAGAAATTAAACAAATAAGTAAAAATTACACATGTATTGCCAAATAAAATCAATATTGCTTTCATCACATAAATTTTGCTAAAATAGGGATAAGAGGTGAGACAAATGGAAATAAATGAAGAAGTATTATTAGGAATTTTAGATGCTTATGCCTATGAAATCGTATTTGTAGATCGCATGCACATTGTTCGTTATATGAACAAAACTGCAAAACAAAGATATGGTAATCGTGTGCAAATAGGTAATAGTCTATTTAATTGTCATAATGAAAATTCCAAAATAAAAATAGAAGGATTTTTAAAACGTGCTGATCAAGGTGAAAATGAAATGTATGAGTTATACAATAACAAAACAGGTGAAAGAGAGTTCTTTGTTCCAGTAAGAAACTCAGCAGGTCAAGTCATTGGATATTTTGAGCGTCATGAAGTGTCTTGGAGTGAAGAACACCCAGAAATTTCGGTTTTTGAATATTGGAAACATCGAAAGAACTAGGCTTAGCTTAGTTCTTTGGAAATTTGAATAATAGATTAACATGGAAAGATATGTTATAATGCTAATGGTAAACATACTATGAAAGTATAGAAAATCTTAGACAAGAAGAAATATTTTAATGGAGAGATTATGAAAAATACTAAACAACTTGTTTTAGCAGCATTCTTTTTAGCACTAGGAATTATTTTACCTTTTTTTACTGCTCAAATTGGAGCAATTGGATCTAAATTATTACCAATGCATTTTCCGGTATTAATTGCCGGTTTTGTTTGTGGAGGACCATTAGGGTTTTTAGTAGGATTTATTACACCGATTTTAAGAAGTGTGATGTTTGGAATGCCACCAATGTTTCCTACTGCCTTAGCAATGGCCTTTGAATTAGGAGGATATGGATTACTGACTGGATTATTATATCAAAAAATGAAAAAAACACCTCTCAATACATATATCATTCTGATCACTTCAATGATTGGAGGACGCGTGATTTGGGGGCTTGTAAGTGTTGTTTTATATAGTATGGCAAATAATCCTTTTGCTTTTGAAATGTTCATTTCCGGTGCATTTTTAAATGCTATTCCGGGAATTATTCTTCAAATTATTATTGTTCCGATTATAATTTTAGCACTTGAAAAACAACATCTAATTTAATGATTCAAAATATATTAATTGAACACAATCAACGTTATTCACATATGGTCATTCAAGATTTTGTGAAACTTATTTACCAAAATGAATTTGGTGGTGGACATTTAATTTCAGATCCACAAAAATCATTGGAACATATTTTGGATGAACGTACAATAGGAAAAACTTACTTTGAAGATATTGGAAATGAACAAGTACGATTACATATCGGAAACATTAGTTTATTAGAAGCAAAATGTATTAATCAACTATTTATTTTGTCATCTAAACAAAAACAAGGCACATTAGATAATTTTAAATTAAAGTTAAAAGAATTATATAATTTGGTAGATGAACTACCTTATTCTTTAACACAATTAAATACCTATCTTGAAGCCTATGAAAAACAAGGTTATCCAATGGTGAGCCACTCAAAAAAATACAAAGAAAACTATACTCCTCATTATCGTGTTATTTTAAAAAAATACGCTCAATATTACTCACTCATTTTAAAAATATACGAAATTATTGAAAAACAAAAACAAATTACAATTGCAATTGACGGTTTATGTGGATCGGGTAAAACAACTTTAGCGAATATTTTAAACGAAATATTTAATTCAAACTTATTTCATATGGACGACTTCTTTTTACCCCCTTTTAAACGAACTCAAGAACGGTTAAATGAAGCCGGTGGAAATGTAGACTACGAACGGTTTAAACAAACAGTTTTAACCCCTTTAGCAAAAAAAGAAACTGTATTATACCAACCATTTGATTGTCATATCATGCAACTTTGTGACATTAAAGAAATCAACTATCGTTCTATTAATATCATTGAAGGAACATATAGTATGCACCCTTACTTTGAAGATCCCTATGATTTAAAGATTTTCGTAGAAACAAAAGCATCTATTCAACTTGAACGTATTTTAAAACGTAATGGAGAAGTAATGTTTAAAAAATTTAAAGAAATTTGGATTCCAATGGAAAATAAATACTTTAAAACATTTAAGATTAAAAATAAATGTGATCAAATTATCATAACATAGAGCGAAAAAACGCTCTTTTTGTTTGCAAAATAAAATCTTTAAACAAACTAATTACAAAATATTTATTTAAGCATTTTTTTGTCTATGGTAAAATATAGAAAAAGAAAGGATTTAAACGACAATGAAAATTAAAGGAGTTATTTTTGATTTTAACGGCACATTATTTTTTGACAACGATAAACACATCTTAGCATGGAATGAAATTTCTAAACAAATTCGTCATAAAAAAATTACAGAAGATGAATTATACAACCACTTTAACGGTGTACCTAATGCAAATATTATTATGTATATGAAAAATCAACAAGCCACTAAAGGTGAAATTCAAGAATATTCTTTATTAAAAGAAAAATACTATCGTAGTTTTTGTAAAGAAGATCAAAAGAATTTCCATTTAGTTAAAGGCTCAGAAGAATTTTTTGATTTCTTAAAAAGTAAAGAAATTCCTTTTACAATCGCAAGTGCATCAGTAAAACCAAACATCGATTTTTTTGTAGAGTCATTTCAATTAAATCAATGGTTTGATATTGAAAAAATAGTATATGATAATGGTAGTTATGAAAACAAAGTTAAAATGTTCCAAAAAGCAGCAGAGTTATTAAAAATAGAAATGAAAGATATATTAATTTTAGAAGATTCTTTATCAGGAATTAAAAATGCATTTCAATCAGGTTGTGAAAATATTATTGTAGTTTGTTCAAAACAACAAGTAGACGAATTTTTAAAACTTCCGGGTGTAATTGGAACAATTGAAAATTTTGATGAAATTTATTCTATTATCAAACATCAACAACTATTTTAAAAAATATTAAAATTCTGAGTAAACATTACACTCTATACCATACTATAAATGGAGGGTGTGTATGAAAAAAATAAAGCAAGAAAAACAAGTTGCTGCTATTAAAACAGCGACAAACAACCAATGGACGAATAATAATTTAAAATATTATCCGGACCAAAGAACACCTAAAAATGGACCATCAGGTGAATAAAAAGCTATCTTTTTGAAGTGCACCCCATAATTTGGACACAAATTATGGAGGTGCATTTTTATATGGCAAAACTAACAAGAAAACAAAAAATTGAAATTTATGAAAAAAGAAAAGAAG
>JAGZJH010000057.1 GCA_018365815.1 Erysipelotrichaceae bacterium
ACTAAGACGTATGTCTTAGTATGAGAGTACTAAAAAACTGATCACTTTTCGACTGATTTTTTTCAGTCAAGTGGATCAGTTTTAGATTAACATATACAAATTGTGCTAATAGAATTAAAGAGCGAAAAAATAAATTAAATATTACCTCTTTAGAAATATATCCATGTGATGATAAAATGATTAGTAAAATTACAAATAATAAACGAACAAAAAATAATCGTTTTCTCATTACTGATAGAGTGTTAGAATATTATTCAAAAGACAATAAAGAAATATATGGGATTGTATCTAAATTAAATTTCAATACTAAATCAGAAGTCTTATGGGGAAATAAGAAAGAAATTCAAGAATATTTATATAAGTTATTTTTTATGATTTTTGATGATTTATTAGAAAGTTCGGATAAAAATCAATTAGAACCTTTTTTTCTTGACTATGTACCTTACGCTAAATATACCGCTTTATATAAAATCTTATTCCGTGATGTAGTCGCAAAAAAAGAATTAAAACAATTTTCATTTTTATTAGCATACGGATTAAGTGAGGACGAGGTTATTAACGAATATCTTAATTTTTTGACAGATAAAAAAGAGATAATCAACTATCTTTACAAGAAATATGATAAAGACTTTTATGCAATTTTCCTTTCTTTTGCCAATCATGTACAATCATTTCACAAAATAGATAAAATATTTTCTGATTTTATTGAGGAAAAATTTATACAAATGCTCAAAACTAAAATAGATGAAAGAACATCTTTAGGAATTAGAGTTTATAACATAATTTTAGAAGATATATCTATGACAGAAAAATTATTATCAAATAAAAATTATGATGATTACACTTCTAAAATAACGCGTAATAGAATAAGAGTTTCAAGTAGATACATTGTAGAATTAGAAAAATTACAAAAAAACGAAATAAATATGTTAAAGACAAAAAGTATGTAAAAAAACAACCGTTCATAAATACGGTTGTTTACAGTTTATTTTTCATTTTCTACTGCCTCTTCTTTTTTATCTTCCATATTCTCTAAAGCGTACTGACAGGCTTGAATAACAAATTTTGAGAAAGTTACATTTTGATTTTGTATTGCGTTTTCAATTTCTTCAATTAAAGGTATTGGAAATCTTATTGTTTTGTTTTCTGTTTGTTTCTTATTAGGTTTGAGTTGAAAAGCCATTTACATACCTCCTTGTTATGAATATGGTATTGCATATAAGCACAAAAATATACACTGCATATTGCAATGCAATTATTGTTTCTTATTTTGAGATATGATAAAATGATAAAGTATATGATAGAAAGGATAAGAAAATGAAAAAGCACTTAAGAGATAAAAAAACTATTATTTTAATCATTATTAGTATTATGTTATTATCTGTCATTTCTATAGTTGGTTATCGCTATTATCAACAACAAGAAGTTCAGAAAAAAATAGATGTACTTACTTTACAACTTGAAAACAAGGAAAATGATTTCAACGAGGAAGATACAAGAGAAGATAAAGTTTCAATATTAAAATCTGTTTTAGAAGAACACACAGATTATGAAAAATCAAAAGATATGATTGAAGAAATAGATGAAAAATATCATTCGATTATTTCTAATACGCAAAATAAATTAAAAGAAGAATATGATAAGATTTTAATTGAAAATACTTTAAAAGATATTGATAAAATAGATGATAAAAGCCAACTTGAAAATTCAAAAAAATCTTTGAATGATTTGCTATCGTTAATTAAAACTGAAGAAAATATAGTTTCTACCAAATCTGAAGTTGAAAAATACGATAAAGATATTAATTCTTTGATTAAATCTTACGATGAAAGATTAAATGAAATTGAAGAAGCTGAAAGAAAAGCTGCCGAGGAAGAAGCTAAAAAGCAACAACAAAATAATTATGTAGGCGAAAGTGGAAATAGCGGTTCTAATTATAATTATAATAACGGTAGCAGTTCTTCATCAAATGGTGAAAATAGTGGTTCTAATTATAATTATAGTACTGGAAATAAATATGATGGATGGTATCATGGATGGAATACTAATTTAGAAACTGGTGAAAAGATTCCAGGAAGTGATTATTGGCAAGATCCTAACACAGGAAATCAATATGATAAAGACGGAAATCAAGTTGGAGGAATTTGGTAAAATTTTAAATAAAAGGATATTCCAAGTTAAAAATTTTGCTTTGGAATATCCTTTTTCAGTCTAATTTAATAATCATAATCAAGGCTCATTTGAAATGTAGTAAATAAGTAGTAAATCTCTTTAATTTTGTGTCTGTTTTCCTTCAAAGTACCTGTATTTAAAAACTTATTTGAAGAAATGTTTTATTTTTTTTATAAAATGAAAAAAGATATTGACAAATTGTATTTGGTATTGTATGATTTACTAGGTGCTCAAACTAGAGCATAAAATTAATACTAATTTTTGAAACACCTGGTATTGTGTGTTTGAAAATTGAGAAAGGAGAGCAAAATGCCTACAATTAACCAATTAGTAAAACAAGGACGTAGCGATAAAGTTACAAAATCAAAATCTCCAGCATTAAATAGAGGTTACAATTCATTATTAAAAAAACCAACTAAGATTGCTGCACCACAAAAACGTGGAGTTTGTACTCGTGTTGCTACTATGACACCAAAGAAACCAAACTCAGCTTTACGTAAATATGCCCGTGTTCGTTTATCAAATAACATGGAAGTAACTGCTTATATTCCTGGAATTGGTCACAACCTACAAGAACATAGTGTTGTATTAATTCGTGGTGGTCGTGTTAAAGACTTACCTGGGGTACGTTACCACATCGTTCGTGGAACAATGGACTGCGCTGGTGTTAAAGATCGTAAACAAGGTCGTTCTTTATACGGTGCTAAAAAACCAAAAGCTTAGAAAATATAGATAAATAGAAATCTTTGGAAGGAGGAAGTAGCGATGGCAAGAAAAGGTCATATTGCTAAAAGAGATGTATTACCTGATCCAGTATACAATTCAAAATTAATCTCAAAATTAATTAACAATATTATGCTTGATGGTAAAAAAGGTATTGCACAAAATATTCTTTATGATGCATTTGCAAAAATCGAAGCAAAAACTGGAACTCCAGCAATGGAAGTTTTTGATAAAGCAATTAATAACATTATGCCAGTATTAGAATTAAAAGTAAGACGTATCGGGGGAGCTAACTATCAAGTACCTGTTGAAGTTTCACCTGAAAGAAGAATTACTTTAGGATTAAGATGGTTAGTAAATTATTCTCGTTTAAGAAACGAAAACACTATGGTGGATCGTTTAGCAAACGAAATTATTGATGCATCTAACGGTACTGGTGCTTCAGTTAAGAAAAAAGAAGATACACACAAAATGGCAGAAGCAAACAAAGCATTTGCACATTTCCGTTGGTAATCTGTTATTTAACCATTTAGAAAGGAGATCCATATGGCTCGTCAATTTTCATTAGAAAAAACACGTAATATTGGAATCATGGCTCATATTGATGCTGGTAAAACAACAACAACTGAGCGTATCTTATATTACACTGGTAAAATCCATAAAATTGGTGAAACACATGAAGGTGCTTCACAAATGGACTGGATGGAACAAGAACAAGAACGTGGTATCACAATTACATCAGCAGCAACTACTGCTCAATGGAAAGACTATCGCGTAAATATTATTGATACTCCGGGTCACGTTGACTTCACAGTAGAAGTTGAACGTTCACTTCGTGTATTAGATGGTGCTGTTACAGTATTAGACTCAAAAGCAGGGGTTGAACCTCAAACTGAAACTGTATGGCGTCAAGCAACAACTTATGGAGTACCTCGTATCGTATTCTGTAATAAAATGGATGCTACTGGTGCAGACTTCCTTATGTCTGTTGAATCTTTACATAAAAGATTAGGAGCAAACGCAGTTGCAATTCAATTACCAATTGGTGCTGAAGACCAATTTGAAGGAATCATTGACTTAATCAAAATGCAAGCTTTCTACAATGTAGACGAAAAAGGTGAACATCAAAGATATGAAGAAATTCCAGCTGAATACAAAGAACAAGCTGAAGAATACCGTGCAAAATTATTAGATGTTTGTGCTTCATTTGATGATGATTTAATGATGAAAGTATTAGAAGAAGAAGAAGTTACTGAAGAAGAAATTAAAGCAGCTTTACGTAAAGGAACAATCGCTGTTGAAGTATTCCCAGTATTATGTGGTACTGCATATAGAAACAAAGGTGTTCAACAAATGCTAGATGCTGTAATTGATTTCTTACCTGCACCAACTGACATTCCTTCAATTAAAGGAATTGATGAAAAAGGTGAAGAAATTGAAAGACATGCTTCAGATGATGAACCATTCTCGGCTTTAGCATTCAAAATCATGACTGACCCATTTGTAGGAAAATTAACTTTCTTCCGTGTATATTCAGGAACAGTAGAATCAGGATCTTATGTATTAAACTCTACAAAAGATAAAAAAGAAAGATTAGGACGTATCTTACAAATGCATGCTAATAAACGTGAAGAAATTTCAACAGTTTATTCAGGTGATATTGCTGCAGCAGTAGGATTTAAAGTAACTACAACTGGAGATACAATTTGTGATGAAAAAGCATTTGTAATCTTAGAATCAATGGAATTCCCTGAACCAGTTATCAACGTTGCAATCGAACCAAAAACTAAACAAGATCAAGATAAATTAGGACTAGCTTTAGCTAAATTAGCAGAAGAAGATCCAACTTTCAAAACTTACACAGATGAAGAAACTGGAGATACTATTATCGCTGGTATGGGTGAGTTACACTTAGACGTTATCGTTGACCGTTTAAAAAGAGAGTTTAAAGTAGAGGCTAATGTAGGTGCTCCACAAGTAGCATATAGAGAAACAATCAAAACTGCTGCTGAATGTGAAGGTAAATACGTTAGACAATCAGGTGGTCGTGGACAATACGGTCATGTATGGATTAAATTCGAACCTAATGAAGGTAAAGGATTTGAGTTCGTTGATGCAATCGTTGGGGGATCAGTTCCTAGAGAGTATATTAACTCTGTAAAAGTTGGTCTTGAAGATGCATTAAATAACGGTATGATTGCTGGGTATCCAGTGTTAGATATTAAAGCAACATTATTTGATGGTTCTTACCATGATGTCGATTCATCAGAAATGGCATACAAAATTGCAGCATCTATGGCATTAAAAGCTGCTGGTAAAAAATGTGATCCAGTAATCTTAGAACCTATTATGGCAGTAGAAGTTACTGCACCTTCTGAATACTTAGGAAGTGTAATGGGTGACGTATCATCTAGACGTGGTATGATTGAAGGACAAGAAGAAAGAGGAAATGCAATTGTTGTTCAAGCAAGTATCCCACTTTCAGAAATGTTTGGATACGCAACTGACTTACGTTCTTTCACTCAAGGACGTGGAAACTACTCAATGGTATTTGATCGTTATGAACCAGTACCTAAAAGTATTAGAGAAGAAATTATCAAAAAGAACAGTGGTAATTAATTCTCATTAAAATCTATTGATTTTTAAGTCAAAATAAATTACAATATTGATGTAATTATTTAAAATTTATATAGGAGGAGACCATATAATGGCTAAAGAAAAATTTAACCGTGAGAAAGCTCACGTAAATATCGGAACTATTGGTCACGTTGACCATGGTAAAACAACTTTAACAGCTGCTATTACTACTTACTTATCTAAAAAAGGTGGAGCTCAAGCTATGGATTATGCAGCAATTGATGCAGCACCTGAAGAAAAAGAAAGAGGTATCACAATCAACACTGCACACGTTGAATACGAAACAGCTACTCGTCACTATGCACATGTTGACTGTCCAGGCCATGCTGACTACATCAAAAACATGATCACTGGTGCAGCTCAAATGGACGGGGCTATCTTAGTAGTTGCTGCTACTGATGGACCTATGCCACAAACTAGAGAACATATCTTATTATCACGTCAAGTAGGTGTACCTTACATCATCGTATTCTTAAATAAATGCGATATGGTTGATGATGATGAATTATTAGAATTAGTAGAAATGGAAGTTCGTGAATTATTAGACGAATATGAATTCCCTGGAGATGATACTCCAATTATCCGTGGATCAGCTTTAAAAGCATTAGAAGGAGATCCAAAATGGGAACCTGCTATTGATGAATTAATGGCAGCAGTAGATAGTTATATTCCAACTCCAACACGTGATACTGATAAACCATTCTTAATGCCAGTTGAAGACGTATTTACAATTACTGGACGTGGAACAGTTGCTACAGGACGTGTTGAACGTGGACAATTAAAATTAAATGATACTATCGAAATCATTGGTATTACAGAAACTAGAAGCACAGTTGCTACTGGTATCGAAATGTTCCGTAAATTATTAGACTATGCTGAAGCTGGAGATAACGTAGGTGTTTTATTAAGAGGTGTTAACCGTGATGAAATCCAACGTGGACAAGTATTAGCTAAACCTGGTTCAGTTAATCCACACAAAAAATTCAAATCTCAAGTTTACGTATTATCTAAAGATGAAGGTGGACGTCATACTCCATTCTTTGGAAACTATAGACCACAATTCTACTTCAGAACTACTGACATCACTGGTGTTATCGAATTAGAAGAAGGAGTAGAAATGGTTATGCCTGGTGATAACGTTGAATTAACAGTTGAATTAATTCACCCTATCGCTATTGAAAACGGTACTAAATTCTCTATCCGTGAAGGTGGTAGAACAGTTGGTGCTGGTAACGTATCTGAAATTATTGAATAATCTAAGATATAGTTAAATAATTACACTGAAAGAGAATAGGCGTACTATTCTCTTTTTAACTAGACAAAACTAATTTACGATGTAACTTTAGGCAAAATAGATATAAATATACAACGTTAAACCTAAATTTTCCTAAAAAACTACTTTTCAATAAAAAAGTATGTAACAATTACAATTTTTTTGTAATTGTTTTTTTGCGTTAAACAGTTCAAATTGATATTTCTTGAGAAAATTTTGATAAAAAGCACTATTACTGTTCAAAAAGGCATAAAAAATTTATATTTTACATAGTGAATACATTAAATGATTATTTAATGCTATTAAAATGGGTAGGGAGGTGCGGACAATTTCTTGGACCAAAAGGAACAAGGAGAAGAAAAACATGGCATATACGGAACAAGAAAAAGAACGAGCTCTCGCCCTATAT
>JAGZJH010000058.1 GCA_018365815.1 Erysipelotrichaceae bacterium
GAGTTCCGGTACTCGGAAATCGCCTATTTTGTGCTTGATGACTTATCCATTTCTGTTTGGATATTGGTCAAGACCTTGCCGCATCTGCGGTGCGTAGCAGTCTTTACCAATATCCCAGAGGAAATTATAATTGGGTATGCACAAAAGCGAATCTAAAATATGATTTCCATATCACCGGACAGCTGATGGAAAACTATCCGGAATATTCAATATTCTAGATGAATATTACGGAGTAACTCCAGAATAATCATTATATAAATTTAAAAATATTTTTCAAATGTGAGAACATATTTGTTGATATTATATTTCAAAAGAAATATTTGAGTGAATATTACTAAATATCAAATATTCAAGGACAAAAACATACTAAATAAGGACAATATATAAATATTAGAAAGAATATGTTATAATCTATTCAGTCCAATGGAGTAATTCCTTGAGATGTTGAAGAACAATGTTTTGTTGTTTTGGTGTTAATGAATTAACAATTTGTAGAATTTGGTAACATGCTGGAGTCTGAATGGCGTTTGGAAAATTCAAAAAGTCACATAATAGTTCTTCCAATCCAATATTTAAAACCTGAGAAATATTTAGAAGAGTTTCTAAACTTGTGCTTACCTTACCACATTCAAGACGACTTATAAAACTGGTAGAACAACCAACTAGTTCAGCTAAAGTATCTTGGGTTATTTGAGCATTGATACGAGCTTGTTTTATTCTAAATCCTATTTTTGCAAACATAATATCTCCTTTTTTATAGTGTATCAGTAGTTTGTACAAAAATGAAATAACTAATACGCCTATAATATTTACTAATATGCATACTAGAGGTAAAATATAGGTGGAGGTGTGAAAGATGAAATTAAAAAATACATGGATTCAAGGAGATGACATTGATATACTAGAAAATAGTGGAAGTAATATTTCATCAATGTGGATGTTCATTATAAAAACATTAATAAAAGAGTATCAGATAACTAATAAAAAAGATTTTCTAGCAGCAATACAGTTTTGTTTACAAGAATATGTAGGTAAAAGAATAGAATGTGATAAAATAAAAGAAATGTTAAGTGAGGACAATAATATAAGAAATTCTGAGTTACATAAAATTTTATCTGAGAAGGATTATGGTATAATTAAGATTAAACTAAATTATAATGCAATAGGGGGAGCAATAGGAAAATGGCCTATTAGTAAGTATAGAAATTATACAAAAAGTGAAGTTATACAAGATATTATAGAAAAAGTATCAAATAAAAGTATAGGAGAATATGAATATAGTGTTCGTTATGCTAATGGGGAAAAATATATATCACAGATTAGATTGTATGTACAGGAAAATAAAAGTTACTTGTGTAATATTGTATATCACAGATATTATTTACTTGAATAAATATATGAAAAAATGAAATTGTTGTAATTGTTAATATTTTTTGAGGTAGATTGTTTGCCAGAAAGGAGAAAAATGCTTCGGTTTGTTTACGTGGAAGATGAAAAACATTTTCAAGATGAAGTGAAAACTATTATTGTGCAACATTATGTGGAAAAACAAATGGCGGTAGATATTCAGATATATAATTCAGCAGAAATGTTAAATTATGATTTACAAGAGAATAAATATTATGATGTTTATATGTTAGATATTGAGTTAAAAAAAATGGATGATGGATTGAATTTGGCAAAAAAAATAAGAAGATTGCATTCATATGCTATTATTATTTTCATAACATCTCATTTGGAATTTGCATTGAAAGGATATGATTATGCAGCATTTCAATTTATAGATAAACAGAAGATAAAAGAAAAAATCCCAGCAGTGTTGAATTGTGTGGATGAGAAAGTTGCATTACAAAATAAAAATTATTATATAATAAGTACTAATTCTAGATATATAAAAATACCATTGGAGGATATAATATATATTTATAAAGAGTCTAAAAATTGTATATTTGTGTGTAAGAATAATGAAACATCTTACGTAAGAGAAACTATACAAAAGATACATAGTGATCTTAATGATGAAATGTTTATCTTTGTTAACAGAAGTTATATAGTGAATATTATTCACATTAGAAAAGTTGATTGTAAAGAGGTTTATTTGGATAATCATGATACTATTGTAATAAGTAGAAATTATTCTTTAAAAGTTAAAGAAGAAGTACATAACTATTGGAGGAAACATATTCATTGATGACTGATTTTTATAAAGAAATTCAATTTGTATTGTGTGTAATAGAAATATTGGGAGTTTTTGTTTTACTTTCCCATTTTCTAAAAAAGAGGGAATCTATCAAGGGTAGGAAATTTATTATATGCTTTATTATTGTTTTATTAGCATTAGTAGAAAATTTTAATAGATATATCGTTTATTATTCTACAACACTGACGTTATTTCTGATTATAAGTATATTTGTGATTTCGCTAATATTTTATAAGCATAATATTTTGATGTCAATAATTCTAATTACTAACTATTTTTATGTATTAAGTTTACTTGATATGCTAGTAATTTCATGTATACATTCAAGTGTATCGTATAACATAGGTTTATATATAGAAACAACATTAGATTATCCAAGAATTTTGCTGATGGTTGTTACTAGGAGTTTGACTAGTGGATTTTTATATGTAATATATCGCAAAATAAATATTCATCATATAGAAAGCATAAGAACAAGAAAATATATAAAATTCTTTATGCCCGTTATTATATTGGAAACAGCAGGATTAAATGGATTTGAATATGTATATATTGATGCTGTTGATCTGACAGCACAATGGATAGAATTTATATTATTGCTAATATTATTTCTGCTTTTATTTTATATATATGTGATTTATAGAAACGAAAAAGAAAAACTATTGTCTACTCAACTATTATTGGATTCGTTAGAAGTAAATTATAATTCTGTTATTAGCTTATACAAGGAAAGAGAGAATATTTATCATGACTTTAAAAATCATATTATTGTTATTAGCAATTTAATTGAATGTGAAGATTACAATAAGTTGAAAGAATATATATCTAATTTAAAAGGTCCTATATCAGAAATAGGAGGCATTGTATTATCTTCAAATAATTTAGTAGATATAATATTTAATTATAAGTATTTTGAAGCAAAAGAGAAAAATATTAAAATTATGTTTGATGTTGATAAGTTAGAAGATTATAAATTTAATATGAGTGAAAATGAATTATGTGCTGTGTTTAGTAATGTATTAGATAATGCAATAGAGGCATGTGGGAATATTATAGATATTGAACCTATAATACGAGTGAGTTTAAAAAAGGCAAATGAAATGCTCTTCTTTAGAGTTCAAAATCCATGCATGCCATGTAAAAAAAATGTATGGGGAGAGTTTATTTCAACTAAAAATGATAAATTTTTACATGGAATAGGGTTACGAAGTGTAACAAGTGTAATTGAGAAGTATGATGGTCATATTGTTTATGATGTAGATGGTGATAGTTTTGTGATAGATATAATGATGTAAAAACTGTAGAATTTATTTAATAGATAATTTCTGCGTGTTTTATAAAAAATACTATATAGGAGGTAGCTATGTACAAAGAAGTGATAAGGCGAGAAGAATTAATGAAGGTAATAGGAGATGTAGAAAAAGAAAAAAAGATACTTTTAGAAATACAAAATAAAAATACAGAGCAAAAAATAACGCAAGAATTGACAGGCGCTTTTTTAACTATATTGTGTTGTTAATGAAACGGTGGGAGTGATAAAGAGTATTGCTTTCACCTTTTTCATATAATCAAGTTACTTATTATCGGAATTAAGCTTTTAGAATTATTAAAGGTGATATAGAAATTTATGAATGTAAAAAAGATATTTGAAAAAATTTATAATGAAGGTTTTTGTTGTTATGAAGAATATGACGAAAATGTTTTGGGAAACCGGGATTTTATTCCATTTTATCTTCCGTTTATAGGGTATACTCTAAAAGAACTTGATAGAAAAATTCCACAATCTGCTTTTTGGGGAAAGGAGATTACGAATGATATTGCAAGAGGACTGTTTGCTCGACTAGAACCTTTATGTATTCGTACACTAATTTTGGAGATAAAATTTTGTAAAGAAAATAAGTTGATACAAGCAAAAGATACAAAAATGGAATATGAAATATTCTTACAGAAGTGTTTGCAAAATTTGACATATATGGAAGAGTTTTGGAGTATATATCCATTATTATTGTGTGAAATAATGGAGTCTTGTAATGGGTATGTGTCATTATTACAAAATATGATTGAACGCTTAGAAAAGGATAAGAAAGAAATTATTATTGACTTATGTGATGGAAAGAAATTTGAAGCTCTGATAAAAATAGAATTGGATATGGCTGATTATCATGATTCGGGGGAAACCGTGATAAAAATGGTGTTAGACAATGGAGTTACTATATATTATAAGCCACAAAAAAACAATTTAAAGAAAACCTACTTAGAATATTTGAAAGTATTGTATAAAGATCAAAATATAGACTCTTATGATTATAAAATTATATTTCGTTCGAAATATATTTGGGAAAGAGAAGTTGCTTATAAAGAATGTAATACGCAGATTGAAATAAAAAACTATTTTACTCGGTTAGGAATAAATTTATTTTTGTGCTATGTAATGGGAATTGCAGACATACATTATGAAAATGTAATTGCTTCGGGCGAATTTCCTGTTCTGATTGATATAGAAGTTATAAAAAGAAATAAAAATCCTAACATAATGAGTAATATAGAAAAGTTTATGAGTAATTCAGTGCTAAATACAGGGATTTTACCTATTTATATGAAAGGAACAAATAATACGGTATTTAACGCAGGAATATTAAGAAGTGAAGAAAACTGTAAGGCAATATATGATGTTCCGGTTGTTGTTAATTCAAAAACATCGGATATAAGAATAGTATATAAAAAGAATGTAGTAAATATGAGCCAGTGTTTACCTAAACTGAATGGTGAAATGGTTAAATTGGAGAAATATTTATATTTTTTTCTAAAAGGATTTTATAATAGTTTTTGTATATGGGAAAATAAAAGTCTGGAGAAGAAAATAAAAGGAAGTTTAAAAAACACAAATTTTCGATATATTCTTAGGGCAACTCAAGAATATTCGATGATTTTACTTATTATGGGAAATCCAGAGTATTTGTGTGATATGGGAAAAAGAAATAAGTTAATAGATTCATTACTACGACAATCAGGAGAATACAACTCACAAATAATTGAATATGAAAAGAGGAGTTTGCTAAAAGGAAATATACCATATTTTTCACATAATTTCGTGGATTATAATTTATATTTTGAGGATACATTGATTCGAAACTATTTTTCAAGTTCAATAGAAATACGAGGAGGAAATACAAAAGAAAATATTTTAAATCAAATAAAACTCATAATATTAGCGAGTAATGGATTACTAAATGGTGGAATAAAGAATGCTTACATAACAAAAAAACTGCTAGATTTTAAATACTATAAAATTGATAATAGCAAGTTATACATTGATTTAGCTATTGATAAAATGGTATGCAAGATTATGAAGAACAATCTATTAGCAGAAGAAAACAATATTGGATGGTGGAATATAGAAATGATAGGCAATATTTGGAATATTGTGCCAATGAATATGTACTTGTATGGGGGAATGGCTGGAATGTGCATTTTGTTACATATTTATTATTTGAAAAATCCTATAGCAAGTATAAAAATTGCAATCAAACAAATAGATCAACAAATGTTTTGTTATACTAAATTTTTATCTAATAGTAAGAAAGAAATGGGTGCATTTATTGGTGAATATTCTATTGTATACATGTATCAATATCTATATATTATAACCGAACAGGAAATTTATTTATATTATGCTGAGCAACACTGCAATAAATTACTAAAAATGGATTTGGAGTCAAAAGGCTATGATTTTGTATCTGGCTGGTCAGGAATAATAATAGTACTTTTGAATATGTATAAGTTGACCCAAAATGAAAACTTTATATATTGTGCTGAGCATAGAATAAATTTAATGATAGACGAAATAGAAGTAGAGTGTAATTTATATAATAAAGGAAAAGTAAATAAAGTGTGGGGAGGTTTGGCACATGGATTTAGTGGTGCTGAGTTATGCTTATATAATTATCAAAAAATCACAAATAGTGGTAAATATACAAAATATGTATCAAGAATGATAGAGTATGAAAATAAGTTATATGATTCAAAAATTAAAAATTGGAAAGATGTTAGAGATACAAATGGTGGAGATAGTGTTGCTTGGTGTCATGGTGCGTCTGGCATTTTGTTGGTAAGGACAGTTTTACAAGAAAATAGAGAAATTGCAGATGTTTGTAAGAAAGATATAGAAAAAGCAATGGAGAAAATTATGAGTAATGGGTTGAGAAAAGGATTTTCTTTATGCCATGGTAATTTTGGAAATGTGCATATTCTGTTAGAAAGTGCGCTGAAGCAAGAAAATGATCAAGTGGTAAAAATATGTGAGGCATATTTACATAATATGGCTAGGGAAATATATGAAAACAAATTAGAATTATTACCACAAGAAAAGTATACTTTTGGTTTGATGAATGGGATAGCGGGTTTTATATATGTTCTATTATCAAGAAAAATAAAATTACCAGAAATTTTATTATTAGATATAAAGTAAAAAATAAATGCCTTATTTATCATAAATGATCTATATATCGAAATATAGTGCTATTGCCCCATAAATTAACATAATATTGATGTACTTGCCTGTCTCTGAATTGACCTATATACGGCCATCAGCATACAAAAAGGAAAAGGGTTCAGCATACTCTCTTGACAAGTTGTGTACTCTGAGCCCTTGATCACTAAACCATGTTTATTATATCAGATTATTCACATATCCTCGATGAGGACTTTGGTGTTTTTTGTTGTTGAGAGCAGTGTGAGTACCCATATGTGTCCAATTGATTAGAAACCAATCGAAGTTGGCGTAAACGATAAAGCAGCTTATAGATTGCTGATAAACTGCCCTATCGTTTGCACCAATTTCGATTTTTCTAT
>JAGZJH010000059.1 GCA_018365815.1 Erysipelotrichaceae bacterium
TATGACAGTAGGAATGATCAGCAGTTATTCCAAAAAAGGAAATCCTTGGGATAATGGATGTATAGAATCATTTCACGCATTAATCAAAAGAGAATGGTTAAACAGGAAAAAAATTAGTGATTATACGCAAGCGTATCAAATGGTATTTGAGTATATCGAGGGATTTTACAATACGGTAAGAATACATTCACATTGTAATTATCAGGCACTAAATAAATACGAAGAAAACTACTACAAAAACAATTACAGCTAAAATTTCTTACATTTTAGTTGTCCGAAATATTGACATAGTACCAGCCTGTACTTTTTCTTCCCATAAGAAAAGATTTCTTCTTTCGTAAACAACTTTATTTATTTTAGTTGTCTACTTTGGAGGAATCATATCAAACTGTTCTAGTTTTTTTTGTTGTCTGTTTTTATAAAATTGTATATACTGTGATATTTGTTTATAATAGATTGAATTGTTATCACGCTAATTTATGTATGTTATTTTTCTTTATAAGGTAATATCAGTCCAATAAAAACAATAAGGATTGCGATTGGACACATAATTGATAAAATAGGCACTGAAAATTCTAAGATAAAATTTAAACCAAAACTTGATACGATAAAACTAAATGTCGCAAATCCAAATAACCATGTTTTATATGAGAATTTAGGAACAAGTTCGTGAAAGTATTCTGCACAACAAGATAATAATCCTGTTGATACGTTGAAACAAGCAATAAAGAAAATAATTCCTACGATCCATTGTCCCCATGATCCAAAGATTTTATATACTGCATAAGATAAAACTTCGGCTCCATTTCCAACTTCATGCATCGCTAAAGATGTGTGCATTCCGATATATCCTGTCGCTAAATAAACTATTCCTAGTAATAGCCCTGCAATAACACCGGATTTCATGATTTCTTTAGCGATTTGTTTAGGATTTTTTATGCCTAGATCTTGAACGTTTAAGGCAATGATTATACCAAAATTTAAAGCCGCCAAAATATCCATTGTTTGGTAGCCGTCTATAAATCCAGATAAAAATGTTTGAGTGACATAGTGGGCATTGGGTTCTGAAATTCCAGAAGGAACGGTTATTAAAGTACCAATAAATAAAACTGCAATTAGAATTAATAGTATGGGTGCCATTATTTTACCTAATAAATCTTTTAATCTGTTTGGGTGAAGTGCCACATAACTAGATAATGCAAAGAATATTAGTGCATAGAACATTTGTGAAAGGAATGAATTTGTCATTAATGGGGCAATTGCCATTTCAAATGAAGTTGAGGCAGTTCGTGGAATAGCCACACATGGTCCGATAAGTAAATAAACTAATGTTACAAAAATTGTAGTAAAGAGTGGGTGTATTCGATCTGTTAAGTTTTTTAATCCTTGATGTTTTGCGACAGCGACTATTGCAATAGTAGGGATAATAACTGCTGTAGCGATAAATCCTAGTATTGCCGATAAAAATTCTTTGCCTGACTGTGCACCTAATAATGGTGGGAATATTAAATTCCCTGCTCCAAAAAACATTGAAAATAATGTTATTCCGATAATAAATGTGTTTGCTAATGATGTTTTTTTCATGATAGTGCCTCCTTTTTGAGTATTAAAAATAATCATAACAGATTATGTAACACTTTCCAATAAAAAAATAGGAATAAATGAAATTCTATCATGGTTGATTAAAAGATAAGTTAGAATTATTAATGTATTTTATGTACATGAGAAAATACATTAATCAAAGTAATTTAATAATTCTTTTATATTTTTGATTACAGCATCAGCTTGTGTATCTTCATCTGATTGAACACCTAGATTTCCTCTATTGACCCATATTGCTTTTAAACCATATTTTTTAGGAGCAATCACTTCCCATAAAAAATGATCACCAATCATACAGGCTTGATTAGGGGAAACCTTAAAATAATTTAACACATTAAAATAGGCTCTTTTTTCAGGTTTGCCCACTCCTTGTTCACCATCAATAAATATACCATCAAATAATTTTTCCAAATCAAAACGTTGCAACTTTTCTCTTTGAAAAGCACTATCACCATTTGTTAATAAAGCAATTAAATAACCACGTTTTTTCAATTTTTTTAAAGTCACTTCAACATCTTCAAATACATAAATAACCTCATGTTTACATTTTGAATACTGATTAACAAGATAATTAACGATTTCTTCATTTTCAATATTTAAATTTTGTAGTGCTTTTGTAACGATCGATGTTCTCAATTCGTTAAATGAAAAATTACCTTTTGGTCGTTTACTTTCATCTTCCCAAATCAAGTTATTTACTGCAACAATTTCATTTGCTAATTTATTAGCATCTAAATCTAATTGATATGAATTTATTAACCTTTCACAAGTTAACTGCCATGCTTTTTGAGTTAATCCCCCATAATTTATTAACGTATTATCTAAATCAAATATCAATAATCGAACTAAATCCATATTACTTTCGCCCTTTCTACCTATTTTGTATAAATTAAATGATGAAAAAAAGCAATTTGTTGGTAAATGTCTATCGTAGAAACTTTCATCTCAAGTTCCATCATTTTTAATTGCCATTGTTCAGTTTGATGATTTTCTTGATTTTGTTGTAAATCAAAAAAAGTGCGAATACCATAAGTATGAACCAATTTTAAACCACTATTCCATTTTGAAATCATCTCATCATCATAATACTTAATCGCTCCATATTTTTTAGATCGGCTATCTTCACCATTTAATAAAGCCGTTGCCTTATCAATATCATCTAATAACACTGCCATCTGCATTACTCGCCCTGCTTTATTATGTTTTACCAATGAGAGTTTTCCATTTGGTTTTAACAAACGATAAAATTGGTTAATAATATCTGCTTTACAATCTATATATTCCAAAACATTATGACATATAATCACATCAAAATAACAATCTGGTAATTGAGTAAGTGCTTTTTCATCTCCTTTAATTTGCTTATAGTCAAAGTCTTGCCATCTATGATTTAACATTTCTTCCATTGGTTCAATAGCAATGACTTCATTATTTTTAGCATAGTGATTGGCATTAATTCCCTCACCACTGCCAAAATCGAGAATACGTTTACCCTCAATTTTTCCTAATTGCTTCCACACTATTCTTTTCAACAAACGATCCCATGCCGGAATTTCTGTAATATTATGCATTTGTCTATTCTCCTCTATATCTATTTCTTTGCTTTAAACATTCCACAATGTGTCGTTAAGTAAAATACTTTATGTTTAGAAAAATAATCTTTTAAAAAATCATAAAATTGTTTTTTCTTTTTATAAAGCAACTCAAAATTGGTACTTATTCCTTTTGTACTAAGTATGAATTGGTAAAATAAATTAACATCTATAATTTCATAAACTTCTTTTCGTTCAAATAATTCTATATCTTTAAAATATTGACTAAGTTTTAATTTGCCATTTTCATAACCAAATTGTTGGTATAGAATATCTTGGTTAAATGATATTTTAGGATCAAAATTTTTCAACAATTCATCTCTTTCTTTCATCATATCTTTAGCAATCGTTGAGCAATATAAAATTCCATCTTTTTTTAATATACGATATATTTCTTTAAGGGCTTGTTGAACATTTTCAAAATACATAAACACATGATTAGCGATTACTATATCAAAACTTTCATCATCATAAGGTAAATGAAAACAATCTGCATACTCATAAGATTTTATTTGTGATACATCATTTAGTTTCGAATAACATTCATCTAGCATTTTTTGTGATATATCACTTAAAGTAATTTCTATATCTTTAGGAATTTTATTTTTATTACATTGCCACAATGTCCCATCACCACATCCAATTTCCAATACTTTTGCATTTTGATTCAAGTGATAATGGCTAAATAACCACTGCTGAAAATTTTCTTCAAAATGTGTATGTTGATGATGAAATAGTATTCTTTTTTGTAATCCTTCAGGTGTTCCAAACTGTAATAAGAGATTTTGTTTATTTTGTATTTGAAGAAATTGTCGATATATTTCTGTGATATTTGTATGCTCTTGATTTTGTAACGTTTCAATAAGAGAAAGCATTGTTTTGATATTAGTTAATTGAATGTTTAATACATCTTTTTGCATTATAATTTGATCTTCAATATTTTTATCCTTGATAATTTGTTTAATTTCTTCTAAAGTATATCCTGCTTTTTGAAGTAGTTGAATAGTTTGTAACTTTACTAAATTATTTTCTTCGATGCATTTTTTCCCATTTTCACTAATTGGTATAATAAGACCAATGCTTTCGTAATATCTTAACGTTCGTAATGTCGTTTTGCTCATTTTAGAAAATTCTCTAAAACTGTATTTCTTCACTTTTATCACCTCTGTTTTCATTATAATTTGGAACGTAACGTCACTGTCAATAGTATTTGATGAAAGATTAAAATAAAAACTCTTAATTGAAATGCCACTTCACTATTTAGTATCTAAATAACAAAATTCACTTCAATTTAAGAGTTATCTAATCTAGATGATAAGATTTATATACTTCATTTTTCGCAATATTTCTTTCTTTAGCCACTTTTTTAATGGCTTCTTTAGAAGTCAATCCATCTTGGATATATTGTTCAATTTGTTCATTAATCGATAATTCAAAAACAACTTCTTGAAGTTGTTTATCTCCCTCAACCACAATAACCATTTCCCCTTTTAAACCGTTCACAACAGTTAATACTTCTTCAATTGTTCCACGTATAATTTCTTCATGTTTTTTAGTAATTTCTCGACACATTGCAATTTGACGATTGCCAAAATATTGCATCATCAATTCTAATGTCTTTTTAATACGATGTGGGGACTCATAAAAAACAATTGTTTCACGATAATTTTTTAAATTTTCTAATTCTTTCTTTTTAATTTTATCGCTATGGTTTAAAAAGCCATAAAACATAAAAGGTTGTGGGACAATTCCTGAAACGACTAGAGCATTTAAACATGCATTAGCACCACTAATGGGTACAACATTATAACCGGCTTCTATCACTTGACAAACTAATTCATATCCCGGATCTGAGATAGCAGGATAACCGGCATCACTCACTAAAGCAATATTCGCATCTTTTAAAAGTTCGATGATTTTTTTACTCGATTGTGCGATATTATGCTCATGATGAGAAATTAATTTTTTCTTAATATCAAAATGATTTAATAATTTAATTGTATTACGGGTATCTTCTGCTGCAATATAATCCACTTCTTTTAAAATATTAACTGCTCGATAGGTCATTTCTTCTAAATTCCCAATGGGTGTAGCCACTAAATAAAGTGTATGTTTATCATTTTCAAAACTTTTTTGTCTATTCATTGATCTGTTCTCCAAATAATTTTCTGACTTCTTTTGAGTATTCACCACTATCATCATGAGCGTAAAGTGGTGGTAATATTTTTAAACCGGGATTTCCTTTATACATTCCTTCTACTAGAATTGTATTACATTCTCGATTATGTTTAGGATATACAAGTTGAATACGTTTAGGCTCAATATCATATGTTTTCATGATTGTAATAATATCAATTAACCTTTCAGGACGGTGAACAATAGCAAAACGTCCTTTTTGTTTTAAAATTTTACTTGCACTTTGAATAATTTGTTCTAAAGTAATCTTAATTTCATGACGTGCTATTTGTAGATATTCATTATCATTCAAATTACTTTTTTCACCAAGTTTAAAAAAAGGTGGGTTACAAACAACTAAATCAACATTTTGTATTTGATGAATGTAATTTTTAATATCTTCATGTACGATTTCAATTTGATTTTCTAAATGATTTAATACAATATTCTTTTGTGCAATTTTACAAGCTTCTTCTTGAATTTCTACTCCGATAATTTTTGATGCTGTACGCATTGATAAGATTAATGGAATAGCCGCATTATTTGTACCAAAATCTATAATTTTTTCATAATCTTTATTAATTGTACAAAAATGAGAGAGTAAAACTGTATCTAATGAAAAATTAAACATATCTTTACGTTGAATGATTTTAAAATTTTCATACGCAAGTAAGTAGTTAATAACTTCTTGATTTTCCATTTTATTTATTACTTTTAGGAATTTTAACTTCGTTTAAATTAACGAGTAGTATATTTCCATTATCTTCAATCTTTAACTGATCGTTTAAAACGTTAAACGCCAATAGTTTATAAGTTTTATTTTCATAGATAATTTTACTTCCGATTTTTGGAAAACGTTTCTTTTCTTCTGTATAAGCTTGATCTTCATATTTTAAACAACACATTAAACGACCACAAGCCCCTGATATTTTATCGATATTGATGGCTAACATTTGATTTTTAGCCATGTTGATAGATACACCATCAAATTCTCCTAAAAAAGTAGAACAACATAACGGAAGTCCGCAAGTTCCTAGTCCACCTACTAATTTTGATTTATCTCTTGGACCGATTTGTCTAAGTTCAATACGACATCTAAAAATACTTGCAAGTTCTTTTAATAGTTCTCTAAAATCTACACGTTCTTCAGAAGTATACATAAAAATAACTTTTGAAGCATCGTGTGTATATTCGCAATGGATTAAATGCATATCTAAGCCATGTTTTTTAACGACTTTTTTACATACTTCTAAAGCATCAATTGCATTTTTATGATTAATTTCATTAACGATTAAATCTGCATCATTGGCTTTACGAATGATTGGTTTAAGTTGCATATCTAAATCAAACTCGTTTAAATCTTTTAAACCAGTTACAACTTCTCCCATTTCTAAACCACGTGCAGTTTCCACAATAACTTGATCTAATTTATTTAACTCAAGATTTGTTGAAAAGTAATAAATTTTTCCTACACTTTTAAACCTAACTCCTACTATTTTTTCCATAATGATCCTTTCATTATAAACTATAAATTAAACGATCGATTGTTAAAGAGAGATTAGCATTATAATACAAATCATTTTTTATAGTTAATATTGTTTCTATTTTGTTGATGATTTTGTTCACTTCATCTTGACAATTTTGGATGAATTGATGATTGCAAT
>JAGZJH010000060.1 GCA_018365815.1 Erysipelotrichaceae bacterium
TCCAGTATCAATTAACAAATGGTGGAGCCTAGGAGGATCGAACTCCTGACCTCCTGCGTGCAAAGCAGGCGCTCTCCCAGCTGAGCTAAGGCCCCAATATAGTATTAAATAAAATGGTGGAGCCTAGGAGGATCGAACTCCTGACCTCCTGCGTGCAAAGCAGGCGCTCTCCCAGCTGAGCTAAGGCCCCATTCCAAATGTTATAAATTAATCATGGTGGGCCTGAATGGACTTGAACCATCGACCTCACGCTTATCAGGCGTGCGCTCTAACCAGCTGAGCTACAGGCCCCTATTTGGGAATCACCATAATGCATATCAATTAATGGTGGGCCTGAATGGACTTGAACCATCGACCTCACGCTTATCAGGCGTGCGCTCTAACCAGCTGAGCTACAGGCCCATCAATCGACTGCCCATATATAATATCATTTCATTTTTATTTCGTCAACACTTTATTACATTTTTTTTGAATTTTTTTTATTTAATTTTTTTTCGCTATAAAATATCCCAAAACCACACATAACCTTTATATTAAATTCATACATTTTATAGGGTGATAAAATGAGTTATAAGAAAAATATTGCCATTGTATCTATTTTAATCATCATCTCTTTAATTTTAAAATCTTCTTCAATTTCTGCTATCAAAACCACAAACACTCAATCTCTACTTGGAAAAATTATCGTCATCGATCCCGGTCACGGGGGACTTGATAACGGTGCCAGTGTAAAAAAAATCAAAGAAGATGAGTTAAATTTAAAAATAAGCAATGTACTTAAAGAAGAATTAGAATCACGAGGCGCTACTGTTTATCTCACGAGAACTGATGATCATGACGTGACAAATCGTGATCACCATTACAGTAAACAAGACGATATGTATTTAAGAGTGCGTAAAATCGATAGTTATAATCCTGATTTATTTATTAGTATTCATCTAAATGCCTCACCGGTAAATAGCATATGGGGATCTCAAGTTTTTTATTATGGCAAAAGTGAAAAGGGAAAACTTTTAGCCACGGATATACATGAATCAATGCTTCCTACAACAGGAAGTCGTAAAAAAATTGAAAGTGCTGATTTTTATGTTTTACGTTGTACAAAAGCAACCGGTGTGTTAATTGAATGTGGATTTATTACAAATTCTAATGAAAGAGGACAACTCTCATCAAATAAATATCATCAAAAACTTGCTACATCAATTAGTGATGGCATTGAAAAAAATTTAGAAAGAATATTAGAAACACCTCAAGAAAATATCGATAACTTACCACTATAAACATCAATATTCATGATATATATAAATTTGATTTTTAATCAAGTGTATTATCTTCTATTCTATCTATTTGATTATTTTTCATATCCAACATAATTTCTTATTAAATAACTTTATTTAAGTTCTTACTCATTAATGGATAAAGCAAAGAAACAGTAAAAAAAGAAATAATCTACTTTAATTTATTAAAATTGACTTTGTTGATTTTTGCATACTAAAATAAATACATTATTTACCTTTATTTTTCTACTTATCATTAAATAGATTTTCTTTTTTACACATAAAAAATGAGCGATAATCGCTCATTTTTCTGTTCTTCAATGTTGATTAATGTTGACATAATAATGATTTACCTTTGCATGAAATCATTATAACTGCTAAAGGAATATTTTGTTGACTTAACTGTATCGCTTTTTCAACCGCCGTTTTTAATACTTTACAACATGGAACTTCCATACACGTTAAAGTCACTGAATAAATATGATGCAAATTAAAAATCTGTAATAAACGTTTGGTATAATCTTCATGATCTAATTTAGGACAGCCCATAATTGTTGGTTTTCCACTAAAAAAATCATAATGAAAATCTGGGTATCCATACCCTACACAATCCGCTACAATAAGCAAATGCACTTCATTAAAATAATTTGCTTCAGTATTTACACACTGCATTTGAATTGGCCAATAAACCGGTTCTTTTTTTACCTTATAAACTTCACGAGGTGACATCACAAATTTAGCTACTTTGTTTTTAGGTAAACTAAAGCAAATATTTCTAAATTCGCCATTACTACGCATTCTAATTCCCCTTTCTTATCTTCCTTTTGTTATACAACTAAAGCTTTTGATAATACTACTAAAAACAAAAAAAGGTTTGATTGCGATCGATATTTACCCTTAAAATGATATATTCATTGGTAAATTAAAGTCATACTCGAAACCTTTTTATTTTACATATTATTTATAAGTATCAAAATCTAATAAATTGATGGCATCAATTTTTTCTAACAATTCATTTTGTTTATCTTCAAACAATAATTGATGATTATGTTCATAATATTTAGCACAACCATGAGTATAAATATATTGTGAAATAGTTTCATTAATTGTCATCTCAGTCACTAAAATCAACATTTCTTGTCCTTCATCAAATACTTCTTCAAAAAACTCAAAACAATGTTCTAAGGCTGTTTGTGCTTCATGATCTAATTGTTTTAATTTGGACAATTCTTCTTGTAACATTGATTTAACTAAAACAGTGGTATCTTCTTCTACATTAACTCTTAATACCTCTATAATTCTATTAATTAAGGCAATAACTTGATATACTGTAATTTCATATGCCTTAGATAAAGTATTGCCAATTTCTTTTTGTGCAAGTTCAGTTTTAAGTTCTTCGATTTTATCAGTAAGATTTTTTATATAATCTTCTTTACTTAATTGATTTGCGGGAATTGTTTTAATAATTGACATTAGGGGTTTAAAAGCATCTTCTACTTTTACCACTTGGCTAATTGTTTCATCTAGTTGGCTCATAATTAAAGAAATTAAAGAAAGTCTTTCATCAAATTTAGCCTTTGAAGCACGTTCTTTAATTGAAACAGAACTTGTTCCATCTAAAATAGTATCCACTTTGTAATCAGCTTGGTATTTATGGAATAGTTGATAATAATGTGAAAAATCTTTGGCGATTTTATCATCTTGTAGATATTGGCTGATTAAATTATAATCCACTTCGATCTGGTTAGTTTCATATAAAATAATCATTTGACTTAAATCGTCCCATCCTCTGGCAGTGACAAAATTTTTGCCATCTACCGTTGAAGAAATGGTATAAAAATGACTAGGTTTGATATTTAAATATGAAGTGACTACTGGGTGAATATTAGTATTAATTGCATATTCTTTCCATGTTTCATAATCTGCTTCGACTTCAATTTTTTTTAGACGATCCCACATCGCAATATCAAATTCTTTAACTGAATTGTTGTATTCAGGTGGATTCCCTGCTGTCACCACAATCCAACCCTCAGGAACTTGATGACGTCCAAATGTTTTGTATTGTAAAAATTGCAACATTGAAGGGGCTAGGGTTTCTGAAATGCAATTAATTTCATCTAAAAATAATATACCGCTATCCTTTTTTGTTTTTTCCATCGTATCATAAATTGAAGCAATAATTTCACTCATCGTATATTCAGATACTTTATAATCTACTCCCCCATAGTTTTTATCAACAATAAAAGGTAATCCTAATGCACTTTGACGTGTATGGTGCGTCATTGAATAAGAGACTAACGCTATATCTAACTCTTTAGCAATTTGCTCCATAATAGCCGTTTTTCCAATTCCTGGTGCACCTACTAAAAATATTGGTCGTTGTTTATTCACTGGAATAATCATATGTCCGTATTCATCTTTTGTAGAATAGGAAATAATTGCATTTTTAATTTGCTGTTTAGCTTCTTTTATATTCATTTCATTTCCTCCTAATTAATCATTAATAATCTCATCTTCATCTAAAATATATTTAATTGCCCATGCTGGGACTTTAACTTCATGACACATTCCTCTATCTAAAAAAACAAAGGCTGTGGAATAATTAGGTTGATGAGTTGGATATTTTCCATCACCATCTGTAAAATAAATTAACCCTTCAAGATTTGAAAACTCTTTTTTAGCGATGAGTTTATCAACATAATGAAATACCGGTCTAAAATCAGTTCCCCCTAATCCATAAATTTCAATATGGTTAATATAGTCTTCAAATTCTGTTAGGCTTGTAATCTTAGCGTCATGTTGAATTGTGGCATCACATTGAATAATGTGCACATTAAACTTATTAAAAAAGTTTTCTCTTTGCAAAAAGATGTTGTAAGTTTTTTGTAAAAATGATTGAACAATATCACCGGATACAGAACCGGACGTATCTATTGCAATTACAAAATCTTTAATACTTTTTGTCTCTTTATACTCTAATGATTCGATTAATGGCATATTTTGATACACTTGTAAACCATAAGTATAAAAAATATAATCAAACTCATCATCGTTAATCATTTGTTTTTCACCGACATTCATAAACTTTTTTAAAAAAGTAGTATAATTATATTTTTCTTGATTTAATCTTGTTAAAGATTGGACTAAAGAACCGGCTTTTTCACCGTAATCCTTTGAAAAAGTTTCTAAATCTGTTTCTATTTTTTCTGATATTTCTTTCCATTCACGCATAGATTGTTTTATTTTCAAAATCTCTTGTTCACTTAATTTAGATTGATCTTCATTACTTTTGGTTAATTCTTTGTTTTCATCTTTATTTAAAGTTGAATCATGACTGGCATTATCAAAGCGATTTTTTCCTGCATTGGTTGGATCATCTTTAGATTCTTCTCCATAAAGAGTACTGTTTCGATTAGTCACATCTCTAATCGCATACCATTTTGCATGATCATCGAAATGAAACAACTCGCTTAACCATTTAATTTGATCTTGATTAAGTTCATCTTTTAAATAATGATAAACTTTTTGTGCTGTAAGTAAATTGACTTTACTTTTTATTTTATTAATTTCTTTATTCATTTCATCATTTGAAGCAATTTGCATACATTCTAAATCCAATTCTTGAATCATATTTTCCACTGCAATATCACACGCTAAATCCCATAGTTTACGATTAACATTAATGGCTAAAAACTGATGTCTGAATATTGAATGAAAAACAATATGCAAATAACCTCTTGTGAGTAGTTTAGGGTTATTTTTAAAAGTTTTTATGACATAAATTGGATCATAATATAAATAAATGCTATCACATTCAATTGAAGTGGAATTGTTTACAAATGTATAATGATCTAAAGCAATATCCATAAATCGTAAATGAATGGTAATTTGACTAATAATATTTTTAAATATTTCATGGCAAATTTTAATTAACTCATCATCCATTTTTTCACCGCCTTTTTAAAACTATTGTAACATATTTGAAAAGTATATTTAGTTTTTTCATAAATTGAAATCTATTAAAATAAATTATTCAACTCATCTTCTAAAGAACAGACTAAAGAAGTGTTTTCTTTATTTTTATACTGCATTAGTTTTGCTTTTTGCTCACGATTTGTAACATCATTAAAATATGGCACTAAATCATTTGAATCAAACAATTCTTTGTCTAGGGCTTTATTTAATGCAACATAACGTTTTTGCTTCATTAAATAGACTAATAAATCTTCTTTTAATTCTTGGCATTTTGAATAATATAATGATTGAGATGAATTAGAGTGTAAATCATAGGTTTCTAAGAAATTAACAAGTAAAATGATTAATGCATTTGGTTTCCATTTTTCAAATTCTACCTTAGGAAGATAGGAATTAAATAAACAATAATGGCCTTCGTCTTTACGTTTTAAATATAAATTCCAATTACTATCAAACATCATCGGTTGTAAAGTTAATGTTTCATTAGAAATGATTGTTAAGGTGCTTAAAGTTTCTAATGCACTTGCACCGATTTTTTTTAAACCTTTTGAAATATTGATATTTTTTAAATTAAAACAATGATAAAAGGCTTTTTTATCAATTATTTCTAAATGTTCTGGCATGGTTAGAGTTTCTAAACTTTCGCACCCTAAAAAAGCATTTTCTCCGATATAATGTAAATCTTGAGGAAGTTTAATGAATTTTAAACTACTACATTCACTAAATGCACTATGTTCAATAGTCGTAATAGTATGAGGCAATATTACTTCTTTTAATTGTGCGCATTTATAAAAAGTGCTTTTTTTTATTGAAGTAATCGAGCTCTTGATTTCAACTTTTTCTAAACTTTTACAACACGAAAAAATTCCACCTCCTAATAATTTAATTGAAGTTGGAAGTGTTATTTTTTTTAACTGTTCACAATTATAAAAAGCAAAGCTTCCAATAGTCATCACCCCTTCAGGAATAATAATTTCTTCTATTTGATCACATCCATAAAATGCAAAATCTGCAATATTTACTATTGTATTAGGAATTGTTAAAGTTGTATTCGTTCCTGTATATTTTATTAAATCATTACCTGATAATTCAAACATTTCACTCAATCCTTTCATTTTCTTCATTTTATCATATATTTTTTATTCTTAAATTATTTTTCAAAATTTAAAATGGATTAGTCAAGCTAATCCAGATAGGGAGGTGCGGACAATTTCTTGGACCAAAAGGAACAAGGAGAAGAAAAACATGGCATATACGGAACAAGAAAAAGAACGAGCTCTCGCCCTATATGA
>JAGZJH010000061.1 GCA_018365815.1 Erysipelotrichaceae bacterium
TTAGCTTCATAAAGAAAAATGAAGTTGTTCTCTTCGACAACTTCATCAAAAACATTTTTAATTATTTCATCTGTCTACTTGACAAGGGCGGTTCAACATACATTCCATTTTTATTAACTTGTATAATCACCATCGCCATGTTTTATGATATTTGTTCTTTGGCGAATAATAATGGTTTAAAAACCATGCCAGGGACAATGGAAATCAAAATAACGTTATCATTAGGAACTTTTGTCGTTGGATTTTTTGCAATCATCTTCTTATTTTATACAAATAGTTTTTTAATGAAACGAAGAAAAAAAGAATTTGGTTTATTTAATATTCTAGGAATGGAAAAACGTCATGTTTCTTTTATCATCGCCTATGAAACATTAATATGTGCGTTAATGAGTTTAGGATTTGGGTGGATTATCGGAATCTCGTTAGATAAACTACTATTTATGGCAATTGGAAAAATGTTTCATACCCAAACACAATTAGGTTTATACATTTCTACAAAAGCACTTCTTGCTTCAATGATTTTATTTGGATTAATCTTTATTTTCATGTTTTTAAATGCTATTAGACAAATTAAACTAGCCAATCCTATTGAACTTCTTCATAGCTAAGAATATGGTGAAAAAGAGCCAAAATCAAAATAGATCATGACAATATTAGGGATATTATCATTATCAATTGGGTATTATATTTCATTAACAACCGACAATCCTCTTTCTGTGATGCTATTATTTTTTGGAGCAGTGATTTTAGTGATTATCGGCACTTATTTATTATTTACAGCCGGAAGTGTCACTTTATTAAAAACATTAAAAAAGAATAAAAAATATTTTTATAAACCTAATCGCTTCATCAGTATTTCAGGTATGATTTATCGTATGAAACAAAATGCCGTCGGTCTAGCAAATATATGCATTCTATCCACAATGGTCTTGGTCATGATTTCTAGCACCTTAAGTTTATGGATTGGGATTGATGATTTAGTTAAACAAAGATACCCAAGAGAAATCACAGCTTACACTAATATCACTGGGCAAGATGCTCAATCCCTTAAACAAACTGCTAACACCCTACTTAACGAAATGAATTTAGTTAAAACAAATATCCTTGACTATTCATATGTCGAAATTATCGGTATTCAAGAAAAATCATCGATTAACACTGATAAACAAAGTATTTATGAAAACGCAAAAGCAAGTATTTTTTCAAATGCAGTTGATGATATTTGTACAATTTTGGTTACTGATTTAGAGGCGTATAATCAAAATATGAATACGAATTATACACTTAATGATAATGAAATTCTTTTATATGTCAATCGAAAAGCCTACAATTACTATGAACTTAAACTACTTGATTACACCTTTAATATCAAAGAACAAGTGAGTGATTTTATGCGTAATGGAAATAATGCTGCCAATATTACTTCAGGATATTTCATTGTCGTTAAAGATCAAACTATTTTAAATGATATAGTTAAGTCACAACAAAATACTCATGATGATTATAGTAATTACTATGGCTTTGATTTAGAAACTTCAAATGAAAATAAAGAATTATATTATAATACATTCATCGAAAGATTATCTACTATGGGGATTCAAGCTAATGTAGAAAGTAAAACAATAAATTATGGTGGCTTTATCGCAATGTATGGTGGATTTTTATTTATCGGTATCTTTTTAAGTATTTTATTCATCATGGCAACGATTTTAATTATTACAAACAAATTACAGAAGGTTATGAGGATAAAGAACGTTTTGAAATTATGCAAAAGGTTGGAATGGATCATAAGCTGGTTAAAAAATCAATTAACTCTCAAGTCTTAACCGTCTTTTTCTTACCCCTATTAACCGCTTGTATCCATTTAGCGTTTGCCTTTCCAATCATCAGTAAATTACTTTCATTATTAATGTTAACAAATATTCAATTATTCATATATTGCACACTTGCTTGTATCATGGTCTTTGCAATAATGTATATTTTGATTTATACCATTACTGCAAAGTCATACTATTCGATGGTTAAAAGGGGATAAAACATGGAAAAAGATTTAAAAATCATTACTGCTTTAGTATTTACTTGTTTTATGTGGTTGTTCAATCCAAGCCAAAATTGACAAATATGCCAATAAGAAAGAACAATGTATTTTAAATAGTGAAAATATCTCACAATTTTAGTATAAAAACTTATTAATCATCCTTATCCTGAGGGAGCGGATGCCATGTCTTAGGCTCTTTATGTCGAGTAAATATTCTTTTCAGCCTACTGAATATTGATTCTATAAAATGAAATCATATATTGCTAAATAAGAATAAAATCACAAGAATAAATAAGAATGCACCTATTTCATCAATTGACATATTTTTATTTATTTTTCGCAAACTTATTCATGAAGAAATCAGTAAATGTAGCTAACTCTTCATCTTGTGATACATAAACATATAGTTTTTCATCTTCTAACCAGTCATAAGCATTAATACCAATATAACCTTTTTTATCTGGATAAATAATAAAGGCATCAATAGGGTATTTATTACGATAGGCTGGATTGGATATGTGAAAACTTAAAAAACTAAAAAAAATATTTATTTTAATGACCATTTCAAAAATATAAAGGTAATTATGCAAACTATGTAGATATTGAAAATGGTGATGAATATTGAATTTTTGGTTTTAAAAAACAGAGAGTAATTCTACCCTTGTGGTCATGGAAAAATTATGATTGACCATAGAGCTGTTAATGAATATCTTCCTCTGATTGGAGAAAAAGAATTACCGCTTCATTTGTTTGAAATAATTGATATTGAAAATAGTTTTCCTGTTGAGAGAATTAATACACTATTAAGCGAAAAGTGATAAATATCTGCCTAGTATTGAAAAGGACTTCGTAAAATTGAAGTCCTTTTTCACTCGTTGATTCTATTGATTAATTTCTCTCTTTTTTCTTTTCTTTAATAAAGTTGTTGTAATGATAACTAGTCCACTTATTGCAGCAAGCCCCATATATAAATGCATATTAGTTTGATCTCCTGTTTCAGGATTTCCAGTATTTGATGAATTTGCCTCTGTATTTGGCACTACTATTGTTTTATCATTTACAGTTACTTTAATAGTTTTAATTGCAGATGCACCATCACTATCTGTTACCTTATATGTTACTTCATATGTACCTGCTTTTGAAGTATCTACAGTATTCTTGATAACTTCAAGTTTTACTTTATCACCATCCTCATGGTCTGTAGCAGTTACTCCTTTGAACTCTTCAAATTTATCACCTACTGTCAATGTAACATCTTCTGCTTTAATTGTTGGTACATGGTTTAATATCTCAGATTTTGGATTAACTGTTACCTTACGCTTTACTGTAGTAACATTCCCTGCTAAATCGCCTACTGTATACTCTAGTTCATAAACTCCAATAACATTTGTATCAATAAATGATGGTGATACTTTAATATTTTTTAATTCACCACATTCGTTATCATATGCAAATATACCTTCTAATGGGTCGAACTTTTCTCCTTTTACTAAAGTAACATCTTTAATATTTCTTATTTCCGGAGCATATTTATCAACATTTTTCACATCAATATTTACTTTAATTGAGTTACCTGTCATATCAGTAATAGTTAATGTTTCTTTAGCATTATCCACAAATACTTTTGTAAATGTAGTTTCATCAAGCTTAGTCCATCCAGCGATATCCTTAATTGCTTCACTTGTTTTAATTGTTACTGTAACATCTTCATTTGTCCAATCACCATTGTTAGAGTAAGTGACTTTAGCAGTTGGAATTTCATCCACGATAACTGTTTCATTGTTCTTAATTACATCGCCATTTACTGAAACATCAGTACCTGACATATTAGTTACTTTTACCCCTTCTTGCACTGTAATTGAATCAATTCCTTTTAAAATTTCAACAGATTTTTTGGCATTACCTGCTTTTTTTATAACTTCCTCAGCTGTACCTACATAGTAATACGAATCCGCACTTAATGATGCTTTATCATTTAGAACATAATTCAAAACATCACTTGAAAACTTACCAGATTCAGCTACGATATTTGCGTTATTTAATGATTCATTTACAAACAAATCTCTCACTGCTTTTGCATTTTCACTTGTTATCTCACTATTTTTGATATTTACATTAATAGGGAAATTATACGAACCATCTACATATATTGCATCACCTGTTTCATCAAAGCCTGAAGTTGCACCTTCATTAGGAATAACCTCTACTCCATTTGACAAAACATTACTATCAATTACATTTAGTGTTCCACCTTTAACTGCAATTCCTGTACCTGCTTTAACTGATGATTTATTTAAAGTAACAGAAGAATCTTTTGAAGGGATATATATTCCATAAGAATCTTCTCTTTGCATTGTTAATGTAGAATTTATTAAATTCAAATGTAAGTCTGTATCAGTTCCATGTAAGTCGATACCATTATAATAGTTTGATACGATATCCACTTTATCAAGTGTCAAGGTAATATTACTTACATCATGAGCAGGATCACCAATAAAGCCCACATTTGGACCATTTTCACTGCAACTATCAGATAAAGCATTGATCTTACCATTTTTTATAGTAATATCTATATCTGAATATAATAGATTAAATGCTGTGCTTGAAGTTGTAAAAGTTTTCTTATTTAAATCTACTGTTCCTTTTGTTCCAGATAACGCAGCAAAACTATCACTTCCAGTATAGTTATTTACTAAAACAGCTGTATTATCTGTTGAATTTTTAATTGCATCTGATGCTGATGTATAAAAATTATAACTTCCATCAGATTGTAAGCCTTTAAATCCACCATTAAATCCTACATAAAAATCAGAATACTTTGATACAACATATTTTAAATCTAAATCCTTGGTATTTGTAGCGATATTTTCACCAAAAGTAAATTCAATTATCTTATTTGAATATTTACTTTTTACTTGACCAAGTCTTTCTACATCAAAATTACTTGTTATTTGCGCACTATTGATAACCTTAAATGTACCACCATTCATAGTTACACTAAATCCTCTAGCTGGGAATGAGCCATTTGGATTTTTAAAGTGATTTACTACATTATGTCCATTTAAGTCCAAAACAACATTGGCACCTTCTGTTCCAATTTCTAAATAGATACCATTTGTCTGAGTTTTTTTAGAATAGACACCTTCATTTGTAAAATCTACATCTTGATTAAGCTTAACAACAATCTCATTACCTGTAATTTTACGCTCAAGTGCATCTTTCAAAGTAGCGTAGTCGATAGTATTTCCATCTACTGTAACAGACACCACAGATTCTTGTGTCGGCTGAACAACTTCTTTTGGATATTCTGTTTTTACCTCAGTGCCAGTTTCTTTTGATACTATATTTTCTTCTGCAAATACAGCGGTAGAAAACATACTCATCATTAAAGAAACACTCAGAAACAACCCTAAAAATTTCTTCATATAAATTTCTCCTCCTATCTTTTTTAATACGCCTAGCTTTTTAAATATGAATTAAAAAGCACACTTTATAGTATACGCTCCCCACCCATTAAATTCAATAGATTTTCCAAAAGAGAAATTTGGATTGTCAACACTAAATTAGACAAATTTTATGAGAACATACAATATTCTACTGGAGACTTATAATTTAATGATCCATGAATCCTAATGTTATTGTATCAATTTATATCATCGATCATTTGATTTTTAAATTCATTTCCTCTGTCTGTATGGAATATATTAATTTTTCGTAAATCATATCGTATAGTGCTAAATGCTTTTTTTACTATGGATGCATTTTTATTTTTGCTTGCTGTATAGCCTACAATTTCTCAATTATATAGGTCAATGATGGTACATATATAATTCCATTTACCATCAACATTTACATAAGTTAAATCGCTCACAATGACATTCATTCTTTCCTTTTGCTTAAAGTTTCTATTGAGTTCATTTTTAATTAGATCGTTATTACATGTTGGTTTATGTAATTTAAATTACTTT
>JAGZJH010000062.1 GCA_018365815.1 Erysipelotrichaceae bacterium
CTAAGATAAGATTTATTTTCGTCCCATAATCAGCGCTGCTTGCTTTAAAATATCATTTTCCATTTTTAAACGCTGTAATTCTTTACGTAAATGAATTAATTCAGCTCTTGGTTTTCCACTGTTGTATAATTCAACAATTTTTTGTTTAAATTCATCACTGTAATTTCTTCTTTCTCTCGCCATTTAGGTTACCTCTCTTTTCTTTTTGATTGATTATAACAGTTCTCATTTCAACTGTCTAATATAGTGTAACCTATCCAAGGATTATCTTTTTTTTGAATTAATACACTATTCTTTTTTCTAAATAGTTTCATATCTACCATTATGATTATTGCCATCATCATTATCCATTTTTATAAACAGTTCTGGTTCTCTTCAAATTCTCTTTTATACTCATATCATAAAACAAACACAATATGACTTTTAGCAATATTTGAATATATAACGTATTTTTATGATTTTTTTAAATATATCTTTTTACTTTGTTAAATTGCACTGTAATAATATTCTTTAAAAGAATAATATAAATAGTTTTTTTGTTACAATGTTTTGAAGAACGTTTATTCTATTTTTTCTTTCTTAAAACAATGAGAATTATTTAATATGCTTTTTTGCATAATTCCAAGAATCTCTACACATTTCATCAATTCTCTTCGTAGCAACCCAGCCAAGTTGTTCCTTTGCTCTTGATGGATCTGCATAACATGTTGCTATATCTCCAAGTCTTCTATCTTTAATGACATATGGGATTTTGACCCCATTTACTCTTTCGAACGCTCCAACTATTTCTAATACACTATACCCTTTTCCAGTTCCTAAATTACAAATATGGATACCAGGTTTCGCATATTTTTCTATTGCTAATACGTGCCCTTTCGCTAAATCAACAACATGAATATAATCACGTACACCTGTTCCATCTGGAGTATCATAATCATTACCAAATACTCCTAAACATTCTAATTCTCCTGTTGCTACTTTCATTATATATGGCATTAGATTATTAGGAATCCCTTTAGGATCTTCTCCTAACAAACCACTTTCATGTGCCCCAATAGGATTAAAGTATCTTAATAAAGTTACAGACATATGAGGGCATGCCTTTTGAACATCAGTCAATATTCTTTCCATCATAGCCTTACTTGTACCATAAGGATTTGTTGTCTCTCCTAATTGACAATCTTCAGTGAGTGGTACTATTTCAGAATCTCCGTATACAGTAGCACTTGAAGAAAATACAATATTATTAACATTGTACTTTTTCATCATTTTTGCAACTACCAATGTAGACATGAGATTATTCGTATAATATTCTATAGGCTTAACCATTGATTCTCCTACAGCTTTAAAAGCTGCACAATGAATAATTGAATCAATTTTATTATTGACAAATACATCTTCCATTTTTTCTTCATCAAGAACATTAAACTCATAAAACTTAACTTTTTTACCTGTTAGCTGTTTAATATAATTTAATACTTCTGGTTTAGAATTAGAAAAATCATCAATAACAACCACATCATGCCCTGCTTGAAGTAACTCAACACAAATATGACTGCCAATATATCCTGCACCACCAGTAACTAATACATTCATTTTATATTCTCCTTTATCCTAATACTTTTGTTCCACCATATTTTCTTATTTTTAATACATGACAAGACCCTTTTCCAAAAATCTCTTCAATTTCATTTTTGTATTTTTCAACATAATTATCTTCAACAAATGCTTGAATCGTACCAGCAAATCCACCACCATGAACTCTACAAACTCCATGATTTTCCAAAACCACTTCAGACACAGTCAACGCTAATGAAACTGCTTGATTATGTGGATCTTTATTTGAATATACATTTTGAAGATACTTATAACTTGAATCTCCTGATTCTTTAATATATTTTTTAAACATATCAAAATCATTATCCGTTAATGCATTCACTAATTTTTCAACACGTTTATTTTCATTAAAGAAATGGATTGCACGTAATACTGCTCTATCTCCACATGCCTCTCTAATATCAGAAATGTTTTCATAAAACTCATTTTCATCAACTTCTCTTAGAACTTCTTTATCAAAAAATTGAGCTACTTTTTTCATTTCAATTGGTATAGCTGCGTATTCATTAGTTAAATCAGCATGAGATCCTTTTGTATCAACAATACATAAACTATAATTAAATTTAGAAAAATCAACCTCAACATGATTAACAATTGGATTTGCTGTATCATTAAAATCAATACTAATTAATCCACCTACTGCACAAGCACATTGATCCATTAATCCACATGGTTTACCAAAATAAACATTTTCTGCATATTGCCCCACTTTAGCAATTGTTACCATATCTATTCCCATATCATTATATAATCCAGAAATAATAGTACCAATCAATCCTTCAAAAGCGGCTGATGATGATAATCCAGCTCCCATTAAGACATCGCTTGTTACAAATGCTTTAAATCCACCTATTTTATATCCCATTTCTTTAAGTTTTGATAAAACTCCTCTAATTAAAGATTCTGAAGTTCCTTCTTCATCATCTCTTTTTGATAAATCGTTAATATTAATTTCATCTATATCTAGATCATCAGAAACAATTTTAACAATATCTTTTTGTGGAGTTACCATTGCTATAGCATCTAAATTAATTGAAGTTGCTAATACATAACCATGCTGATGGTCAGTATGATTTCCTCCCACTTCACTTCTTCCGGCTACGCTATATATTTCAATATCTTGATCATCATATAATTTTATAAACTCTTCAATTGCTTTTGTATATCTATTATTTTGATAAGTAATCAATGATTCATCTTCATATAAATCAATAAACATATTATCATATTTATTATTTAATAATTTTTCCTTAATTTCACTTGCTTTCATCATTTTATTTTAAATGTATATGAAGTCACTTCATCATACATTTCTCCTTTCCTTAAAATTACCGTTGGATTTTTTTCTTTATTTATACTATCTGGCATATTTTGTGTTTCTATACATATTGCATCTCTTTGATGCATACACTTACCATACTTACCTAATTGTCCAGAAAGATAATTGGCAGTGTAAACTTGTGTTTGAGGTAATGATGTTGATACAGTTAGTTCAATTCCCGTTTCTTTATAATATAATTTGACTTGATCTTTATTTGTACTAAATATAAAAGGATGATCATATCCTTTTCCTATCTTTAATTGATCATTATCTTGATATATACTATTCTTTATTAATGTAGACGTATTAAAGTCAAATGGCGTACCGCATACACTTCTCATTTCACCATTATACAAACCTTCATCATCTATACATGCCATTTTATCAGCTTTAATCATTAACTCATGTTCATCAATATTACATGGCCCTCCACTTAAATTAAAATAGGAATGATTAGTAATATTAATAATCGTATCTTTATCACTGGTTGCATGATATTTAATTTTTAATCCGTTATTCAAAAGAATATATGTTGCATAAAAATTTAAATTACCAAGGAATCCTTCTTCTCCATCTTGAGAGAAATAATGAAAAACAATTTCATTTTCTCTTATCTCATACGTGAATGTTTTATATGAAAATCCTTCAATTCCCCCATGTAATGTATTTGAACCGTTATTTTTTTCTAAAGAGAATATCTCATTATTCAATGTAAATTTCCCATTTCCTATACGATTTGCCACTCTACCAACTAAAGCACCTAGATAACTGCCGTCTTTCTTTTTATAATCATTAATACTAGGGAATCCTAATACGACATCTCTTTTTTCTCCATGTTTATCTTTGACAATCATTTTTAATATCGTGCAACCATAATTAGTCACTTGTATTTCAATATTTTCATTTCTCATTGAGATAATGTCTATACCTCTATATACATTCTCTATAATCTCAATCATACTATTTACTCAAAGAATCTACAAAACGAGTAAATCCTTCTATTCCTTTCTGATCCATCTTATAAACTCCTGCATTTTCTAATACACTAACAAATTTTTTTGTAACTTCTTTTTCAATAAACTCATCTATAAATTGCTCATCAAATTCTAAAGTTTGTAAGTATTCAAACCATTCTTTATGCTTTTTTAAACTCTCAAAATCATCAATACATTTCTTTTTTAACAAACATAATTTCAAACATTCTAATTCATCTTTTAATCTAGCAGGTAAAACAGCTAATCCCATGACTTCAATTAACCCAATATTTTCTTTTTTGATATGATGATGCTTGGCGTGTGGATGAAATATACCCAAAGGATGTTCATCGTTTGTTCGATTATTTCTTAACACAATATCTATTTGATAACGATTATTATTCATTCTTGCAATTGGTGTTACTGTGTTATGTCTTACATCATTTGTATGTGAAAGAATATCACATGAAATATCATCATAATTTTTCCAATGATTTAATATCTTATCTGATAGATCAACAAGAACTTCTTTATCATCAGCTGTAAGTCTTAATGTAGATAAAGGCCAATTCAACATTTGTACTTTTACATTTTCATATCCTTTAATTTCAATTTCCTTAATAACCGATGCATCCTGCATTGGGAACCTATGTCTACCACCTTGATAATGATCATGAGTAAGTATAGAACCTCCTACAATAGGTAAATCCGCATTACTTCCTATCATATAATGAGGAAATTTTTCAATGAAAGCGAATAAGTTTTCAAATGTTTGTCTATTTATAACCATTGGAACATGATCATTGTTAAAAACAATACAATGCTCATTATAATAAACATAAGGTGAATATTGAAAATGATACGTTTTTCCATTCAAATCAAGAGGTATGATTCTATGTGTTTGTCTAGCAGGATGATTCATATTCCCTGCATATCCGACATTCTCTTTACACAATAAACATTTAGGATATCCTGTACTTTTCACAAGTTTAGCTTTTGCTATTTCTTTAGGATCCTTTTCGGGTTTTGATAAGTTAATTGAAATTTGAATATTTCCATATTTGTAATAATGGGAAAATTTAATATTTTTATCAGTTCTCGCTTTTCTAATATAATTTGAATGAATTGATAAATCATAAAAATATTGTGTCGCTTTTTCCTTGTCTTCATCGTATAACTGATAAAAGTGATTAATGACTTCACTAGGTCTTGGCATAATACAATTCATTATTTTTGTATCAAACAAATCTCTTTCTGTGATATTATCTTCTATCAATCCTGCTTTTACAGCATAATCAAGCATATCTTCAATTAGTAAATAATAATCAATTTTTTCGACTGTTGTTCTTTCAAAACAATCTAGTTTAAACAAATCAAGTAACATATTTATTGAATAATCCACGTCATATAAAGAAATCATTTGATTTTCTAAACCATAATTGATTAATTGATTTATTTTAGTATTCATTATCTCTCTCCTTTAAAACATATTTGATATATAAAAAGTCATCAATAAATGCTTATTCATATAGATGACTTTAAATGAACTTTAACGATGAGGTCTATAAAGATTCTAATTCTACAAAATTATCTATTACTTTAATGACTCCAGGTAAATCTTGATATTCTTCTTTTTTATTCGCAGAGTCTATAACAATGATATGAGAACATCCTGCACGATAAGCATTTTTGATTCCACTCATAGAATCTTCAAAAATTAAGCATTCTTTTAATTCAATGTTTAAGATTTCTGATGCCTTTTCAAACATTGCTATTTTATTTTTATAAGTTCCATCATCATAAACAATATTTTCAGGATTAATCCAATTATCTAGATGAAATGATTCTACAAAAAAGTGGATAGGTTACACTATATTAGACAGTTGAAATGAGAACTGTTATAATCAATCAAAAAGAAAAGAGAGGTAACCTAAATGGCAAGAGAAAGAAGAAATT
>JAGZJH010000063.1 GCA_018365815.1 Erysipelotrichaceae bacterium
ACTAAAAGTATATTGCATATAAGAAATAGCAAAAGTAAATCAAATAAACATAAAAAACGTGGAAATTTGGGAAAAGATTGTATTTATTATAATCATGATAAATTGACATGTACTTGCTTTTTAAGCCCATATAATCATACATTATGCAAAATGTGTAATTGTTTCAAAAGCAATAAAATCAAAAATACTGATAATGAAAATAACGTATATATTGATATACCTATTCAAGCCGGAATACATGAACGCACTAATGAGTATATATCGGTTAGTAAAAACATAGGAACACCTTGCCACGTTGGTTATATGAAAAGCAATGAACCTCGAAGACATAAAGCAAGATGTGTTTATTATCAGAAAGAAAATAAAATGTGTAAACACTATTTATATAAATGCGTTGGCTCTACGAGATGTGAAAAATATGAGGAAAGGAAACGGAAATAATGTTTGTTTATAAAATAGATGTGCTTGCAGAACTCAAGGCGCATGGATATAATACAACTAAAATGAGAAAAGAAAAGTTACTGGGCGAAAATGCAATACAATCGTTAAGAAAAAATGAAATGGTAGGTATTGCAGCACTAGAAAAGATATGCTCTATGTTAGATATACAGCCCGGTGAAATTATAGAATATAGGAAAGAACTTAACGAAATACATTAGATTTAATGTTAAATTATATTGACTTTACATTATAAATAATGTATCATAATCATAGTTGGTAATTGGCAAGTGCTAACTAAAAGAATGGAGGGAAACGAAATGGAGGTTTTAGAAATGTCAATAAGTGAAAAGAATTAAAATTGTTAATGAATTTTATAAAAGACGACTTAAAAGAAGCAAGAGAAAGCGACGATACGGAAAAGAAAAATATAAAAATTGACCGTGTTTTAGAAAACATACAGCAATATTTAGAGGATTAAATATAATAGCGGTGACTTGCCACACCGTTATTTTTTATGTAGTTAGGTTAATAACATTATGATATATATTATAGTATTGTATATAGTAATAGCAGTATAGTGTATATATGTACGTGGTATAAGGTAGGTAATTATTATTATAGTTTAATAATTATGTATATGCTATGCTGCATTATATAGTATATGTATCATGTGCATACAATGTGTATAGTATAAGTAATATATATTATAGTATTATATGATTTACATAATATATTGTATGTTATAGTATTGTATCATGTATATATTAGTGTTTTACGCTTTTGATATAACTATATATGTTATGTAAACTAATATTTTATTTTTTATGAATGTGGTGAGAATGGATAAGCGTGCAGATGTAATATAAAATATTAGTTATTATATGGTATTTTTTAAGTTTTAGATGTACGTGGTTGTGGTATCTGTTTGTGTTTGGTAATGTGTTATTGATATGTTATGTAAACTATTTATATAATTATGTAAACTTATTTTATGTGTGTATTGGCTATATGTTAGGTTATTTTATATCATTGTTAAGCCACATATAAAGTTATGTAAACCTGATTTTTTATTATTTTTTTTGGAAGCCCTAAAAACGAACATAAAAATTGTTTTAATATATAATTTATGTTTTATTACTTGTTTTTTATAACTATTATAAGTAGTTTTTAATACTATATATTGAATTTTGAGCACAAAAAAACATGGTATAATATTCAAGTATTATACCATGTTTCTATATCCTGCTTTTTTGTTACAACGGGGCTATATTTACATTATTTTAGCAGACCATTTTTTTTAAATAAGGGGTAGGACTTCTACTCAGCAAGCCCATTTTAATCCCACTTAATCCAAATCTTACTCATTCATCTCCAAAATTATACCACTTCCTACTACTAAATTCATTAGTAAAACTTCACAAAAAAATTAAAAATGAGTTCGAGTATGAGTTCGAGCACACTCTAGTATTCTCTTTTAACCACCTCAAAAATGTTCACTATACAAATTGCACAAATTACTCACAATCACAAAAATACCACTCTTTTATTCCTAAAAATCCCTATAACCAAGCCATATTTTCGAACTCATCAATTTAAGTCATAAAACACCTCTAAAATCCACTTATTCGAGCAGCCTTTAATCAATATAAAATCATCTTATTCAGGAACAGTTTTTACACGTTTTTTAGCTATCAAGAACTATCATCATTTCACTATTTTTACACTATTATTTCACTAAAATACATATCCAGAAACACCTAAGTTTTCTCACAACTGAGCCAAATTTTAAAGAGTTTCTTCTTATTATAATATGTGCTCAAATACCCACATAATTTCGTACATTTTAACTCTCACATTTTCATGACCATTTTATCACGAATTTTCGAAGTCTTTCGATGTATTAAATTTAAAGAACCTTAATTTGTAAATTTATCAAAAAAATAGTTATAGATATTTTTAATCAAATTCATACCACTCTCCTGTAGTCAATTCAACAAGCATATCAAGTGTTAATTGGGCTTTAAAGTTCTCACCATATTCATTAGCACGAGTTTGGTCATCTAATTTAAAACTTATATTATATAACTTACCTGTTTTCGTTCTTGGTATTAAACGATGACTAATCATAAATTCTAATATTTTTTTATGACCTTCCAGATCGTCACAATTTGTATAAAAGCATATTGCACATGTTGAACTTTTAGCTGTTTCCATATCGGTACATTTACATGCATAACATACATCTTCAGAGATAGCTTTTTCACATACTAGCATAGCAAATTTTTGGTCATAATGAAAACACATCCATTTTCCACACTTATGTTTTTCTAATAAATTCATTTTCTCTGTAGTATACCAATACCATCCTCCATATCTTTTCATGTTAATTACCTCCCTTTTGTTTATATTGCTATACAACTTATATTACAATCATACCAAGCTTTCCCATTTAAATAAACAGGTAATATTTACTAAAAATAAGTATTTTTCATACAGTAAAACTCCAATCAAGAATGTGAATTATAGAATTAGAGCGTAGCGATAATTCGTATAATTTGCATTCAAGAGGTGTGGGGGTTACCCCACATATCAAAAAACATCTAAAATTTTCCTTTTTATTCAAATTGGAAAATGCAACAGAGAATATATATGTGTCAGAATTATATTTAACTTATATTTTTTGCTTATTTTTCTGAACAGTAATTTGAAAATTGAATATTGAAAGGAATTATTTATTATGAAAAAATCAACAAAACAAACAAATCCAAAAAACTCTTACAACAATAATCTTACTTCTTCATTAACCATTTCAGATAACCCGTATTTTCGGGAAGAAACATTTCCTACTTTTATGCCAATTAGAATTGCATTTAATAACGATACTATTATTGCTGCTTATGATTATATATCCCAAAACACATTAATCAATTTCACTGAGCTACTACATTCAATTGGTTTTTCAGAAATTAAAACTACCAGATTATTACAAAAATTAAAGTCAGATAATGTAATCAGAAAATACCTGAAATGTTTTTCTACATCACTCTCATCTTCTACTTTTCATGATGTGTATATTGACAATAAAAAACTTTCTATTGCTTTAGCAAAAATCAGTATAACACCTAAAATGAGAAAAGATGAAAAAACATTGGTTCAAAAATTGGAATTATATCAAGATATCCTATCAGAAACAATTGAAAATATGAATATAAAAGAGATTTCTAAAAACTCATACTACCAAAATGCATTGAAAAAATCATTTAAAGATGCATTAGCTTGTGAAAACAATAACATATTTTTTGAAACAAAATCAATTTTAAATACATTTTTAGATACTATCCAATCAACTAAGTTAGAAAAAATAAACCAAAAACAAAAAAGCAAATCATCTTCAAAAACATCAGAATGGGTATCAAAAATGTTCCCAAAATATAATATGCTAATCAATTACTTTCATTTAGATAATTATAAGCAGCTATATTCACAGTTATATAAACAGTTTCAAAACACTTATCCTGGAATTGATTTTGACTATATCATAAAAGATTACTGCTCTCGCAATAACGTAAAAAGCTGTTATATACAAGAAGCAATTGAAGAAAGTCCAGAAATTAGACAATTATTTGAAAACATGGTTGATTCACTTTTAGAAAAATACAACTTATACGAAAGATTAGTACTAAAGCATCAAAGTACTATTTTTGATAACTAATTTATTACATAATCATTTTTTTCAAAAAATACAAATACATACAGAGAATAATATAGTGTATCCATTATTATTCATTTATTACTTTCAAATACTTTTATTACTTTTTTCATTCAATTATTTTGTTATCATTTTTATAACTTTAAACATACTTCATTAAGTTAAAATATTTAATTTTAAAATGAGGTGCGAAGCACCGAAAAGGGAATGTGCACAAAGTGCCATTTCCTAATCTGTATAATTATTATATTACTGTATATTATATTAGATTATAGTAAATATGAAAAATTCAATACTTAATGAGATACTTTTTAAAATTATCTATGTGAATTTGCATAGATAATTATTTTCAAGATTTTTTAGGAGGACTTAAATATGAGCAATTTGAACTTTACCATTCCAAGAACATTTGTACAGGACAATATCAAAAAGCATTATGAATTAAACGGTACGTTTTATGCTGTGTATTATTTAATATCAAGAAATCGGTAAATTCAAGGGAATAGCTGGTTGAAAATTAGAAATGTACATAAATTTCTTGGTTATAGTACGAAAAACAAAACAAAAGTATTTTTTAATATTATTGATTCACTTCAATTTATGGTTGGTCACAAAATAATTCAAATTCTGGATAAGGACATTGATTTGAATAAAATTGGTTTTGATTATGGAATCACCATTAAAACCAATCCAGATTTTTTTAACAATAAAAATGACTTCGTAAAAATACCATACAAATATCTCGATTACATTGAAAATGATAATTTTCACTCCAATAAAGAGAATGTATTACTGGTATTATTGTATATTTGCTCATTTATCGTGCCAAGAACAAAAACTGCAAATGGGAATGATTTATATGACAATCCTCAAAACCATCCAGAGGCAATGTGGAGAAGTATAAATAAATTTTCAGAAGATACTGCTCTTTCTACCGCTACTATTGCAAAGTGTATTGAATACTTAATTTGTGATGATTATAATCACAAACCAATTTTGATTAAAAAAACCATGCTGGAATTTGATAAAACATTAAGTACGTTTAAAAACTCACCTAGTATTTACGTTCTAAACAATGAAAATGCACAGCAAGAATTAAAATGGGCTTTTGAAAGAATTAAAAACCATCAAGATAATAAAAATAAACAGGAGATTTAAGAAGAAATGGAAATGGAAAATGAAACAACAACTACAAAACACATTGGAAGAGATGATGTATTTTATAAACCTCTACCATTTAAAGTCCCTTCAAGAGAAGAACTACACATGAAATTCGGAGGTCAGGTTTATAACTCGGATTTTGATAGGCATACATATTTAAGCGATATTTCAGACAGAATTGAAGCAGATAAGAAGTTTGACATGTTTTGTGAATTATATAATCCTCACAAGAAAAGCAAATTAAATTTCACTAAACAAGGAGAAAATAACAATGAATAAATTAAAATTAATCTTGGCGGGACTACTGGTAGTACCAACTGTTGCTTTGGCTGTAGCTCCAGCTGCAAGCGCTGAAAGTGATTTTACCTTAACTAATGGTGTAAGCAGTGCAAGAGGAGAAGGTGTGAGTGAAACCGCTTCAGATCCTCAAACTTTGGTTAAGCAATTTGTAAATATATTCTTGTTTGCCGTTGGTGCATTGAGTGTTATTATGCTTATCTGGGGTGGTATCCGCTACACTACTTCAGCTGGTGATAGTAATA
>JAGZJH010000064.1 GCA_018365815.1 Erysipelotrichaceae bacterium
TATCCCATAAATGAGGAAATAATTTGTTTCGGTGGTATACTCACCAACATGTGAATGTAAGCTGGGCAAGCTTCTGCTTCATGAATTTCAACGCCTTTTCTTTCACATAATAACCGTAAGATTTGACCAATACTTGCTTTGTATTTCCCATAAATTATCTGACGTCTATATTTTGGGACGAAAACAATATGATACTTACAATTCCATGTAGTATGTATTAAACCCTTATCATTGTGGCCCATCAGGAGTACCTCTAAAGTATTATATTAGATTGAATCTCCCGGCCACTAACTAATATAACGCTTTAGTTTTTTTGATACATCGCCTAAAGCTTCATTACAGAGAGGTTAATGCACCTTTTCGATATTAAAAAAATAATCTAGATAATCACTAATTTCATTAGAGGTATTCGCTAATGACTTTTTGATATCAATGACACCTAATAGTTCGAGATGTTCATTAAATATTTTGTTATAATCAATATTCGCTGTCAATAAAATAATTTGTGCATAAACGTTACTCCTCCTAATTTTTTTAACTTTTTTCCATAATTACAATTCTTTGTAAATGTGATAAAATAAAGAGTGTTAGTTGCTGTAGTAATCCTTATAGAATTAAAATGATTGTTAACTTTAACTTTTAACTTATATTTTTTAATATACTTTTTAACAGTTATCAACAACCAAAAGTGCCTCACAATATTGAACATACTTCACCTCCAATTCCTATTTTTATTATAGCTTGGTTATACCATTTAATTTGTCATATATCATAAACGGTTCATTTTTTGTCATTTACAGTAAAAGTATACCGATATAATAGTTTCTAGAACTGTTACGATATACCGGTTTTATGACTACTATCATTACTTAAAAGTTTCCATACTTATATGTGTACTGCATATTAGGGAAAATTATCTGTATTTGCAAAGAAACATGGATTTTTATTTAGACGTCCTAAAAAAAAAAAACAAATATATTTTCATACTGGAAAAAGACTTCAATGTCTTTTACTACAGTACTAAATATTTTATCGAATGGAGAGTATACTAATTGTTAAATATTTTTATTTTAGAAGACGAATTTTTACAACAAACGCGAATAGAGACCGTTATTAAGGATGTTATTGCAAAAAAATCTCTAAAATGTAAAGGACCTGAGATTTTTGGAAAACCTAGCCAGCTACTTGATGCGATTACCGAAAGAGGTTCTCATCAACTTTTCTTTTTAGATATTGAAATTAAAGGAGAAGAAAAAAAGGGGCTAGACATTGCGAAAGAAATTCGAAAAAAAGATCCTAATGCAACAATTGTTTTTGTAACAACACATTCAGAATTTATGCCAGTCACTTTTAAATATAGAGTTGCTGCACTAGATTTTATCGATAAAGCTTTGGATGATGAAGATTTTTATGAACGTGTTCATTTAGCAATTGAATATACCATGAATAAAATGGGTGCTACTATTGCCCAAGATTCATTTACTTTTGAAACAGCTACGGCTCAAGTTCAAGTTCCTTTTAACAATATCTTATTTTTTGAAACGTCTCCAACAATACATAAAGTTATTTTGCATACTAAAGAAGAACGAATGGAGTTCTACGCCAGTATTTCAGAAGTTGAACGAGCTGATGACCGCCTATTTAGATGCCATCGTTCATTTATCGTTAATCCTGAAAATATCGTTAAGATCAATAAAGAAGAGAAAATGGTCATGTTTGAAAATAATAATGAATGTCCCATTTCCCGTACGAAATATAAGGGCCTCCTAGAAAAAGTTAAATCTTTGAAAAGCTAAGGTGTTTCTATGGATATAGTTATAAATTTATTGCTGTTATATTCTAAGACATTAGCAGTATTGTTAATGTTTCAACAGGTGAGTAACCAACCAATTAAACCTTTGTGGTGTATTATTGGTCCATTTTTGTATGTTCTACTCCTCATCATATGTCCTCCTGTTGGGTACTTTGCTTTCTTTTTTATCTTTATCGCTTATAACATATATCAGAATAAGTATGGTAGTAAAACACTTGATATTTTTTATGGCTTGTACCCCATTATTGTCGATAGCTTACTAGGTAGAATGTTAGGATTCTACGTTTTCCCTTTACTAGGAGTCTACGTTTTCAATGAAGTCAAAATAAGTTGGTTTGATATCTTAATTGAATTACTGGTTTTCCCTCTTCATTTACTCATAGTAAAATCTCTTAGGTTAGATTTTAACGAAATAAAAGAAGGTTTCAAGCGTCACTATTTCAGGTTTTTCTTATTACTGATCAACATCTCTATGTTTGTATATATGCTCTTAGTTTCTATACTTGTTATTTATAGAGACAAATTAGCTGATGCAGATAACTGGAGAGGACATATTAATAACTTTTATATTGTTCTGTTTTTTGTAATGCTACTCTATCTCAATGCAATTTCAAAAGAAAAACTAGAGAAGGAAATTATTGATCAAAAAGATACTCAACTAAATGAACTATCTATCTATAGCCATCATGTTGAATCACTTTATGAGGAAATTAGAAGTTTCCGTCATGACTACATTAATATTTTGACCAGTCTAAAATTAGGAATTGATAATCAAGATATTGAAGCTATTAAAACTGTTTACAATGGCGTACTTAGAGATAGTGCAAACCAATTCTATGATAGTAAGTTTGATATTGCTAAACTTAGTAATATTAAGAATGATGCTATCAAAAGTATTCTTTCCGCTAAATTACTTGAGGCACAAAATAGAGGTATTTCAATTTCTGTTGAGATTGAAGAACCTGTTAGTAATTTTAGGATAGAATTACTAGATTTCATAACTGTTCTTTCTGTCCTTTGTGATAATGCTATCGAAGCTACGATTGAAGCTATAAATCCAAGAATGACTGTTGCTTTCATGAATAATGATGATTCGTTGGTACTTATCGTCGAAAATAGTATAAAAACAGAAAAGGTGGATGTTAGTCGTATTTTTGCTAGGGGGTACTCTAGTAAAGGGGAAGGAAGAGGTCTTGGGTTACATAATGTAAATAGCATATTGGAAAAATACCCTAAATCTACGATTACCACTCGTAGTGCAAATCATCTCTTTTCTCAAACTATCAGATTTTGTAAGGTATCTTTATAGGTATTAAGTGAGGCTCAATAAGGAGGCCACTAAAAAAATAATCTCTATAGTTTAAAAAATATAAAAAGAGGAATCTATCTCACATTTGGGTAGATTCCTCCTTTTGTTTACTTATTTGGTTTTATTAGTGTTATAATCTTCTTCATATTAACTACGAATATAGTCGTTGTCTCTTATAAATCCTTATTGAAAAAATCTAATACCCTCCATATTTGTGTTTAAGTTCCACATTTGGCACTTCTTTCTTGTAGCGATGTAAACCGGAAACCTCATCTGAAATAGGTGTTCATTACTTTTGAGGTGAATAGAAGAGGTTTTAGACTTAGCCCCTTCCTAAGGGTACCCCACTCTGGTGTGTCATATGTCCATCTGGACACATAAAGAGACTGCATCATTGTTATAGAAAAATTCTACTTTCCAACGAAAGCCTCTTGAAATATCTGGATGTAGATTAATGACTAAAATTTAATTTTTGTTGAATTATTCACTATTAAATTATAGAAACTTTCTTCTTAATTTTCTTAATGGCGACCAAGCCATTCCCACCAGTTCCCATTTGCAGTTGATTGATTTTGCATTACTTTCTCTATTCCTTTGTTATATAATATTACTTCAATTTTGTTATAAAGTTATTTGATTAACTTTACGAATATAGTATAGCAATCAATAACTAATAATTATGATTTTTATCATATTTGGTATCACAAATGTCATAAACGGTATTATTTAATTCCATATGTTCCTATTACAGTGATGATTTCCTTTAATTTATAAATGTATAGCTGTTTAAGAAGCATTAGTTAGTTCAAGAATTATATAGAAATACTTTTACTTTTGATTGTGATAACCACTAATAGTAAAAATATTAGTTGTCATTAGTTGAATGTGATGAAACTATATGATCAAAAATAATTGGACAACTTGATATTTATGATGTTATTGTTCTACTCTTTTGTTCCTAAATACATCGTCATAAAGAAACTATTTAAATCTCTGACGTTTTACTGACCCAAAAAAGTTAGACAATTTATTTAGGCAAAGAATTTAGTTCTGTATTGCACAGGACTAAGTCCTTTTCTACCATTTGTCAAGTATATCAAGGTATTTGATGAAAAATAGTTTGATTTCCATAGTCAAACTAAGGAATTTGTCTTTTTTTGAACTAAAGTTTGTTATGAGTTATGAGGTAATACATTGTTCTAATGAGACGATGTATAGAGGCAATCGTGTGTGGTTTGGTTGAAGTCACTTGCGATTGTCTTTTCCGTTTCTCATATAAGTCTGCGATATGAAAAGGATTGGTGTGGCTTGCTGAAGCTATGTTATGAACGCACTTAAAGAGAATCTTTCTGGCATAGGGATTCCCACGTTTGGTGATATGTTCCTTGGCTAGAAAGTTTCTAGATTCATAGTGTCTGAGGTCAATGCCGATAAAAGCAATGATTTGATTGGCAGAGTGAAATCGACGAATATCACCAAGTAGTCGATTAAATCCGATGGCATCATTGGGTATGGTATAGCCATGTACTTTTTCTCCATTGACCAAGATAGCCACTTCTGAACTTGCTTTAGTGATGTCATTTTCAATACTCTACGTTTTTCGTCCCACATACTTTGATAACATTCTTCCTAAAACTGGTGTCTTGTCAGTTTTAGTTACGACGTCTAGCCCCAAAGGACTTATCATCTTAACAAGACACCTCTACTTCAACATAACGAAAAAGTAGTGAGTACCTTCTCCCATCGGAGATTTCCTCACTACTAATCTTAGTATGTTTTAGTTTTACCTTAATGCGTTCGTTGTTGTAATAATCAATATAGTCTACAGTAGCTTGTTCTAATTGGTTAAGTGACTTAAACGTCTTCTCATAACCATAAAACATCTCAGACTTAAGAATGCAAAGAAGGATTCCATCATATCATTGTCTGGACTATTTCCCTTACGTGACATAGATAGCTAGATCCCCTTATCCTCTAAAAAACGATGATAATACTGATATTGATATTGCCAGCTCTCGAAACTATGAAGAATTGTATTTTCGTAATGCTCCTCTGTGAAGGCTTTTTCTATAATTGTTTCACTTGTACTAAGACCGTTTATATAAAAAGATAATAGGCAATAATCACGCTACTAAAACTATCTTAACTAGCGACAAAGAGAGTTTTTTTATTGCTTGCTAGCTTGGAAAATTCTGTCACGTTCGTAAAATATTTTTCCATTCGTTTGGATGCTTCATACTGGATCTGAACAGAAGTCTCTACTTTTTTCCAACCTCTTGGTATGAAGAATACTTCCGTTTACGACGAATACGAGCTCTCAAACCATAAATTTTCATCAAACGTTACACCTTCTTGTGATTATTGAGATATAAAAAAGATTGGACACATTGTCCAACCTGATTCTTTATCTCATTAAGCAATATCAACGTAACGACGAGCACCACTTGCTGTCATGTATGAGAGCCATGTGTGACCATCGGCTGTCAAAACCTTATCGTAGTTAACGCTCATACCCTTATCATAGTAGGCCAATTCTGGGCTTGAAACCTTGGCTTCTGCCTTAATTGACGCACGGCCT
>JAGZJH010000012.1 GCA_018365815.1 Erysipelotrichaceae bacterium
TGGGCACCATAAAATAAGCGGGTGTAGTTCAATGGTAGAACTTCAGCCTTCCAAGCTGACTACGTGGGTTCGATTCCCATCACCCGCTCCAAAAAGAAAGCAACTTACGAATGATATTATTCGTAAGTTTTTTTATTGTTTAAATCATTACAACAACCAAAACAAATAAACTTAAAATCGATCCCTAAAAACGACAACTTAAAACAGCCATTCAAATTTCAATACAAATCATCAGCATAACAACATTTTTAAAAAGCAATATTGATTTAACAAGGAAACAAACTCACTCGTTAAACAATAATCTATTTTTTTTTAATAAAACACATCATATTTAAAGTTTTTTTAACCACTTCATATTAAAAAAATCCACACCTAAACTTTATGATCTTTTCTTAAATATACCTCTAAATATTTTCTCTATCAAATAAATGATATAAAAAATCTACAACAATTTGATGTCTTGATTTAGCTTCTTCTTGACCGGATTTCGTGAGCATTATATCTTTAAGTTTTAATAATTTTTCAAAAATATGACATACACTGCTAGTTTCATTTTTTCGTACATAGTCATCAGCACTCATATTCTCAACCGGAAATATAGCATCAGATACAACTTTACCCTCAATCATAGATGGAAAACACCCCTTTAACCTTTTATTATAGCCAATATTATCAAGAGCATCACACACTTGTTCTTGTATTTTTATATCCACACCACACTCATTCATAATTCTTCTTGCATTCGTCAGATTTTTAGCGTATTTCATACCAAATAGTTTATAATCATCAACATCATGAAGTAATGCTATTAACGAAACAACCTCTTTATTACCCCCCCCTCCTTTTCCGCAAATCTTAAAGATAATTCTAAAACTCTATTAATATGTTCCATTCCATGTCCGAAATTATCTTCATTCAATAATTTCTCTACTTGTGTTTTAACCTTTTTATCATAGTCTTTTTTCATTTACAAAACCTACTCATTAAACATAAAACAACTCTCAACATTCAACAGACATTTTTTATTTCACCTTCACTATTTCAAACATCGTATATTTCATAGTTTAAGTAATTACTTTAATTCTTAATATAACTAATCTGAGTTTACAGTATTTTTTACCCATTCTATAACATTGTTTAAATCTATTGTATCTGGGCGTGTTAATGCTTCATCAAAATTTTGAATACTTACTTTTAAATCTGTATCATCTAAGTGTTCTGTAATCATTTTGACATATCTATCCCTAACTTCCATTTGCATTTTTCCTTGACAGTAAAAATAACCTAATACTTGATTTGTGGAATTAACGTGCTTTTGTATTCTTTCAAATAAAGTTTTACAATACTCCTGACTTCCTCCTAAACTAACAACCCTAAAAATAGCGAATTGAATAAACAATTGCAACTTTCATAATCTGCCTCTTTTATATTTTATTCATCTTAAGTATATCATTATTTAAACAAACATTTATTGATATTATCCAATTTTTATGTTTATCATTTTGATACATGATGATTTGTATTTTTAAGATACTGTGTTACTTGTTTTTTAACAAAAGCATTCCTTCTATATTAAAATACCTTATCCCCATCATTCATGACATTATACCCAATTAAATAGCAACTGTTATATAAATACTTTCCGTCTATCATCTCATCATCACAAACCGTATACCACCACTGGGTTTAATCATCGTTTTTTCTTTCGAAATATAAGCATATACTTGTACTACACGCTCTAATTCATCTAACTTGTTATATTGTTCAAAAGTTTCTGTTTTAAGTTCTAAAACGTCAAAATAAGGCCGAGTATTGTTAATAACATCATGTGGTCAACCACTATATTCCTTAATTTAAGGATAAAACGAATTTTGAGATAATGAAGTGATTTAGATATTGATTCCTTGATAAACCTTTTGTTGTACTTTACAACCGATTAGATTAAACAATGATGGAACATATCAGCTAACATTAAACCATCGTTTTATTTTAAATTAAAAATACACATGCTTAATCCTCATGCACTTTTTTAGTGATGTATGCAAAAGTTAAAACACAATGATAATAGATATTACCATTAAAATCAATTTAATCACTAATGCAATTAGACCGCCAACTATTTCTAAAATCGCAATAATTAACGGTGTAATAATGCTTAATACAAACATTGAAATAATTAAACACACTATCAAAAATAACACTGCACTTCCTAAACTCATAAACACAATCCCTAACGTTGATGCAATAAACATAAAACAAATAATAGCTAAAATCATAAAAATTAATCCCATTACTCCCCCTTTCTTTCTAGAAATTTTACACAAAAATTAAATAAAATACAAAAATTTGCTCAAAGACAAATTACAAACTTCCTAATAATTTTAATACTTAAAAATATTTTGATTGACCACATGATACAGATCTCAATACTTTACTTTTTAACAAATATAAAATCTTTTCATTTTACAACAAATTAACACATCACATTTAAATGAAATTATAATATTTTAAAAAGTATGATTTTTTCCATGTGTTAGATGGTCAATCAAAAAAATATAAATAAGAAATTAAAAAATTCGCTATTTAGCGAATTTTTATCAGTAATGTAAATAATAGTATGATTATGAAAATCCTTTAAACCATACAATAATTCATTTTTTATTTAACATGCAATATAAAAAGACTATGCACTTTCTTTTTAATCTTAATTTCATGCACCTTAACTAATTCGATTTCTTTAGAATAAAAACGTAGTGCCTTTTTAAACAAACGATCTTCTACAGTATAAGCAAAAATGAACCCATCACGCTTTACATATTGAACACATTTTTTCAAAAAGTTCATATAAAGTTCTTCGATTTCCTTACGATCTTTATTAGTTGTTTGAATTGGTAAATCAGTGATAATTTCATCAAATTGATGTTGATGCACAAAACGTTTTAAATCTTTTTGAATAAAATGAATATTTCCATCAATAAATTGATTATTGTACTTTGCATTTTCAATCGCATCTTTAAAAACATCAATTCCCATCATAAAATGACATCGACTTAATTGATTACGTTCAATTAACAGTGTCCCTACTCCACAACATAAATCTAAAACATCTGCTTCTTCTTTAGTGTATGGATAAATTAAAGAAGCAATACTTGCTGCAACATAAGGCTGCATTGTTGTTGAAATTACTTTTTTTCGGTAATTAAAACGTTCATCTTTTAATGTATAAAGTTTTAAAAACACCTGACAAGTTTGTTTAGAAGTTTCAATTAACCTTAATTCCATTTCATAATTAGACGTTGTATTCACTAAAGCCCCTTTAGATAACTCTTGAATTTTTAAACTTAATTTTCGAATATAATCATTTTTTAATCGCTCCGTTTTTATCTTTGAACTATCAATTCTAAATCTAAAAGGCTCATTATTTTCTAAATGCGATTGTTTTAATAAAGACAGTAATTCACTTTCAATAATTGCTATTGCTAAATTTGTAATTTCAAAATCTACATTTTTAACTTTTTTTAACGGAATTAACCATTCATTAAAATCGCGAATTTCAAAAATTTCATTAATGTCCTCTACTCTTGTATATACCCCTAAAGAAACTTCTTTTTTTAATTTAGTTTGAAGTTTTTCATAAACAATTGTTCGATTTGATTGAAGGGTGGTTAATAATATATCAACAGAACTTTTAAAACCTGTAAATTGATGACATACCGTTTCATTTAACGCTAAATAATCCAATAACTTCGCCCTAATCATTTCAATATGTTTACTATTATTTGAATCCTCTACTAAATTAGCTAATATATTTTGAATATCATTGATGTGATCGGTTAAATCAAATGAGGTCAATGTATGAATGATTTCTACTTTCACAATCCAATTTTGTTCAATCTCATAATCATTAAACAACAATTCTTTAAATTCATCTAATGATAACTCTCGTATAATAATCAAAGCATTTTTTCTTACTTTCATATCTTCATGGCTTAATAACGGTTTTAAAAATTCCTTGTTGACCAATGCCCTTAATTCTACTTTTGGGTATTTTTTAATTTCTTGTTTTAAATTAATTAATTGTTTACGAGGTTCAATATTTTGTTTTATTTGTTCAATTAAATACTCTATTTCTTCCATTTTTTACCTACTTTCCTCAATTATGATAGCATATTTTTGAGGTTTTGTTAACCTTATAACCACTCAATTGGACGAATGTGAACATATTTACTAATCATTAAGTATAAATCTTTAATTCGTTTTTCTTCAATTTCAATTAAAGAATATTGATTAATAAAATACGCTTCATCTTTTTGGTCGTTCATAAATAATGAAAGATGTTTAAAAAAATCAGTAGGAAATATTTGATCTATAAACAACATGATAATTTCCTCATTTGATAAATAGACAATATATTTTTCTAAGGTTAAAATATCAATATATGATAATCGATATAACCTACTCATTAAAGAAATTCTCAAATTTAATTTATAATTAAAAAGATGTATCCAATCAATATACTCATTTAATTGATCTTGATGTAAACTATAACTCATTGGTAAACAAACAATATGTGTGCAATAATCTAATAAATAAGAAAGTGCACACTCTCCCATTCCTAAATAATAAATACTCATCGCATATAAATAATCAAACTTTTTAGAAAAGCCCATGATTGCCGGTAGTGTTTGATTTTCTACTTTATCTAATTCGTGTATCCAGTTATTTTTAATTTGACTAATATCAAGTTGTTTTATTCCTATTAAGCTGCTTTTAATCACCTCTTCAACATCTATCGAAGTCGGATTAAAACTAAATAATACCATATTCATTGATTTAACTTGTCCATATTTATTTTTTACTATTTTAAAATAAGGTAACGATGTTTTAGATAATGTAAATTCATACATTAAATAATCCATAGTTAATTGTTTTTCATCTAATTGAGTTGTACAAAGTAAATAATGTTGATACTGATAAATAAAAAAACCGTTTTCATCAATCTTTTCAACATAAATCCCATAATAATCATATAATATATTTTTCATAATACTCCTATCCCTGATGAACACTATAATAACCTGGAACTAGTCCGTTGACTAATTTTACTGCTAATGGGAAATTAAATTCAAATATACAAGGCTCGCTAAAAAAAGGTGAAACAACATTTTGTTCAATGGTTAAAGCGATATTGATTTTCACAACTACATGATTGATACCATAATTTTGTATATCCGTCATCACTTCTGATTTTACATTTGAAATCATTTCATACTTTAAAGGTACTTTTAAATTTAGATATGAAATAATTGGAATATTTAACATACTTGCAATTGGTATATATGAAACAATCCCTTTATTTTGGCTCACTTGTTTAATGATTGAAATATGTTCATCGTCAAGTTGATCACAAGTTTTTCCATTAGCTACATAGTTCAAATCACTTTCAACATGATTTACTAATTCTTGAGCAATACCCCCAACTTTAATTAAATCAAAATCCACACTCACAATATCACCCGCTTCATTTCTTTCAACTAAAATAAGATCACTATGTTCTTGATCTTGATAGGCCAACGAAGCATGGTTTACAACAACACTAATAAAACGTTCAACTTCTACTTTTCCATACTCTTTAGCTTTAAGTATCATTTTTTCATAACTGATAAATGTATAATATAAACTAAGGGTAATGAACAAAATCATGATTAAATGTTTAATTTTCATATTCCCTCCAACATATTATATGAATTTGAATGTAAAAAAATGCTTATCTTAGATAAACATTTAATGATGAAATATTTTAATTAAAATTTGTTTTATCATCTTTTCATTTAAAAAATATGACATATACACTGCAATAAGCATATTTACAATCATTGCGATGTATGAAGTTTGATAATATAAAACAATTTCAATGAACATCAAAGTACAAACCAATCCTATAACTCGTTTGTTATAGCGTAGCTTATAATGATACTTATTAATGTCATAAGCACGATATAAAGTAATCACTAAAAATGATACAAATGTTGAAAAAACTGCCGCATTTAAACCAATAAAATTAATTAAAGAAAAATGCACAACAAGATTTACTACCGCTGCTAACATCGATGAAATACCGGCCTTTTTAGATTCTTTACAAGCAATATAAATACTTCCATAAAACGAAGCAATACAAGACAAATAAGTCGAAACAATTAATAAAGGCATATAATTAATCGCATCAGCATATTCTGCTCCTCTAACTAAAATATCAAATGCAATTTTAGAAAATGCTAATAGTCCTAAAGCACCTGCCGATAGTATTTTAAATAATTGTCCAAACATTCTTGAATAATAATGACTCATGCCTGCTTCATTAGCATTGCGTGAAGCCGTTTCTGTCCAAGCCAAATTAAACGCTGAATAAAACATATTAAACATATTTGGAATTTTATAAGCAGTCGCATAAATCCCTGAGGCGGCACTTCCTAAAATCCACATAATAATAGTTTTATCAGAAATATTTATGATAAACCAAGAAATTGTATTAGGAATTAATGGTAAAGAATATCTTAATAATTTTCCTAAATAATCTCGATTAAATCCACTGATTTTTATATGTTGAAATACATTGGCACTCATTAAAATAAACAATAATGAAAAAACATCTGCAAATAATAAGGATAATAACATTCCTAAAATTCCCAGTTCAAATACCATCATAGTAATTACCATTAATATAAAATTAGCAACTACTGAAACAATACTACTTAAAGCATAAATAGTATTTTTACCTAGTCCACGTATAACGTTTCTAAAAAATAAAATATACGTTTCAATTCCTATGTATATACTAATAATTAGATGATTTAATGGTGTATTAATCCCTGATATTGGAATAAAATACATTATAGCCATTGTGATCAATGAAAAAAATGTAATCACAAAAAAAGCAGATGATATATATCTTGTTTGATCTTCTTTTGTTTTTGCTTCTATTAAATATCGAAATACTCCATTTTCTAATTGTAATGTAATAATTGGAACAACTAAACTTAAAATAAGTGTTGTAATATAATCAACATTACCAAATTCTGATGATTTTAAATACGCACTATAAATTGGAATAGTTAAGACTGTAAAGACTTTAGGTAATACCATTCCAATAGTGAGAATTACTGTATTTTTTAATAATTGTCCATTCTTTTTCATAATTACTCCTTTAAAATCCATGCTTATTATAATGAATATAGCATAAATAAGCAAGAAAAAACCTAATTACATACCAATTATTCTATTTTCGGTAATGATGTAATCCAATGAAATATCATGTGTCTCTGTTTTAAAATCTATTTGTTGATCATCAAAAGCTAAACCAATTTTAAGACAGTCATGTGATTTTAAATAATGATCATAATATCCTTTACCATATCCAATACGATACTTATCTAAATTAAATCCAAGCATTGGAATAATCATTATATCAAAATTTTCAACTTTTTCTAATCCTTGTGGTTCTAATATATTAAAAGTTCCTTTTTTTAAATCTTTCATGGAATTTATTTTAAAAAATTCCATCGTTGTGTTTTGTATTTTAGGAAGAGCAATTAGTTTGTGTTGATTTAAACACGCTTCGATTAGTAAATGCGTTTCTACTTCATTTAAAATGCTAGAATATGCTCCAATGGTTTTAGCAGTCTTAAAAAAAGAAGATTGCATTAAAACACACATCATTTTTTCACTTTTAACAGTGATTTCATGTGGTGATTTTGCTAATCTTCTTTGTTTTAAAATTTGACGTAATCGTTGTTTATCCAATACTTCCATCCATATCAAGTTTAATTAATTGATTTAATTCTACAGCATATTCCATTGGTAATTCACGACTAAACGGTTCGATAAATCCCATTACAATCATTTCAGTCGCTTCTTGTTTTGTTAACCCACGACTCATAAGATAAAATAATTGTTCTTCTGACACTTTAGAAACAGTTGCTTCATGTTCAATTGTTGAAGAATCATTTAATACTTCATTCATTGGCACTGTATCCGAAGTAGAAATTGCATCTAAAATTAAAGTATCACATTCTACTTTTGATTTAGCGTTATGAGCCTTTGAACCATGTGTAACAATTCCACGATAATTTACTTTTCCGCCACCACGAGAAATTGATTTAGAAATAATATTTGATGATGTATTAGGGGCGATATGAATCATTTTTGCTCCCGCATCTAAAATTTGCTCTTTGCCGGCAACTGCAATTGAAATACAAGTCGCTCTTGAGCCTTCTCCAGCTAAAATAACAGCAGGATATTTCATTGTAATACCAGAACCAACATTTCCATCAATCCATTCCATCGAAGCATTTTTATCACATCTAGCACGTTTAGTCACCAAATTTAAGATATTATTTGACCAGTTTTGGACTGTTGAATAACGACATTTCCCACCTTCTAAAACAATAATTTCAACCACTGCAGCATGTAATGAATCATTAGAATAAGTAGGTGCTGTACATCCTTCAACATAATGCACATCTGCCCCTTCATCAACTATAATTAATGTACGTTCAAATTGCCCCATTTGTTCAGAATTAATCCTAAAATAAGATTGTAAAGGTTTTTCTAATTTAACACCTTTAGGAACATAAATAAACGAACCTCCTGACCAAACTGCACCATTTAATGCTGAAAACTTATTATCTGTATAAGGCACTACTGTATTAAAATATTTTTTAAAAAGTTCTGGATATTCTCTTAACGCACTATCAGTATCTAAAAAAACAACCCCTTTTTCTTCAACTTCTTTTAACATATTATGATAAACTACTTCAGATTCATATTGAGTGGATACCCCTGCTAAAAACTTTTGTTCAGCTTCTGGGATACCTAATTTATCAAAAGTGTCTTTAATCTTTTCAGGGACTTCCTCCCATGAGGTTTCTTGACGATCACTTGGTTTTATATAATACGTATATTCATCAAAATTAATTGAAGATAAATCAACACCCCAAGTAGGCATTGGACGACTCATAAAATGATGAAAAGATTTTAATCTAAATTCAAGCATCCATTCCGGTTCTTTTTTAATTTTTGAAATCTCACGAATTGTTTCTTCTGTTAATCCTTTATTTGTTTTATATACAGAAACATCTCCATCATTAAAGCCATATTTATATTCTTGTTCGTTTAGAATATCTTGATTACTCATTTAATCACCTACTTTTTCATTTTCTATTAGCTTTTGGATACCCATCCAACCTAGTGTTGCACATTTAATACGATTAGCCTGTTTGTATGTGTTTTTAAAGGCAATTGCTTCTTCAAGCAATTCTTCATCATAAGGTTGTTCATGGATCATGTTCATGTATTGTTCAATGATATGATTTGCCTCCTCAAAACTTTTTCCGATTAATAATTCCGTCATAATTGAAGTTGAAGAAGTACAAATTGCACAAGCCTCTCCATCAAAACGAATATCTTCAATAGTTTGACCATTAAACTTTGCTTGAATATTAATGTTATCAATACAAGTTTCACTATCCATATTTATTTCTTTATAACTAGGATCACTTACTAACTCGTGATGACGAGGGTATTCATAGTGATCCATAATAATTTGTCTTAAAATCATTGGATCATCAAAAGAATGCATCTAAAAAGTCATCTCCTTTCTTACACGCTTCAACCAAGGCATCAATTTCTTCAAAAGTATTGTAAAAATACAATGATACTCTTAGTGTTTGACTTACTCCTAAAAATTCTTCTAAAATCTTAGCACAATGTTGTCCTGCTCTAACAGCAATTCCTTTACTATTTAATAAGGATGCACCATCTTGTGAAAATACACCTTTAAGATTAAACGAAATTGGACCCGTGCTTGAATCTTTATTGTAAATTTCAACATTGTCTAATTTAGATAATTGTTGAATCGCATATTGACGTAATTGTTTTTCATATGCCTCAATTTCGTCCATTCCTATTGACATTAAATAATCAACTGCTGCTCCAAGTCCAATTGCTCCTTCAATATTAGGTGTTCCCACTTCAAATTTAGCCGGTGCATTTTTTAATGTCACTACACCACAACTATTGTATCTAGCATTAGAACCCCCACCAAAACGAATAGGATTAGCATCTTGAAGTAATGGATATTTGCCATACATTACCCCTATTCCGGTTGGACCACACATCTTATGCCCTGAAAAAACTAAGAAATCTATATCTAAATCTTGAACATCTGTTTTTTGATGCGGAACACTTTGTGCACCATCTACAATCATGATAATTCCATGTTCGTGGGCTAATGAAGTAATTTCTTTAATAGGTGCTTCATATCCTAGAACATTGGTAATCATTGCAAGTGAAATATATTTTGTATTAGGTGTAATCGCTTTTTTAACGTTTTCGATTGTGATGCGACCATGCTCATCTAAATCAATATATTTGACTACTGCATTTTTTACTTTTGCTATTTCAAACCATGGTAAAGTATTTGATGCATGTTCAGCCATGCTGATTAAAATTTCTTCGCCACTTTGAATATGCGAATATACATAACCAAAAGCAATTAAGTTTAATGATTCAGATGCTCCAGATGTAAATACTATTTCTTTATCTTCTTTAGCGTTAATAAAATCAGCAATTTTCTTTCTTGCGCCTTCAAAAGCACTATCAACTTCATAACTTAAGTCATAATCCCCTCGATGGGCATTACCGGAATAATTGCTTAAATATTCACAAACAGCATCAATCACTTTTTTTGGTTTTAAAGTTGTTGCACCACTATCTAAATAAATAAGTGGTTTTCCTTGCATTTTTTTATTGATAATCATCGGAAAATCTTGACGGATTTTTTCAATATTCAACATCTAATCACCCATTCTTCTTTCAAGTGTTTGAACAAATGTTTGTTTTACAGTTTCATTTTGAATAACATCAACAACCGGCATTAAATAGCCATATGTAATCAATTGCATTGCTTGTTGTTTATTTAATCCTCTTGATTGTAAATAAAACAAATGTTCTTCATCCATTTTACCAACCCCTGCTGCATGAGATGCTTTAACATCATATTCATCTATATATAAATAAGGATTAGCTTGTGCTTTACACCCTTGATCAAATACCATGATTTTACTTGTTTGATGCGTTTCTGATTGATAATTTCCTTTTTCAATTTTTCCCACACCATCAAAACATAATTTTCCATGATCTTTAACCACACCATAGTTACTCATTCTTCCATACGTATGAGGTTTTAAATGCACTAATGAAATTCTAATTTTCTTATCAAACGATTCACTTGATAATGCTGCAATTTTAATTTCTGCATAAGCTTGCTCACCGATGAGTTGATATTCGTATTTTCCTTCAACATCACTTAACGATAATTCTGCATAAGCACTTTCAATATGTGCATTTTGATGCACATAATTGATTTCTTTAACATTAGCCTGACTTGAAGATTCATTTAATATCAACATAGCAAGCGTAGCATTTTCTTTAACTTCTAAAGTACGTTGGTATAAAAGATTATTTTGAATTAATCTTGTTTCAATTAATTCTACATTAGCATTTTTTTCAATCACACAACAAATATTACGAGGTTTATTTTCTAATTCAACCACTAATTCAAAATTAATGGGTTGTTCATTATTAAATATTAATGTGTCATTTTCAAAAGTAACTCCATGAGGTAATTTTGACTTTTTAACTGTAGAATCACTTAAATGTAAATAATAATGTATTCCATTCATTACTTCTGCCATATTATTTACCAAATCTTTCTTTATGTGCACAGTTTTCTAAAATAATCGGTTGTTTTTCATCTTCACTATCAAGATCGATCCCAAGTTCTTTTACCCAAACATAGCCCTCTTTATCAATTTTTTCAATCACCTCATAGCCACCTTCTAAAACAACTTTTCCAGCGACTAATACATGAACATGAGTAGGTGGAACTAATTCAAATAAACGTTCATAATGTGAAACCATCACACACCCAAAATTTTCACCTCTCATTGAATTAATCGCTTCTGAAACTACTCGTAATGCATCTACATCTAAACCTGAATCAATTTCATCAAGTAAAGCAAATTTAGGTTGTAATAACTTCATTTGAAGAATTTCATTACGTTTCTTTTCACCACCAGAAAATCCTTCATTTAAATAACGATGTGCTAAATTCGGATCCATTTCTAATTCTTCAATATTCTTATCTAATGTACGAATGAATTTAAATAATGAAATTGGTTTTTCTAATCTTGAATTAATTGCAGATTTAAGAAAATCTGAATTTGTTACCCCTGGTATTTCTTGAGGATATTGCATACCTAAAAATAAACCTGCTCTTGCACGTTCATCAACTGACATACTTAATACATCTTGACCATCTAATAAAATCTCACCTTGAGTCACAACATATTTAGGGTGTCCCATAATAGTAGATAATAAAGTTGATTTTCCATTACCATTAGGTCCCATAATTGCATGAATTTCTCCAGTGTTTATTGTAAGGTTAATCCCTTTTAAAATTTCTTTCTCCCCTACAGTTACATATAAATCTTTAATAATTAAAGTCGACATTGTATCGCCCCTTTCTATGATATTTTATTAAAAATTACGTTTAAACTCAAATGAAATGATACTTTTTTAAATATTTTTTACTTACTTTATTATTTCTTATCAATATTCATTTAAAACGGAACTTTATACTATCTAAATCAAATTAGATATATCATTAAGTTGTAAATTAAAATAGGACATTATTTTACTAATTCCCTCATATTCTTCACTTACAATCTATAATTATACTAGAAATTTCACGAAAGCTCAAAACTTTAGTTTTTTAACTTAGAAAAAAAACTTATAAAAATTTAAAAATATGCTATATTTAAATAAGAGGGAGGATTATCTTATGTCACACTTAAAAAAATTTATACAAAAACTCAGTAGTCGTCAATTCATGTTTACAATACTCAATATTTTAGGTCTGGCAATTATTATTTATATTCTTTATGCCACTGCCTCATTCTGGTCTGACTGGATTCATATTATATTTAAAATTATTAAACCGTTTTTAATCGGCTTTGCAATTGCATATGTCTTTGAACCATTTGTTTCTTTTTTAGAAAAACATCATATTAAAAGAATGATTGGGATTACCATTGTCATCTTTTCACTTATTACGTTAATCTTCACTTTTTTAGGTACACTATTACCCTTACTTTATGAAAATGCCAATGAATTAGCAAATACATTTACATATGGAATTCAAGAAATTGAAGTTATGTTTTTAAATTCTTTTAACATTGATATATCAGGAATTGCTTCTTTTTTAAGTACAAAGTTAAATGAAATGCTTCAATCAGATTTATTATTAGACACTTCATTAGAAATGGTGACCCAAGCATTATCCTTTTTTGGAAATTTAATTATCTATGTTGTGTTAAGTGTATATTTTTTATCAGACTATCAAAAAGTAAGACATGGTATTAAAAAAATCGCATTATTAATTCATCCCAATTGCCCCCATTATCTAAAATGCATTGACGAACAATTAAATGAATACATTAAAGCATTTATTACTTTAATGGTTATTCAAGGGATTATGTATGGAATCATGTACGGATTACTTGGTCACCCTAACTGGTTTGTTTTAGGATTGCTTGCGGGAATTAGTGGTATTTTTCCATATATTGGTCCGATTATTGCAAATATGTTTGGTTTTATTACAACATTAGGACTTGGTGGTATGAAGGTATTATTTTTATTAATTATGATTTTTATTTTATCAAATGTAGATTCTTATTACATTACACCAAAGATTTATTCTAAAAAAATAGAAATAGAACCAATTTGGGTAATCTTTGGAATCCTTACCAGTTCTACTCTATTAGGTGCAATTGGTGTTGTACTCGCAATGCCTGTTCTAGTTATTTTAAAAATAACTTATCAAACTTATAAAGCAAATCATAATTAAAAAGGTGACTTAGATCACCTTTTTAATTACAAAATACCACAAATAATAACTAACAAAATAAATAAAACTAAGATTAAAGTAAATGAATTTTCATGTGCTAGCATTTGTCATTCCCCCTTTTCAATTAAATACATATACAACCGATAATAATGAGTAAAATAAATAAAACTAGCATTAATACAAATGGATTTTTTCTTTTTTGACATTCTTCTATCATAATTTCACCCCTTGTCCTTACTATATATTATGGGAAAATGAATAATCATTTTGTGTTTTAGCCTATTATATTGAAAAAAAATAATAAAACATATATAATAGAGATGTTAAAATTGAGGAGGAGACTATGAAAATTAACAAATTAGCTACGGCGACAATTGCTTCAATGTTGATGCTATCTGGCTGTGCAAGTACATCACATTCTAAAGTTGTTGACGGTAAAGATGCTTTATCTTCAGTTAATGAACAATATTATCTTGCTGATGATGCTTATAACGATTTAATCAATTCAAGTAATGCCGCTAAAAATTTATATCAAATATTCTTACAAAAATTATTTGAAAAAGAAGCTCCAGTAACTAAAGATATGAAAACTGAAGCAGATGTTTTAATTAAAGACATTAAATCAAATTATTCAGGAAAAGAAGAGGAATTACAAAACCAATTATCTCAAATGGGATATCGTGATTTAAATTCATATAAAGAAGGGTATATTGAATTTTTACAATACTCTGCTTTTGTTGACCAATATATCACTAATCATTTTGATGAAATTTTTGAGGATTATTACAACGTTGCCTCACCAAGATATGTGAGTCATATTTTAGTTAAAATGACAGATCCTGATAATCCTACCGAAGAAGAAAGTGCAAAACTTAAAGAAGTTCAAGACTTATTAGCTGCTGGTAAATCATTTGAAGATGTAGCCACAGAATATTCAGATGATACAACTGCTTCTAATCAAGGAAGTTTAGGTTTATGTGGTAAAAACACTTCATTTGTTACTGCTTTTAAAGAAGCCATGCTTAAATTAAATGAAGGTGAAGTTAGTGAACCAATTAAAACAGAATATGGTTACCATATCATTAAAGTTACAAGCACCAATAAAGATCAAATGAAAGAAGAACTGAACAAAAGTGGTTCTGCTTTAAGAGATTGGACTTCATCAACTTATTATGATAGTTATCTTGAATACGTTATTTACGACTCATATGAAATCACATATAACGATGAAACAATTAAAAATTTAGTAGAAAATTACGTTCAATCTGCTTTAAAAGAACGTGAAAGTTCTAGAACTTCAAACTAGGAGAGTATGAATATGAAGAAAATATTAATTATAATGGCCTTAGTTTTAGTAATTTCGGGTTGTTCATCTAAAACACCAATAACAAGTAAAGTTGATAATGGCAGTGATGTAGTTGCAACTGTGAATGGCATCAATGTCACTAAACAAGATATTTATACAACTTTACTTGCAAGTTCTGGGGCTAATTTAGTTATCGACCATTCATTACAAATGGTTGCAAATCAATTAATTACTGATGAAGAAACTATTAATGCGAAAGTTGAAGAAACTATTGCTTCTTATATCAGTATGTTAGGAAGTGAGGATTCTTTTAATACTTACGTTAAAAATAGTGGGTATGATACAGTTGATGAGTTTAAGGAAGCTCAAATTATCCCAAGTATCAAAATAACTCTATTAGTTAAACAATATATTGAAGAAAACTTTACTGATTTAGCTAATGAATATGGTTATTCTTATATCCAAAGTTTTAAAGTTGATACTGAATCAGAAGCTTTAGAACTTATCAGTAAAATCAATTCTGGCGAATTAACTTTTGAAGATGTCGCTAAAGAAAAAATGGGTAGTGGCACTGTTGCAAATGTTTTATGTTATACAAATGCAAGCACTACTTCTGTTGATTCAAATATCGCTAGTCGTGCAACTTCCTTTACAACAATTGGATTATATGCTACTCCAATTGCGACTTCTGATTCTAAATACGCTGTAATCAATGTTGTAGATACTGATCGTGAGGCTCATAAAGATGAAATTGTTACAAGTTTATTAGGAATTAGCAATGTTAATACAAAAGCACAAGCATATTTTTTAAGTCAAAATAACTTTGAAGTATATGAAAAAGGTCTTGCTGAAGATATTAAAGCCGTTAATGAAGATTATTTAAAATAAGGGACACACTCCCTTATTTTTATGTTAAAATATAACAAAGGAGGTTGTAATTAATGTCAGATTGTATTTTTTGTAAAATTGCACAACATGAAATTAATAGTTATACACTTTATGAAGATGATAAATGTATCGCTATTTTAGACTTGTCACAAGCTACTTATGGTCATACTTTAGTGATTAGTAAAGAACACGCTAAAAATATCTTAGAAGTGAGTGATGAAACATTAATGCAAATGAGCAAAGTTGTAAAAAATTTATCCTTACAGATTAAAGAAAAATTAAATGCTGCTGGGATTAATGTTTTAACTAATGCCAATGAAGCAGCAGGTCAAACTGTTATGCATTTTCATATTCATATTATTCCTCGTTATGATGACCATGATGGATTTAAACCACAACTTGCAAATAATGAAGGTAAGTACGATTTAGAAAAAATTAAACAACAAATTATGTAATAAAAAGAATTGCTGATGTAAATTAATTACACAAGCAATTCTTTTTTATAACTTTGGTTTATAAAACGCTCTATTTTCTAAGGAAAATACACGTTTGCTAAAATTACCAGGTTCAATCGTTTCTAATGTTTTATCTAAAGTATTCATTCGTGCATCAATATTATCGATTAAAGATAAGATTTCTGCTTCTTTAATCAAAGGTAAAACAGGAGATCCATATTCAAGTTTACCATGATGAGATAATACCATATGTTTTAATAAAACAGGAATTTCTGAAGTGATATTCAAATTTTTTGCAGTCACTTCAATCATTGATTGAGCAATTGAAATATGACCTAATAATTTCCCTTCTAATGTGTATTCTGGCACAATTGGCCCACTTAATTCAATAGTTTTCCCTAAATCATGAAGCATCACACCAGCGATAATTAAATCACGATTAAGTGAGGGATATAATTCACATATCGATAATCCTAATTTAAGCATTGACATGGTATGATAAGCTAAACCAGAAACATATTCATGATGATTTTTACTTGCTGCTGGATATATCATAAATTTTTCTATCTGCTCATTAATTAAAGTTTCTACAATTATTTTAATCTCACTATTTTCAATTTGACTGATAGTTTGTCTAAAAAACGCTTCCATGTCTTTTGATGAAACAGGGGCAGATTTTAAATATTTAACTTGTTCACTTTCCTTATCAGAAATAACTTCTATTCGATTTATTTTAAGTTGAACATTATCATTATATTTAATCGCATCCCCCACTACACGAACAACTTTTCCAGTTGTAATTGTTTCAATTTGTTCAGGTGTTGCCGCCCAAAGTTTCGCATCTATCGTTCCACTATTATCTTGAAAAATAATAGATAAGTATGGGGCTTTATTTGTTTTCCCATTGACTACATTTAAAACAATTGCATTAAAATCAACGTGATTATCTCCTGGTTTAATCTCTCTAATCTTCACTATATCCGCTCTCCTTCATTACTTGTCTAATCAATGAATAATCGAAACCTTTACGCATTAAGTAGATATATATTTTATTATAAAGTTGTTTTCCTTCATATTTATCACTATAACGTTTAAAAGCCTTATCAAATTCTTTAAAAATTAATTCCTGCTCCAACTCTTCATTTGAATAAAAATCAAAAGTAGACATAACTCGATTTATAATTGGTGATGAAAAACCTTTTGCATAAAGTTTATTTGCAATCGAATCAATCATTGCCGCTCTTGATTTGTGTGTATTTTTTTCATAAGTTTTTGTTACAAACTCCAACGCTGTTTCATATTCACTTTCTTCACTATAAGTTCCTCGTGTTTTTTCAATAATTTCATCTTCAATTCCTTTGCTTCTTAAATTAGTAATGGCTTTATTAAGCCCTAATCCCAATTTTGAAGCTCTTTGAAAATAATCAGTTGCATATTCTTCATCATTGATTAAATTTTTTTCAGTCAAGGCGTTAATTGTCATATCAATTTGAATGTCATCAAATAATTCTAACTTATTCAACTTTTCAATCATTTGACTTTTAGTATAATCCTTTACTGTTAAATATTTTAAAGCACGATTATAAGCATCAGATACTTTTTCATAATCATTCAATGCATCAAATTCATCACGTTCGATTGTTTTTCCTTTATATAAGCCAAATTTATTTAAAACACTTTCTGATAAATGTAATGAAATTTCATTTTCATCTGATTTAAATACACATTCATACATTTTTCCTTTTAATGGAAAGACGTTGAGCACTTTATAACTATAATGCATATGTTCGATGGCTAATTGGTAAACGTGGTAAATTCTTTCATAAAATATATCATCACTATATTGATGTGAATCTTCATAAGCATGACGTTTAATTTCACTTAAATCCATATGCATTAAGTTTTTGATCTTTTGAGCTAAATCTAATGCATCACTAAAGTAAAAACCATTGCGTCCTTCAATAATGACATCTTCTAGGTTTTTATCATGTCTTGCTAACACAACAGTGCTAGCCGCTTGCGCTTCGATAAAAGTTAAACCTTGTGTTTCTGTAATTGAAGCAGATACAAATGCATCAGATAAATGATAATAACTTGGAACATCATCAGATGCAACCGGTCCAACAAATTTAACGTAACCTTCAATTTCTAAACGTTTGGATTCTTCAATTAATTCTTCTAAAGAAGGACCTTTACCTACAACTAAGAATAAAATATTAACGTGATCATTTACAAGATACTTCACCGCTTCTAAAATTAAATCAATACTTTTTTCTTTAGCCAATCGCCCAACAAAAGTAATTACAAATTGATCTGTGATATCATACTTTTCTTTAAGTTCATTAATTTTCTCTTCGTTTTTATTTTTAATATTAAAAGAATCTAACATTAGACCAGTAGGAACGATATGAATATCCTTTTCGATTCCATAATTTTCTAATACCTCTTTTGTTTTTTGTGATGGAACAACCAACTCTGTACAGTTATCTCCATAAATTCTACTCATCGTTTCAACTGCCTTTTTAACAATTGAATTAACAGGCGTGAAGTTTCCGCCAATGTAATGTGAATAATCTTCATACATTGTATGATAAGTATATACAACTGGGAGATTTAAAATCTGAGCAGCAATTTTTCCAAAAATACCAATTCCAAATTCTGTTTGAATATGAATAAGATCAAGTCCAAAATTTTTAATTTCTTTCATTCCTTTAAATGAGAATATATTAGACGCACGATATCCATACATACTTTTAATTTCTATCCCGGGTAATCTCAATACATTTTCATCATCTTCATATTCGCTATCTTCTGGTAATTCTGTAGTAACAACAAATACCTCATGACCATGTTTCATTAACGCATGACGCAAAGTATGAGAAGAAGTTGCGACACCATTAATATCCGGTAAATAAGTATCTGTAAAAATTCCGATTCTCATATTCTCATTCCTTTCGATTAATTTCTTTATTGAGTGCAAATACTAATGCTCCAATTAACATCACTAGATAATATGTGATAAATCGCCAAACTAACATAGTACTTTTTGCGCCTATATCGCCTAATAAAAAACTAAACATAATTACAAAGACACCTTCACTTCCACCAGAAGCCCCAGGAATAGGAACAAATGCAGTAATCATATAAACAAAAGCACATACCCCTATACAATCAATCATTTGTGATAAATCTAATTGAATATTTAATGCCTTTGCGCAAAAATATGGAATGGCATAAAGCATCGTTAATTTAATTGTATTTGTCACTGCACCAAAAACTATAATATTTTTGTTTTTAGAAAGATTGATTAATTCATGTCTAAAATCTTCTAAATGTCTTTTACACTTAATAGAACTCATTTCATAATCTTTAACAATATGTAACTTTGCTCCTAGTTTTAAAACAACTTTCACAAAAAAATCTTGTAGAAATTTTGATTTAGCCCCTAAAAACAATCCACAAATTACTGCAAAACTTATTCCAAAGCCAATTAAAGCAAGTGAGAAAAAACTTGAGTAATTTTCTGTATAATATTTAAACTTAGTAGCTACAATGACAAATGTATAAAGCACGACAGTGGATTGATATACAATAAAGTTCATCAATAAAATACTAGCAGAAAGTGAAGGGGGAACTTTTTGTTTATTAAACACATAGACTTGTGCAAATTGTCCACCACTTTGAAATGGGGTAATGCCATTAAAAAATGTAGCGGTAAAAGCATTTACACACCCTTGTTTAAGAGTATAATCTTTATTATAAAGTTTTGCAAAGATGTATAAAATTAACCCTTCTAGTATTTGATATAACATAATTAATACAATTGCCACGATAATCCAATTAATTTTAGCCGATTTAACAATATCCAATACTGATATAAAATCACCTTTTAGCGAAAAATAGAGTGCAATACTAGCAAATAATACTATCCATGCAATGTTCATTATATACTTTTTTAAAATATTTTTCATACCTATCAATCCTTCAATACCATTTCATAGGCTTTTTTTAAACTTTTGCCAATATTCATTAAAGATTTTGTTTTAGCTAATTGATAACCTTGAGTTGTTAAATGAGTTAAATCACTATGAATCATATCATTAATTAAATAAATAAATTCTCGATTACTGCTTGCTTTATAACAATTTTCATGATCAACTAACCACCCTTGATATACAGGAATATCTCGTACTAGAACAGGAATTTTTGAAGCCAAAGCCTCTAATACAACAATTCCCTCTGTTTCTTCACGACTTGGAAAAAAGAATAAATCTGCGCCTAAATATGCTCCTTTAATCACATCCCCACTGATATATCCAGGTAAAATCACATTTTTAGGTGGATTGGCGATTAATTTTCTAATCTTTTTTGTAGGTGCAGATAAATTAATGTCTCCAAACCAAATAAAAGTATATTCAGGTAAACTTGAAGCCACTTCACAAAAAGTATCAAAACCTTTACGTTCAAATAACCACCCTACTGAAATAATCACTTTTTGATCATTAGATAAATGAAAATATTTTTTAAATTTTTCAACTTTTTGCTGATCATATCCAAATTGTTTTACATCTATTCCATTAGAAATGGCATAAATTGGTTTTTTAATGCCATAACTTTCTAAAATAGATTTAGAATACGGCGTAGGTGTAATAATCAAATCCCCATAATTATACATATGAATTAACCATTTTTTATATAATGGGGCTAGTAAATTAGAAAACATAAAAGAATTTTTAAAATCTTCCATCGTTGAATGTGCATGAAAAACGATTTTTTTATTCATTCTTTTTGCTTTTTTTACCTCAAAATAACTTAATAACCATACTGTGTTAATATGTAAAATATCATATTCCTTTTCTCGATGATCATGTGTATACTCTATTCCATTTAGTTTTAAAGCGCTTTGTTGATGTCGTAACGCTCTGCCAATTCCAGATTTTGCAATGGCTTTTTCATTTTCAAAATATAATTTTATTTTCATTTTATCACCTATCGTTATTATACTATAAATTGACGTAAAAAAAAACGCTTATCATTATTCTTTTAAATATCACGTTCATCTTATTTATAAATTAAATCTTCTATAATACTTTCTTTATATTTTTTATAGATATTTTGATAATTTTATCACATAAAAAGATACTAAAAAAGTCAGGAAAAATCCCTGACTTTAAATTTAAACACATAATTTATTAAATAAAACTACACATTTATGTTAAATTATAACATTCTTTCTAAACGTGCACGACGTTTTTTAGCATCTGCTTCACATTTTGCCATTAATTCTTCAGCGTGTTCAGCATTTACTTTTAACAATTGTGCAAATCTGTTTTCAGATAATAAGAAGTTTCTAAATTCTTCAAAATTAGGAGTTTTAGAATCTAATTGTAATGGATTTTTACCTTCATCTTCTAATCTTGGATCATATCTTAATAAGTTGAAGTATCCACATTCAACTGCCGCTTTTTGTTGCGCTTGATGATTTGCTAAACCACCTTTAATACCATGTTCCATACATGGAGAGTAAGCGATAATTAATGATGGTCCATCATATGCTTCTGCTTCTTTAAATGCTTTGATTGTTTGCATTGGGTTTGCTCCCATAGAAACTTGAGCAACATATACATGACCATAAGCCATAGCGATTTGTGCTAAATCTTTTTTAGCAACAGCTTTACCACCTGCAGTAAATTTAGCGATAGAACCTGCTTGAGAAGATTTTGAAGATTGTCCACCTGTATTAGAGTAAACTTCTGTATCTAATACTAAGATATTAACGTTTTGATCATTAGCTAAAACATGGTCAACTCCACCATAACCGATGTCGTATGCCCAACCATCTCCACCGATGATCCATTGTGATTTACTTACTAAATCACCTTTATAATTTAAGATATCTTTAACTTCTTCATTGCTTGAAGCATTGATTAAATCAATTAAAGTATCATATAATTCTTTTTCTTTAGCTCTATTTCCTTTAACTTCGATATATTGGTTAAATGCATCTGCTAAAGGTGCTTCTACTTGGTCTTTAGTTTTTTCCATTACTTCTAAAATATGTTTAGTTTTATAATTAGACGCTAATTTCATACCAAATCCAAATTCAGCATTATCTTCAAATAATGAGTTTGCCCATGCTGGACCATGACCATTTTCATCAATAGTCATTGGTGTAGATGGTGTAGATCCTGTATAAATTGAACTACAACCTGTTGCATTAGCAATTATCATATCAGAACCAAATAATTGAGATGCTAAACGATAATATGGAGTTTCACCACAACCACCACATGCACCAGATACTTCAAAGTAAGGTTTCATAAATCCTACACCTTTAACAGTTGTTAATGGGTATTTATCATCTTTATAAGTTACTTTTGAATACATGTAATCTGCTAGTGGAGCATGAGATAATTCTTCTTTCACATTAACCATTTGTAATGCTTTTTCACCTTTTTTACCAGGACATACTTGCGCACATAATCCACAACCTACACAACTATCTGGTGAAACTTGAATACGATAAACTAATCCGTCTACACCTTTACCCATTGGTGTTAAAACATCATTAGAAATATCTTCTGGTGCATTGGCTAATTCTTCATCATCGATTAAGAATGCTCTAATTGTAGCATGAGGACAAACCATTACACAATTATTACATTGGATACAATTTTCTTTAACCCATTTAGGGACTTCTGTTGCAATTGCTCGTTTTTCTTTAATAGCAACGCCACTTTCCATTGTACCATCTAATTTATTTAAGAAGCTAGATACTGGTAAATCATATCCATCTAATTTATTAATAATTGAAACAAAGTTATCAAAATGATCATCACCAGTTCTTTGACGACGACTTGTAACTGTTAAATCAGACCAACTTGGATCCACTGCAACTTCTTCAATAGCATCTTTACCTTGATCAATTGCAATATAATTTAACTTAACAATTTCTTCACCTTTTTTGCTATATGATTTTTTAGCAGCCGCTTTCATAAATTCAATTGATTCTTCAATTGGTAAAATTTGTGGGTTTAAAGCGAAGAATGCAGATTGTAAAATTGTATTTGTTCTTCTTCCCATACCAATTTTTTGAGCAATATCATTAGCATTAATAATATAGAATTTAGCGTGTTTATCTGCTAATTGTTTTTTAATTTTGTTTGGTAAATAGTTAACGATTTCTTCTTTACTAAATTCAGTATTTAATAAGAATGTTCCACCATCTCTTAATGATTTTAACATATCATATTTTAATACATAGTTATCTACTGAACACGAAACAAAATCAGCATTATCTACATAATAAGTCGCGCGGATTGGTGTTTTACCAAATCTTAAATGTGATTTAGTTGCTCCCCCTGCTTTTTTACTATCATATGCAAAATATGCTTGAGAATATAAATCAGTATGATCCCCAATGATTTTAATTGAGTTTTTATTTGCTGATACAGTACCATCTGATCCTAAACCATAGAATAAACAAGCAGTGTAATCTGATACTACTTTAAAATCCGGATTTACTTTTAATGATAAATGAGTAACATCATCTTCAATACCAATTGTAAATCCTGTAAATGGATTTTCACTATCTAAGTGATTATATACTGCATTGATATGTTGTGGATTAGTATCTTTAGACCCCATACCATAACGACCACCGATGACTAATTCGACGTCAGTATCTTTTAATACAGAAACAACATCTAAGTATAATGGTTCTCCAGTTGCTCCCATTTCTTTAGTTCTGTCTAATACTGCTACTTTTTTAACAGTTTTTGGTAATACATTTAATAAATATTTACTTGAGAATGGGCGATATAAGTGAACTTTAATTAATCCGACTTTTTCACCATGTTTCATCATCTCATCAATTGTTTCTTGAATTGTTTCAGTTACAGAACCCATTGCAACAATTACTTTAGTTGCTTCTGGATCACCATAGTAAGTAAATGGTGCATATTTTCTACCAGTTACTTCTGAAATTTTATTCATGTAGTCTGCAACAACTTCAACCACTGCATTAAAATGTTGGTTTTGTGCTTCTCTTCCTTGGAAATAAATATCATCGTTTTCTGCCCCACCACGTTCTACTGGATTAGTATGTGGATTTAAAGCGTTTGCTCTAAATTTAGCTAATGCTTCTTTATCTAATAAACGATCAAATACTTCATAATCAAGCACTTCAATTTTTTGAATTTCATGAGATGTTCTAAATCCATCAAAGAAATGCATTACAGGTACAGATGCTTTAATTGCAGTTAAATGCGCAACCCCTCCTAAATCCATAACTTCTTGCACAGAATGAGAACAAATCATTGGCATCCCGACTTGACGACAAGCATAAATATCTTGGTGATCTCCAAAAATATTTAATGCACGTGTTGCTAATGCTCTAGCTGCAACATGGAATACACCTGGTAATAATTCACCAGTCACTTTATATAAGTTAGGGATCATTAATAATAACCCTTGAGAAGCAGTGAAAGTAGTTGCTAAAGCACCACCTTGTAATGCTCCATGTACTGCACCAGCAGCTCCTGCTTCTGATTGCATTTCAATAATATTGACTTGTGATCCAAAAATGTTTTTCTTACCTTGTGCTGCCCAAGATTCAGCATGTTCAGCCATTGGTGAAGAAGGTGTAATTGGATAAATTGCTGCCACTTCAGAAAAAGCATATGCCACATGCGCTGCGGCTTGATTTCCGTCCATTGACACATAATTCTTTGCCATAATTAATATTCCTCCTTTAATTACTCCTTAATTATACTATTTAATTAAATAAAATTCCACTCCCTAACAACATTCTTTCTGTTTTTTATTTTTTTGAAAAAATAACTATTTAACCGTTTTCAATCAATAACCTTTATATGCGTATTAAACGATAAAAAACACTGTCTTAAAAAATAAATTCATTTTTTATTTCTCCATTAATTTAATCACTAAATTCAAAACTATTTACGCTTTTTAAAGTTTTAAACTTATTTTTTATATTATATTTAATGACTATGCTATAATATAAATAATTATTAATTAAAGGAGAAAAAGATGGAAAACGATAAAATATTTGCAATGGAATTTTCAAAAGTCTATCCGTTACTTGTTAAAAAAGTAGAAAGAAAAAATCGTACTCAACAAGAAATCAATGAAATTATTTATTGGTTAACCGGTTATAATGAACAAGAATTAAATCAACTTTTAAAAAATAATATCGATTATAAAACTTTTTTCGAAAATGCTCCTCAAATCAATCCTAATTGCCATTTAATTAAAGGAAGTATTTGTGGATACAAAGTCCAAGATATTAAAGATCCATTAATGCAAAAAATACGTTATCTTGACAAACTTGTTGATGAACTAGCTAAAGGTAAAACAATGGATAAAATTTTAAGAAAATAAATATTTATTGATATTTTCAAATCAATATCAATATAAAAAAGCCATAAGTAATAAAAACTTACTCTTTGGCTTTTTTTAGTCCATTCTTTTTAAAATCATATATAATTCATATCCTGCTAAAATATAAGAAATCCAAGCAAAAACGCCTGATGAAATAACCATTTTAAAAGCAAAATTCCACATCGATAAAGAAGTCAACACACTTAAAAGATGATTAAATCCCGCCAGTGGTAACCATATCATTAATAACTTTGTCAATAAAATCATTAAAACATAAGCCATCATTCCAAGAATTATCACATTATCATTTACTGAAGAAGCAGTTTTTTTCGTTGCCCAAGCAATTAAATAAGCAGCTACAAAATAGAAAATTCCAAAGCTAATACCTGTCCCTAATGTAAAAACCGCTTGAATTAAAGCTCCAACAAATGACATAACCAACATTAATAAAAAAATTAAAAGATATTTTGCTGGTGACATAAAAGCATCATTATTTGCTCTAAAATATTGTAACGCCTCTTGACGTTCTTTATGTTCTGCCATTTTCTCTTTAAATCCCATAGAATTCACCGTCCTTATTTTAAGTATAACATAAATTTTATAAAAAATAATGACATATTATCGTTTTTTAGTTATCATATGCCTATGGAGGGGATTAAGAATGGAAACAATTGCATTTATCGGTATTGGTGTTATGGGAAAATCAATGGTTAAAAACTTAGCCAAAAATGGTTACTCATTAAAAATTTATACACGTACAAAACAAAAAGCAGAAGATTTAATTAATAATGGACAAATTTTATGGTGTAATAGCGTAAAAGAATGTGTTAAAGATGCAGATATTGTAATGAGTATGGTAGGATATCCAAAAGATGTTGAAGAGATTTATTTTGGTAAAGATGGTATTATTCAAAACGCTAAAAAGAATAGTTATTTAATAGATTTCACAACTTCTTCACCAAAACTTGCTCAAGAAATTGAAAAAGAAGCCTTAAAGTATCAATTAATTGCATTTGATGCACCGGTTTCAGGTGGTGATGTTGGTGCAAAAAACGGGACATTATCAATTATGGTTGGCGGGCATAAAGAGCATTTTGAAACTATTTTACCCATCTTAAAAACACTAGGTACAAATATTACTTATACAGGAACAGCTGGTTTTGGACAACATACAAAAATGGCAAATCAAATTGCTTTAACCGGTGCAATCGCCGGAGTTTGTGAAGCCATGAGTTATGCTAAAAACACCGGATTAGATGTTGAAACAATGTTGAAGTGTGTTTCAAATGGAGCTGCCGGAAGTTGGCAAATGACAAACATGGCTCCACGTATCATCAAAGAAGACTTTGAGCCTGGTTTTTTTATTAAACATTATATTAAAGATATGAAAATTGCTCTAGAAGAAGCAAATAAAACAGATTTATATTTAGAAATGTCAGAATTAGTTTTAAAAATGTATGAAACCCTTGCTAAAGAAGGTATGGATCAGTTAGGAACACAAGCCTTAATCAAATATTATCAACATAGTGACAACAATCGCTAATTTAACTTCATTAAATAAAACTTATCACTTTTATAAATAGAAAGAATAAATCTCAACCATTCTTTAATAAAAAAACTTATTTTTTAAACATACTACAGTAAAAATAAATGTATTAATTATACCAATAAAAATACATTTTACTCATCAGTGACGATTTACTTATTAAAACAAACAAATATTTTTTAATAAAATATATTATACAAGGAGATATAACGTGAAAAAAATCGCAAAATTTCATAAAGTCAGTTTTGAACAATTTAAAAAAGATTGGGATTTAACTAATGATCCCACAATTATTTATGAACAAATTAGTTTACCTAAAAGAGCGACAAAAGGATCAGCCGGATATGATTTTTTCTGTCCTATTGACATTACTTTAAAACCTAATGAAACTATTAAAATTCCTACCGGTATTCGTGTAGAAATGAATGATGAATGGGTATTAAAATTATATCCTCGTAGTGGGTTAGGTTTTAAATACCGTTTACAGTTAAACAATACTGTTGGAATTATTGACAGTGATTATTTTTATTCTGATAATCAAGGACATATTTTCGCAAAGATTACAAACGATTCAAATGAAAATAAAACTGTTGAATTAAAACAAGGTGAAGGATTTATGCAAGGTATATTTATTGAATATGGTATTACAATTGATGATGACGCCACTGCTTTGCGTAATGGTGGATTTGGAAGTACTACTAAGTAATTTAATAAAACGATTAAGATGATTTTAAGTAACCATTACTTAAAATCATTTTTTATAAAAAATGATAATCATTCCTCGATTTTCCAACTTATATATGACATGAATTATCAGCAAAATACTTTTATAATACAACAAAAGACTACTTATCCAGTCAGTTTTAATATGACTTTATAAGTAGTCTTGTAAATGCGATTATTCTAATTCGTTTTTTTAAAACTTCTTTTACTTTTTCTAAGTCAAAATCACATAAAGCAGGTAAAAATTGCACCATCACCTATTTTAACTCCCGGCATAATCACACTATTTCTGCCAATCCATACATCATTACCGATGACAATATCACCTTTAAAAGGTAATTCACTCATATGAGGTTTTGTGCATTCTTGCCATGCTTTACCCAAAACATTAAATGGATAAATATTCACACTACCTATGCGATGATTTGCCAGACCCATGATAATTTTAACTCCACTTGCAATTTGACAAAATTTTCCAATCACTAATCAATCACCAAATTCCAGATAATTAAATAAAACATTATTTTGTCCAAATAATTCCGGGTGATTTTGATCATCATAATATGTATAATCACCTACAATAATATTAGGTACTTGAATTACATTTTTTATAAAACATGAAGTGTGGTACTCATTTGGAAATACTTCATTTGGATTTGGTATATTTTTCATTTTTTACCCTCTTTTTTTCTTATCGTACTTCCTTTCTCCTTGTAAAATTACTGCAATGGCTTTTAATTTTCGTATACCTTCTATTTTATCATTCCTTAATTAATTCCTAATCAACATCGATTTTTTTCATACGCACTTTAACGATACGTTTATCTTCAACTTTCAATATTTCAAATCTTAACTTATCAACATCAACAATCAAGTTTTTAATATTAGTAGGAATGTAACCAAGTTTTTCAATTAAAAGACCTGATAAAGTATCGCTGTGTTCTGATTTTAAATCTAAATCTAATTCCTCATTAATTTCTACTAAACTTAAAGTACCATCAATGATATAACTATCACCATCAATTTGAATATCGACTTCATCACTGCTATATTCATCATTTAAATCACCAACGATTTCTTCAACTAAATCTTCAATCGTTACAATTCCTGAAAAAGCCCCATATTCATCAATAAGAATGGCCATATGTTGTTTATTTTTTTGTAACTGAGTAAATAAATCTTTCGTATTTTTACTATCCGGTACAAAATAAGGGGGTTTCATAATCGATTTCACATCTACATTTTCAAACCCTACACGTCTAGCTTCAATATTAAAATCTTTTAAATGTAATAGCCCTACAATATTGTCAATATTTCCATCATATAAAGGAATACGACTAAAATGAGTATCTAATAACTCATCAACATAAGTACTGATAGGTTGATTAATATCTACTAAATAAACATCCACGCTAGGCACCATAATATCACGAACAGTTTTATCATCAAAAGTAAAGATAGCATTAATCATTTCCGTTGCTTCCGGCTCAAATATTCCTGTTGCTTGACCGGTTCTAAGTAATGAAATAATTTCCTCTTCACTTGTAATTTCTTCATCAACATTAGTATCTATTTTAAATAAACGTAATACTGTGTTAGTTGACACAGATAACAATTTAATAAATGGTGATAACACCTTTGAAATAAAATATATTGGTTTAACACACATTAAACTAAATGCTTCTGAATGTCTTAATGCTATTCTTTTAGGAACAAGTTCACCAAAAACTAAAGTAAAATATGACAGGATAATTGTCACTACAACTACTGAAACGCTTTGTGCATAAGTTTTAAATCCAAAATTCATTATATAAGTTGATAACACTTGCGAAATACCTGTTGCGGCAGATGCACTTGAGAAAAATCCCGCAAATGTAATGGCTACTTGAATTGTAGATAAAAAACGAGTAGAATCGTTAAATAATTTCGTTAATAACTTTGCACTTCTATTTCCTTCTTTGGCCAATGTCATGATTTTATTTTTATTTACTGACACGACTGCCATTTCAGCGCCTGCAAAAAAAGCATTCACTAACGTTAAAAAAACTAAAAATAATAATTGTAAAAAAATACTCCCCGATTGGGATTCCATTTAAATCACTCTCCTTGTACCAATTATAACAAAACATTAACTTAATGCAAATATTCTTCTAAAAAAATTAAATGCTTATCGATTAAAACGATAAGCATTTAATTTTATTCTTTAACTAACACTTCGACAATCTCACCAATATACATTTCATGAAAATCACGATCAGGATAATTTTTGTTCACAGTTTCTTCATGTTCAAAACCTTCGCTTACAATAGGGGCATGATATAATTTTTTACATACTAATACCATTTTCGCTTCTTCAAAATAAACACTTTGATCTTTATTAATCACATGAAAATCAACATTTTTAATTTTGTCTTCATCTTTACCAGAAACACGTCCTAAATAAGTTAATGCTTTTTTATAACTTTCATCAAAAAAAGATAATGTAAATATCTCACTTGAATCGACAAAGTGTTTCGTATATCGTTGTGGACGAATGTAAACTGTCGCTACATTTTTATTCCAAATGACACCTAGTCCACCCCAAGAGGCAGTCATTGTATTACATTTGTTGCCATCAGTGGCACTAATTAATAACCATTCTTTACCGATTAAATTAAATGGATTTACTTTTAATTCATTAATATTAATTTGTTTAAACATTGTTCTCACTCCTTTTATTTATCATACACCCTATACTATATTAAAACAATAGATTAAAGATGTTAATATTTGAAAACAAAATACAAACATGATATGATATTTTTATTATTTAAAGACTAGGGGGAAATTCATGGATTTTAAATCAATCAACAAAAAAATAAAACCTTGGCTTTTTTTAGCGGCTTTCACCGTTATTTTAACTGCCGTAGTATTTAACTTATCATCTATTTTAAATACATTTTTTAGTTTTCTTTTAATTTTCAAACCACTTTATTATGGAATTGCAATTGCTTATGTACTAAATTTACCAATGAAAAAAATAGAAAGTTTTTTTAAAAAAATAGCCAAAAAAGGAAGTATATTAGATAAACTTAGTCGTGGTTTATCAGTATTTTTAACTGTTATTTTAGCCTTAGTGATCATTATTTTAATGATTAGTGTCATTATTCCAAAGTTAATCGATAGTTTCACAATGCTTTTTAATAACTTAACCAATTATGTCTCACAACTGACTTATATGGCAAATGAAATTTTAGAAGCTCTTAATATCGACTATGATGCTTCTACTTCTGCTATCGTTCAATATTTCTATACATTAGACTGGAAAACAATGGTATCAAGTATCGGTGGGTGGTTAGGTTCAGCAGCCCCAAGTTTTATTAGTAAATCAATGGGAATTATCGGTTCTTTTGGAACATGGTTCACTGCATTTATGGTGAGTTTATATTTACTCAGTTCAAAAGAGAATTATATTATCCAATTAAGAAAAGTCATTGCCGCTACTTTTAATTACGATCATACCCACTTTATATTTGGAGTGGGTAAAAAAGCAAATGATATTTTTTCAGGTTTTATTGGTGGGCAATTAGTTGAAGCCGTCATTTTAGGAATTTTATGTTATATTGGAATGTTGCTTTTTAAATTTCCATTCCCTGAATTAATTTCAGCAATAGTCGCTATTACAAGTATTGTTCCAATGTTTGGAGCCATGTTTGGAATGGCTTTTGGATGTCTACTTATTCTAGCAATCAATCCAATTCAAGTTATTTTGTTTATCATCTATTTCCAAGTTCTTCAACAATTTGAAGGAAATGTTATTTATCCTCGTGTTGTTGGAGGGTCAGTGGGGATCTCCGGAATATATGTTTTACTTTCATTAGTCATCTTTGGAGGGTTGTTTGGATTAATTGGAATGATTATGGCTGTTCCAGTCACTGCTCTTATTTATGCATTAGTCAGTGAATTTGTAAACTATCGTTTACTTGCTAAAAATTTATATGTTGATGAAAATGATTTTCATAAACTTCCTGAATTAGATGATCAATAATAATTTAAATTTCTTACTCTAGTCTAATATTAAAAAGAGATTTTTATTCTACTCATAAATACAGTAGCTTAAAAACCTCTTATTTTTTTATTAAATTATTCAAGAACCGGTAGAACTATATCTTTTTAGCCCAATTTTCCATAGGATTAAGCACGGAATAATAAACAACATCCCTATTAACGGTGCTAACATATAGATGATATTATGACTGCGAGAAGTTAAATACAAAAACGGATAATATTGAAATAAAGCTAAAGGAATAACAAAAGTAAAAAGCTTTAACACACTTTTACCATAAATTGAAAAAGGATATTTACCAAGCTCCCTGCCACCATCTGTAAAAATGTTCATAAACTCTAATTCCTCAAGAGTATAAAAACAAATCGCAGCATATATAATAAACAACCCACTAAATATTACCGTTCCAGATATAATCATTAGACAAAGTAATAAAATTTGTTCAAAGTGCCAATTGATCCCTATTTTATTAAAACTATATACAAAAATAATCACTGCTTGAATTAAACGACCTACGCGTGAAAATTCTATTTTGGTCGCTAAAATTTGAAAAACTTCATTTCTGGGTATGAGTAAAATTCTATCAAATTCCCCATTGGTAATCATGGTTGGGAAAGTATCAAATCCACGTGCAAAACATTCGGCTAATGAAAATACCAATAATACAATCGCAAAACATAACAATACTTCTTCATAACTAAATCCGCTAACACTATAAAAACGATTCATCATAAAATAAATCTCTAAAAACACTGAAAAAGAAGTTAAAAATTGCCCGATGATCGTTAAAATAAAAGAGGTTTTATACTGCATTTGTAAACATAAATTCATTTTAAAATATTTAAGATAAAGTTTCATGTTACCCTCCTTGAATGACTGCTTTTTGTAATGCTTTATTTAACCAATAACAACCAAAAGCAATTAACGCTACTGCCCAAAAACATTGCAACAAAACACCCTGCAACATTTTTATACTTTGAATATGTCCACCTAATATTAAAAAAGGAAGATTTTGCATTGAAGCAAATGGTGTCAATTCAACGATTTGTCTTAGTTTTTCCGGTAAAAAAGGCAATGGAATAATTGCACCTGATAAAAAATCACATAAAGAAATTAAGACAATTCGTATTCCCATTGGATTTAAAGTATAAAATGCTGAAATATAAATTAACATAATAATACCAACGACCACTAATAACGCTAAAAACATAGATAAGATAAAAATTAAAAAAGTACCTAGGTTTATTTGTGGAGTGAATTTATAAGGATAAGGAAGCAAGAATGAAAAGATCATCACCGAAAAAAATCTCAATAACGCTTTAGCTAATCGACTGGCGATATTTTTTATAAACCACATTGTATATAAATTAATTGGTCTAATTAATGAATAAGCTACATTTCCGCTTCTAATTTCTTCAAAAATATCATTTTAATCTTACTTTTATTACCATGAATGATAAATTATCTATTAAAAAATACTGTGATAATTTTGTTTGGTTACCCTCATCTTCTAATCAACATTTTGACTGTTATTTAGAAAGCCAAATTATATTCTTTGTTTATATTGACTTATTAACTTCTGAAATCGCAAAATTATAGATCCTCTTATTGAAAGAGGATCTCTTTTATTTATATAAAGCATTAAATAATTTTAATAATTTTTCATCCCTGTTTTCAGTCGCTACGACATCTTTTCCATCATGATAATCATAAAAACCTTTTTGTGTTTTAACCCCATAATGTCCTTCTCTATAACATTTATCTAATAATGCCGGTACTTCTGGACTATTACATAAATCTTTCATTAAATATTCACTGATATGATAAAAAGTATCTAATCCACCAAAATCCGCTACTTCTAGAGGTCCTAAACACGCGTATCTAAATCCAAGTCCATATTTCATGACATCATCTATTCCTTCTTTTGAAACAACACCTTTTTTAACAAGGTCTAACGCTTCTCTTAACACAGCAAATTGAATTCTGTTAGCTACAAACCCTGGAACATCTTGATGCACAATTACTGCTTTTTTATCAATCGCTAAACTTAAATCATAAATGGCTTGTGCCACTTTGTCACTGGTATGATTTCCTTTGATAATTTCAATTAACAAAATCAAATGTGATGGATTAAACCAATGCATGCCAATAAACCTTTCCGGTTTATAAATATCTTTAGCAATTGCATTAATTGATAACCCAGAGGTGTTTGTGGCAAGTATTGTATCCTCTTTAACAATTCTTGATATTTCTTGATAGAAACTTTGTTTAATATCTAATTTTTCAACAATACTTTCTATCACAATGTCACAATTTTTAAAACATTCCTGATCAGTTGTGTAAGATAAACACTGACAACATTTTTCAACCTGTTGTTTTGTAAGTTCATTTTCTTCAACTAATGTATTCATATTTTCATGAATTCTTTTTTCAGCGTTTTTTAAAGCTTTATCACTTAAATCATAAATAGTCACTTGATAATTATATCTTGCGAAAATTTGTGCCATGGAATACCCCATAGTTCCAGCTCCGGCAATTACAATATTTTGTATTTTCATCATTATACCTCCATTTCCAATAAAGCACTTCCTAATGTTTTACCATGCATATCAATGGCTAATGAACGTGTTACCCCACCATCAAGTGCATCTTCCATCACAAAGTTTAATGCTCCGATTGTATCAATTTCATATCTGGTAATTTGTCCATGAACAATATCTTTAAAATATTCTTTTAAACGTTCAACTGTCACTTTTTCTTTAATCAATGGATAATCTTCTTCTTTATAGGCTATCACTGATATAATAGAAATATTACCTTTATCCCCTGTTCTTGAATGTGCAATTTCTTTTAATTTCATTTTATTTCACCTCCATATATCCCACTGTAATATTAAAATGATCAACAGGTACAAAAATTGAAACAATACTAATAATATCTTTAATATTTTTTACTGCTCCTCCGCCTCCATAAGGACCATTTGTATATAATGCTTCTACTTCATTTCCTACCATTTGAGCATTTTTTAAATCCTTAACTCTCACAGCAACACGTAAACGTACTTCATTAGGAATTGTATTTCCCATTTCTTTAGTAATACTGTCTTGATATAAAGAATTAAACCCAATATAATCAAATCTCATTTCTTCATATTCTAAACCAATTAATTCAAAACGTTTTTCCAGTATTTCTTTTGCTAATTTTGCTTTATTGAGTGCATTATGTCCACCATAACTGATTTGACCTTCACCGATATAGCAATCGTGATAACCTACACTTGTTTTAAAATATCCGTTTGGTGCTTTACCTGTTGCTCCTGCTATGGCAACTCTGTTTTCACCAACTTGTTTAATTGTCACATGCGAAAAATCTGCAATAACATCAGGTGTAAAGTAGTTACTTGGATCTTGAATTTCATACAAAGTCTGCTCTTTAACAGTTTGAGTAGTGACGATACCACCAGTATTCTCTAATTTTGTCACAATACCATTACCGCTTTCATCAACTTCAATCATTGGAAATCCTAAATTCCATAAATCAGGTACATCTTTATATCCTGGATCAGCAAAATAGCCTCCAGTCACTTGTCCGGCACATTCTAGTAAATGTCCTATCCATGTTGCTTTTCCTAATTTATCATAATCATTCATACTCCAACCAAATTCATGAACTAATGGACCTACTGCAAGTGATGGATCAGCAACTCTACCTGTAATCACTATATCTGCCTCATTTTTTAATGCTTCGACAATTCCCATACAACCAATATATCCATTTGCAGATAATATTTCACCTTTAATATCCGCTAATTTTTTTCCGGTTTCCAAAACTTTATAATTCATATACTCATTTAAAACATCGCTTTTATCATCACCTTCAACATAAGCAATTTTTAAATTATCTAACCCTTTAGCAATCGCCATTTCTTGACATTTTAATGCAGCACTTTTGGGATTGGCTGCTCCCATATTTGTAATAACTTTAACTTGATGCTTTTTTAAAGCTTCTAAAATTTTATCAAAACGATACTCAAATAAATCGTTATATCCTTTATTAGGATCTTTTTGTTTTGCTTTTTGTGCTAATGAGATAGTTCTTTCTGCTAAACATTCAAAGATGATATAATCTAAATTTCCTCTTTCAATAAGATCAATAGCAGGTTCAATTCTATCTCCACCATACCCTGCACCAGAACCAATTCTTACTGTTTTCATCTTTTTCCCCCTTAAGTAAATCGTTTTACTAATTATAGTATAATGTTATACTTGTTTACTGTCAATCATTTTTATGAATAAAGTAAAACGATTTACTTTTTCTTTGATTTTTGTTAAGATGTTGATGAGGTGAAAATTACATGGCAAGTATTAAAGATGTTGCAAAGCATGCAAATGTGTCAATTTCAACGGTATCAATTATTATCAACGGTAAAAGTGAAGAAAGAAAAATATCACAAGAAACACAAAAAAAAGTACGTCAGGCAATGAAAGAATTAAATTATCAACCTAATTTTTCTGCCAAAAAACTTCGTTCTTCTCAAAATAAAAAAACGATTGCCCTTTTTTGGACAACAGATTTTAGAGAAGTGATGTTGGCTCGTTTTTTAAGTGGATTACAAACAACTATTAACAAAATGAAATTAGATTATGATATTATTATCTATCCTTATGAAAATGATCATCTTTGTGAGGAACAAACTCTTACCCAAATATCAAATTATCATGGTGCTATTATTGCAAACGCCAGTCAAAAAGATTTAGATTTTTTGAAAAATTTAGAACCAATGATCCCAATTGTTTTATATAATAGATATATTGAAAATTATAGCAGTGTATCTGTCAACGATGAAGCGATTGCCAACTATGCCTTTAGTCTTTTAAAAGATAAAAATCATATCGGTTTAGTCAAAGCCCCTTATGCGTTTCAAGGAATGGAAGTACGTGATAATAAATTAATTGAATTGCTAAGTGGTAAAACAATTCAACAATTTCAAGCCAATGAAAATAATTCTATAAGTGGCTATGAAATTGCGAAATCCATTGATTTTTCATCACTCAATGTTATCTATACTGCCAGTGATATGATTGCTTTAGGGATTATGCATTATTGTTATCAAAATCATATCCATATTCCTAATGATGTTGAAGTATTATCTATTGGGAACGGTTTAACGAGCATAGATGATTTTTTAAATCCATCATTAAGTGTTATTCAAATTCCAATGGAAAACATGGCAAGCGAATGTATTCATATTTTAACTCATTTATTTAATAAACATGAAATAATTAATAAGTTTATTGAACCTGAAATCATCAAAAGAGAGTCGTTAAAATAAAACTATTTAAAATTGTTTTTATTGTGTCTATTCTAAAATATATTTATAACTAATGCTTGAATACTCATTAAAACTGTTATGATTATTCTTTCTTTTTCAGTTTTAAACAATATCATTTTTCACTAAGATCAATCTACCATTAAGGTAGTTTTTTCTTTTAAGAAATTAGTTTATAAAGACTATTATCAAAATGGTGATTTTATGATATAAGATATTTTTTATATATTTTAGTTTTGTTATGTGAAAATATGCCCTTTTACTAAACTAAATTTTTATTTCATTGACATAAAATTTTTATTCTGTTAGTTTATGAATAGGTAAGATCTTACTATTATTGAAATTAAATAAAGTAGGTGGAAAAATGTATACGCAAGATTTAAAAATGCACACTATGACGCCGGTTACCATTGGGGACAGGCTTTAAAAAGACATGGAACACTCATATGTCATCAACATACTTTTCAAATTACAGAAGAACGAAAAGCATTTGCAAAAGGGTGTCTTCCTATATATGAAAAATACTATCCAGAGATTTTAAATGAAATTAAAGGGATATCTGATGGGCAACAAACATCATATGAAAATTTATATACATTTTTATTAAGTATGTACTGCTTTGAGTTTAGTAATCATTGCACTTGTTTTGTATTTCAAGACAACAATCATATAATTTTTGGAAGAAATAGCGATTTTTTAGTGGAATTAGAGAAGTTATACATGAACTGTTTATACCGTCTTGATAATGTTTATGCGTTTAATGGGAACACTGCTGCATTTGTTCAAATGGAAGATGGTGTAAATGAATATGGTTTAGCAGTTGGTTTGACTTTTGTTTATCCTAAAGTACGAAAATATGGTTTTAACGCTGGAATGTTGGTACGATATATACTTGAAAAATGTCAAACAACACAAGAAGCACTTTCTTTTTTGAAAAGTGTCCCAATCGCTTCTTAACAAACTATAACAATTATTGATGCTTTGAAAGATATGGCAGTTGTTGAATGTAATCCATATGTTGTTGAAGTTATTCTCCCTAAAGAAAACGAGCAATATGTAGTAACCGCAAATAACTATACTTCACTAAAACTAGAAGAATACAAACAGAAAAATATTGATATTTTAGATATAAAGGTAAATCAAGGCACATTAGAACAACATTTTATCAATCTTTCAAAGGAGGTATGAATGATGAAAGCCATGTTATATGGGATCAAAGTCCAATTAAAAATGGATATTCGCAGTAAAACATTATTAGTAACCTGTTACATTGTCCCAATTCTATTTTTTTAATTATGAGCGGTATTTTTACTTCGTTAATGCCAGAAGCAAAACAGACATTGATACAATCTATGACAGTTATGGGTGTTTCAATGAGAACTTTCATAGGCGTACCACCCTCAATGGTTGAAATATATGGTTCGGATATAAAGAAAATGTATATCGCAAATAAAATACCTATATGTTTTGGTGTAATTACCTTAGTCGTATCTGCATTTATCCATTTAATGATAATGAGCATCATTATTTTTGTACTTGCACCGATTGTATTTCACGCAACTATGCCATCAAATATTCCATTATATTTTTTAACACTTGCATTATTTATTATTGTATCACTTGCTATTTCATGTGTATTGGGATTAGCTGTAAAAAATCAAGTAAAACTAACTTCGTATAGTCAAGTTGTCTTTTTACCCTCTATTATGTTATCGGGTATCATATTTTCGGCAGAGTTACTTCCAAACTTTCTTGAAAACATGGAAAAACTGTTTCCGGCAACTTTGTTAATTCAAAAAAATATTGATGTAAGTACATTTTTTCCTCTAATAATTATTCTGATTATTTCTATTTTAGCAAGTGTGCAATTATTGAAAAAAATACGTTCTGAATAATATGAAAAAAGATTGAGTAATGAAAGATAAATGTAAATTTAAAATACAAAAAAATAATCATCTGTATAAAAAATTGGGAGATACACAGTTATTTGTGCTATCTCCCATAGTTGCTTGACTAACATATCAATGCTCTTTCAATCGTGATAAAATACGTATTTTTCTATATTTCATAGTTTGAAAATCTAGTATGATGTGAATAATTGAAAATCATATATAAAATTTCTAAACAATAAACTTCATCACACAAACTAATATCAATTAATTATAATAAAGATTGATATAATTGTTTAATTTCTTCAACACTTGTTTCTCTTGGATTTCCAGGTCTACAAGCATCATCATAAGCAGATTGTGCTAAGAAGTCTAAATCTTTTACTTTTACAATTTCTTTTAAATCAGCAGGAATTCCTACATCATGTGATAATTGTTTTACAGCATCAATTGCTGCTTGACGATAAGTGGCTTGATCCATACCAGTTGTATCAACACCCATTGCTTTAGCGATTTCTCTGAATTTTTCACCAGTTGCTGGAGCATTGTATTCCATAACAGTTGGTAAAATAATTGCATTTGCTACACCATGAGGTGTATCATATAATGCCCCTAATGGGTGTGCCATTGAATGTACAATTCCTAATCCTACATTAGAAAATCCCATTCCCGCAATATATTGTCCTAAAGCCATTCCTTCTCTACCTTCTGGTGTATTTTCTACTGCTCCTCTTAAACTTTTTGAAATAATTTCAATTGCTTTTAAATGGAACATATCACTCATTTCCCATGCTCCGGCAGTAATATAACCTTCAATTGCATGAGTTAAAGCGTCCATACCAGTTGCAGCAGTTAATCCTTTAGGCATTGATGACATCATATCAGGATCAACAAATGCAACAACAGGAATATCATGTACGTCTACACATACCATTTTTCTATTCTTAGTAGCATCAGTAATAACATAGTTGATAGTCACTTCTGCAGCAGTACCGGCAGTTGTTGGAACTGCAAAAATTGGTGTACATGGATTTTTAGTAGGTGCTACACCTTCTAAACTTCTTACATCTGCAAATTCTGGATTTCTATCAACAATTCCAATTGCTTTAGCAGTATCCATTGAAGAACCTCCACCAATAGCAATAATATAATCCGCTTTAGCATCTTGTAATGCTTTTACTCCATTTTGAACATTTTCAATAGTTGGATTTGCTTTAATATCTGAATATAATTCATATTCTAAACCTGCTTCATCTAATAAATCAGTTACTTTTTTTGTAACTCCAAATTGAATTAAATCAGGATCAGAACAAACTAAAGCCTTTTTAAAACCTCTTGCTTTTGCTTCGTTTGAAATTTCATTAATCGCTCCTTTTCCATGATAACTTGTTTCATTTAACACAAATCTGTTTGCCATAAAATCATACCTCCTATATATAATTAAATTTTAAGGCTATGTGAAATAAAAAACAAGTGACAGATGCAGAGATTTGTCACATTTACCAATGAAATTTCATATCTTCATTAATTGAGATTTCTAACCTTATTTAAATATAGAAAAATGAATTACAATCATTACCTTTATGAAACAATCGTAATTCATTTTAAGTCATATTAAATAAATGCCTCTTGCATACGTGAAATAATATTATTACAGTTATATTCAGCATAATCTACAATATCCATATTTAAAAATTTATGATGACATTTACTTGCTACTTCTTTGGTACATTTTCTGACCTGAGGGGCAACTAAAACGATGTCATAATCCTCCATAAGAGATTTCACATCAAAAATACTAGCAGATCTAAAACGATATGGTAAATGATGTTCATCGCTAAAATCTTGTAACAAAGAAGCAAACATTGAAGTTGTTAAAGCCGTAGAACAACACAATAAAATATTTCGTGGTGTATCATCATCACTGACAACATATTCCTTTTGACAAACACAAAACATTCTATTTTTAAAACTGTTTACTAAATCCACTACTTGACAATAATCCGTCATTTCATAATGTAAATAAAATACTTGTTCATTTGTTTGACGATCATATATTTCTTCTTCAACGATATTATTTTTCCAAATAGTAATTTTCCCTAATAAAGTATCAGTTAAATAACCATAAGTTTCACTCATATCATTTTCTTTTTTACAAAACTTTGTATTTGGATCCATATCATGTAAATTAGATAACCAATTTCTAAAACACTCACTATTAAAATCTCTTAACTTCTTTTTCATCATTATCCCTCCTGTCTATTCATTATTGTGGAATAAGAATTTCTTTTAACCTCGTTGGAATTGCTTCGATTAAAAGGTCTGTCATTTGATCAATCGAAATAGGTCTACCTAGATTAATCCATTGAATTGTCATATCAATTGATCCATGACAATACATTTGAAGAAGAAAATCCAATTCTGGTGTCAATTCTAAATTTCTTTTAGAAATCATTTCTTTATAAAAAAGATAAATACATTGATAATCATATTGAACTAAAGAATTATAATCATTAGATTTGAATGCTTGTTTAAAAAACACAAGCTCTTCTTCAATAAATTGAAATTTTTTAGTCAATCCTTCTTTTAACGTTAAACCTTGATCCATTTGCTTAAATGATTTTTTAGCCAATTCTTCAAAATACCAATTCACTAAATCATATTTATCCTTAAAATATCGATAAAACGTTTGTCTTGTCATCTGACTGACCTTCACAATATCCGTCACTGTAATCTTATCAAGTTCATGATATTGCATTAAACTTTTAATCGCTTCAGCAAATTTGTATTTTGTTTTTTCATGTAAATCCATTTAAATCACTCTAATAACCCAAATGTTTTTAATTGTTTTTTATCATTAAGCATTAAATGAATATTTTTACGTTGAATAAATTGAACTAAATGATTTAAATATAATTTAATATCGATATACTTTTCTTTCATACGTTTTAAATATTTTTCGATTAATAATTCAATTTTGACATTGTCACTCACCACTTCAACAAGACTATAATATTGAATAAATTTTATTGAAGTTGTTTTAAAATTCAACTTATGATAGTTTTGATATTGCACTAATCTTGTTTGATAAAGTTTTTCTAATACAAGCACTTTAATCATAGTACCTTCATGCCACCGTATTTTCTGATTTTTAAAATGTGGCAAGTTCCTTTTCCAAGTATTCCTTCAATAAATGCTTTATAGTCAAGTACAATTTGATTAGGAACAAAAGCCTGAATTGTACCGGCAAAACCACCACCATGAACACGACATACCCCTTGATGATTTAAAAATTTCTCAGTTAAGGCAAGTGCTAATGAAACATTTTGAACATGAACATTTTTATTAGTATAAACATTTTGTAAGTATTTAAATGAACTGTCTCCAGATGCTTTCACAATATTTTTAAAAGTATTAAAATCATTTGCCTTTAATGCATTAACTTCTTCAACTACTCTTTTATTTTCTTCAAATAAATGAATAGTTCTTAATAAAGCACGATGAGACATTGTATCTTTTAATTCACTTAATTTATCATAAAATAATTGTTCATCTAATTCACTTAACACTGAAACATTAAAATAATCAGATACTGTTTTCATTTCATTAGGAATGGCTGCGTATTCATCAGTTAAATCAGCATGTGAACCTAATGTATCAACAATACATAAACTATGTTCATATTGACTAAAATCAACATCTATTTTTTCAATATATGGGTTTGCTTCTTTAAAGTCAATATAAATGATTGAACCTACTGAACTTGCCATTTGATCCATTAACCCACATGGTTTTCCAAAATAAATATTTTCAGCATATTGCCCTGCTTTAGCGATTTCAACCGGACTGATTTTCATTTCATTATATAATCCAGAAATGATTGTTCCAATGATGGTTTCAAAAGCAGCTGATGAAGACATACCGGCCCCCACTAATACATCACTTGTAATATAGCCGTTAAATCCACCAATGTTGTATCCTTTATTTTTTAAATAATGCATCACACCTTTTATTAAAGCAATAGAAGTTCCTTGTTCTTCATCTTTTAAAGATAAATCGTTTAAATCAATAGGCGCAATATCAAATTCATCTGAAACGACTTTAATTATTCCAGTATCATTTTTAGAAACAATACCAATGCTATCTAAATTAATTGAAGCAGCTAAAACTTTTCCATGTTGATGATCAGTATGATTTCCGCCGATTTCAGTCCTTCCAGGAGCACTGTATATTTCTACATTTTCATCATGATTATATAAACTTTTAAATTTATTTAATGCTTTGATATATCGTTGATTTTGATATTCAATTAAACTTTGATCTTCATAAATATCTAATAGATGTTCGTCATGTTGTTTTAATTCAAATTGTTGTATTAATGTGTTAATATTTGTCATTTAATTATACGACTTTAAAGCAATAAGAAGTCTTTGCTTTAAAGGTTTCTCCTTTTCTTAAAATTGTACTTGGGTGTTCTTCAATATGAATGGCATCTGGTAAAAACTGTGTTTCAATACAAATTCCATCATGTTTTTGGTAAAGTTGTTGATTTTTTCCTAAAACGTCTTTTAAAAAATTAGCAGTATAAATTTGAGCAGAAGGTAAAGTAGTACTCACTGTTAACTGTCGCTTAGAACATGGATCATATAAAATTACTTGATTATTGGTTGTACTCAATAAATAAGGGTGATCTAGACCATTTCCTAAAATAATTTGTGAATGATGAGTTTTTAAAGATAGACCAATTTCTTTTAATTCATTAAAATCAAAAGGTGTTTTTTCGACTTCCAAAAACTTACCAGTTGGAAGTCCATCTTGGTCAACGCAAGCAATTTGATTGGCTTTTACCATTAATTGATGTTTTGTAATAGAGGATTTACCTCCAGATAAATTAAAATAAGAATGGTTTGTGATATTAATTAAAGTATCTTGATCTGTTGAGGCCTCGTATTCAATCACTAAAGCTTCGTCTTTTAAATAATACTTTGCTTTTAAAAGTAAGTTTCCTGGATAGCCTTCTTCTAAATCTTTAGATAAATAAGTAAGTGTTACTTGTTCATCATGAACTTCATAATCAAAAATTTGTTGACTAAATCCTTTAATTCCACCATGTAGATGATTTGGTCCATTGTTAATTGCTAAATGATACTCTTTATTGTTTAAAGTAAAATGACCTTTTTTGATACGATTGGCTACTCTTCCTACTAAAGCCCCCATACTTTCGGTATCTTTTAAATATCCTTCTATAGAATCATACCCTAAAACAACATCATCATATTTCCCGTTAATATCAGGAACTAAGATATTAGTGATATATCCTCCATAATTAGTAAAACTTACTGAAATAAATTCATTTTTTAAAGTAAATAAATATATGTTTTCTTTTAACTTTTTAATTTCCATATCTATCTCCTATGTTACTCATTTTGGTAAACTTCTTTTTTGGTAACAACAAAAATCTCCATTGTATCCAAGCATAAACAATTCAATTGTCCATAATCAAAACTTCCTAAACCACCATCTATCCCTATTTTATCTTTAAACTCTGGATCAAACCAAACATTACAATCATCAGTTTGTTTAATAAAACAAGTCGGTGTATGACCAAATATAATTAATTTATCTTTTAATGCCGGTGACATATAAAACCATTCACGCATCCAAGCACACTCTTCTTCTGTTTGTTCATAAAGTGTTTTTTCTGGATTAATTCCTGCATGAATTAACACAAATTGCTGATGATTTACTGTTATTTCAACAAAACTTGGGCATTTATTGACATAATCTATCATATCGTTAATAAATATTTCTCTTTTTTTAAGATACTCTTTTTTAGCAATTTTACCTTTACCCAAATATTCATGATAGTTTTCAATTGTCTTACGTCCACCATTTTGACTCCACATGCGAAAACTGTTTCTTCCTTTATTATCTTCCATAAAAGAATTACGCATCATAATTTCATGATTACCACGAATCAACTTTACATTAGGACGTTTTCTAATATCTAAATAAATATCTAAACTTTGTGGGCCACGATCGCAAACATCTCCTAAAATATACATCAAATCACTGTCACTAAATTCAATTTTTTTTAGCATTTTTAAAAAGACTTGGTAATGCCCATGTAAATCTGAAATAACATAAGTTTTATTCGCCATATCATCACCTCACTATACATTATTTTAACATACAAAACAGCAAAGTACATCATCAAATATATTGTTAAATTATAAAAATCACTAAGTTTGAATAATATCCGTAGATTTATTTACTAGATTAGAAAAACACACCCAAACAAATCAAAAACTGCTAAAATATAATCATGAAAGGGGTTGTAAATATGGATGAATTTCTTTGTACAATTTATGCTGATGTTTTTTTCTACTGGATATTACATAATGAAAAAAGATACTTTAAAGACAATATATACCATAATGTGATTAATCCTAGTTCTACTCATCAAACTATTATTTTTGAACTTGAACATGCAACTGGTTATATCCGTTTTTGGCAAGGAAATATTATCGAAGAAGAAATTATCGACTTAGATGGGAAAAACGTTTTTTATCTTCACTATAATATTATTAGTATTAAGCAATGTACTTATTTATTTAACCAATTTTATGAAGTACTCTGTCATTATAGTGAGGTTAAAAATTTTAAAATTGCATTATGTTGCTCTGGGGGTTTAACAACTGCTTTATTTGCCATTAACCTTCAAAATTTAAGTGATCTTCAAAAACTTCATTTCGAATTTAGTGCCTTTGGTGTAGATAAATTGAAATCACAATTAGAAAAGTTTGATGCCATTTTACTTGCTCCTCAAATTGCTTATACACAACCTCAATTAATGAAACTTGTTAATAAAAAAATTCCGATTATTTGTATTAATCCTATTGATTTTGCAACAAATCAGTTTCAACATATTATTAATACATTGAACAAACTAACCTTAAATGGTTAGTTATTTTATTTCATAACCCATTTCTATGCGTATTTCATGATTTTCAATATCATGATTACTATAACAATACATATCAAATCCAATGATTTTAAATCCGTTTTGATAATAACATTTGATTGCCGGAATATTACAACTTTGGGTTTCTAAAATAACCATTCTAGTATTAAGTGTTTTGGCATGTTCTATCATTTTTTGAAGGAGTGTTGATCCAATATGAAGTTGACGATAGGGTTTAAAAATAAGTAAGTTACTTATTCTAAAACGATTATTCCAACTTTCTTTGCTTCCTTCGATAATCCCTGCCAAATTATCATCAACAAAAGCACCATATAAAATAGGAGTTTCTAACCATTCTCCCACTAATTCATCTTCAAAACATTTTAACTGAGGAGTAGTATATTTTTGATATATCAATGTAAAAGATAAAGATGTTTGTTTTAACTCTAAGTATCCCGGCGTTTCATATTCAAATTTTAGTTTTTTGTGTTGGTATTCTTTTATATTTAATAAACGTATTTCAATCATCAGTTTTTCTGCTATTAATAAAAAGGCTATCTTTCGATAACCTAAATATGTTTTAATACACAATATTTTTTCTTACCACGACGAATAACTGTTGCTTTTTGACCAAAAGCATTTTCTTTGCTGACAATAAAGTTTTCATCAGTGACTTTATGTCCGTTAATCATAATTGAACCACCTTTGACAAATTCTCTTGCTTCACGTTTTGAACTTGCTGCTTTTGAAAAAACTAAGGCATCAATGATGCTCATATCTTCATTTGTTTGTTCAAATGGAACTCCTTCAAAACATATCATAATTTGTTCATAAGTTAATTCACTAATTTGTCCTGAGAATAATAGTTCACTAATATGAACTGCTTCATCATAGGCTTCTTTACCATGTAAAAATGTAATTACTTCTCTAGCTAAAGCTTTATGTGCTTCTCTTAAATGAGGTTGTTCTTTGTTTTTTCTATCTAATTCTTCTATTTCTTCTACTGATAAAAATGTTAAGAATTTTAAGTAATCTATCACTTTATCATCTTCTGAATTAATAAAGAATTGATACATTTCATAAGGTGATGTTTTTTCACGATCTAACCAAATAGCTTTACCATTAGTTTTACCAAATTTAGTTCCATCACTTTTTGTAAGTAACGGCATTGTAAAACCATAGGCTTCTTTTCCTAGTTTTTTTCTGATTAATTCAATTCCGGCTGTGATATTTCCCCATTGATCTTGTCCAGCAACTTGCATTACACAATTTTTATTTTCATATAAATGTAAAAAGTCTAACGCTTGCATTATCATATATGAAAATTCAGTATATGTAATACCACTATCAATTCTGCTTTTGATAATTTCTTTATTAAGCATATAATTGATATTAAAATATTTTCCATAATCCCTTAAAAAATCGATAAAGTTAATATCTTTTGACCAATCGTAATTGTTAACTACTTCAAAACCAAAAATACGTTTTGCTTGTTCTTTTAAACATTCAAAGTTATGATCCACTGTTTCTTTCGTAATCATTGGACGTTCTGCATCTGGTTTTGGATCACCGATTAATCCTGTTGCCCCCCCTACTAATAATATTGGGTTGTGTCCGGCATCTTTTAAACGTTTACTGATTAAAAAAGATGAAAAATGACCAATATGTAAACTATCTCCTGTTGGATCTGTTCCAATATAAAATGTCATTCCTCCATTGTTTAGTTTTTCTTCAAGTTCTGGTGAACTAATATCTTTAATTAATCCACGCCATACTAATTCATCATAAATTTTCATGTATTTTCTCCCTTCGTTTAAAATAAAAAAAACGAGATTTCATCAAAAGGACGAAATCTCGCGGTACCACCTTTTTTCATACTCACGTATGCACTCAATAAGGATAACGGCTTTACCCGTCTAAGCTTTTCACTTAGAAACTCCAGAGTGTATAGATTAAATCTCATCTCCTATTTTCACCAACCATAGGCTCTCTAATTCATTCAATTTAATCCTCTTTCCTTCATAGTTGTCTATAATTATATAGTTTTTAATATTTATTGTCAATTCACTATTTTGTAGATTCTCTTTCCATTAATTGGTATTTAACTGCAACATCATAACTTTCAATTTCTTCACCATTAAGCATTTTAGTCAATAATCTTACTGCTAAAGCGCCCATGTTGTAAATTGGGATATAAATACTTGTTAAACGTGGCTTAGACATTAATGCATAACTTGTATTAAACATTCCAATAACTTCCATTTCTTCAGGAATTTTAATTCCATTTTCAATAGCCGCATTAATTACTGCTACTGCTTGTTTATCATTTGTTGCAATCACTAATTGATGACGATTAGTTTTAAAATAATCATTAAATTGTTGATAGCTTTCATCATAATCAGTCGAAGTTTCAATAATTTGATTAAATTGCATTTTTCCATAAGCGTCCTGAATTCCATTAATTAATGCTGTTTCGCTAATTAAATTTTGATGTGTTGTCACAAATAAAATATCATTAGTTCCTTTTTGCAAATACGATGAAACAATAGTCGTAATACCTTCTTTAATATTTGTATGAATTGAACCCAAACCTTTACCGGATAAGTAATCACCTACTACAACAATAGGAATTTTATATTTAGAAATTTGGTTGATTTGTTCGTCTAAAAATTCATTATTAAACAAAATAACACCATCTGCTCTTGATTTTACTACTTTTTCAACTAATTCACTGACTAAATTATCTTCTCCAATATCATCAGTAGTATGAAAAGTAACTGTATATTTTAAAGTACGACTTGTATCACCTATTCCACCAATCATATCTTTTACATGAGCAAATAATGCTTGTGGAAATACAACTGCAATTGTTGTAGTTTTGCTTTTTGCTAACCCTCTAGCAATTTCGTTAGGTTTAAAATCTAAACGATCGATGACTTCTAAGACTCTCATTTTAGTTGCTTCTTTAACAACCTTTGAGCCGTTAATTACACGAGAAACCGTTGCTAAAGAAACATCCGCTTCTCTAGCAACGTCATAAATTGTAATCTTTTTATCCATTATAAGTTTGAAGAATCATCAGAATCTTCATCCATTTCTTCAATAATTTCATCGATTTCGTCTTTAAACTCGTCTAGTTCTTCCTCTACCTCTTCACTAATATCCATACCATATTCAACTACTTTTTCTTTATACTCTGCAATTTTTTCCATTGCTTTAGTTGATAATGTTTCAATACGTGTTAAAACATCTTGACAGGTTTCGTTTTCTTTTGCTTTTTGAACTAATTCATCAATACTTGTTTTAACAGTATCAATTTTTTCTCTTGTTGTGGCTTTGGCTTTATCGCTATCAAATTCTTCAACAGCAATTTTTAATTTGTCACTTGTTTTACTAATTGCATCAATAACATCTTCTTTTGTTAAATTTTTTGTCTTGTCATAGACTTTTTTTGAATTAGTTTTAATATCTTCCACTAATTCACTTCCTTTTTTTGGTGCAACAAGCATTCCTGCTACTACACCAATTCCTAAACCAATAATAAATTTAGTTAACTTCATTTTAATACCTCCTATTTTCTTTTTCGTCTAGTTTTACCAAATGGTGATAAAAAACTGCTGATTGCTTCAAACGGACGATTAATCATATCAAGTTTGTAATTAATATCATCAATCATAATGTTTGCTTTATCAATTGTTTGATTAGAGCGGTCAATTGTCATATTTAATCTTTCAATCGTACTGACTAATTTAACAAAAACAAACCCTAACGATAATAAAGCAAATGCTCCCGCAAGCAATACAATACATTGGCAAATCTGTAATGCGCTCATACAGCCACCTCTACTTCCTATGCTAATTATTACACATAACATTTTTTTATGCAATAAATGTCATATTTTTACTACTTTGATTTAATTTCTATGACTTGATTTGCAAATTTGTAAATATCCTTACTACTCATAAATAAATATACCACATCATCATATTGAGCCAATTCTTTTGCGGCTTCTTGATCTTCATTAATAATTTTAGCGCGTGGAATATATTGACCGACTTCATTTATATCAATATCAATGCCTTCTTCTTTTGTTGCATTTTCAGGAAAATGACATAAATATGGATAATCTGATAAATCCATCGCTTTGGCAAATTCATGTGCAAATTGAAGAATTCTTGAAAAACGATCTGGTTTAAAAATCGCCACTATTTTTTTATAAGGATAACGTTCTCTAGTTGCTTCAATAACCATTTTTATTGCAGTAGGATGATGTGCATAATCATCAACAAAAATATTATTACCAATTTTTTGAATACTATAACGACGTTTTACACCATTAAAACTTGCAAGACGTTCATTAATATAACTTGCTTCCATTCCTTCTAAATAACCTAAAGTAATATTAGCTAACGAATTTTGTAACATATGAGCTCCAAAAAATGGTAAATCAAAATGCCCAAACAATTCATCATGTATATAGACATCAAAATTCATACCATTAGAATTCACCATATAATTGATGGCACGTACATCATTATGAGGTTTTAAACCAAAAGATAATTTACGTGTTGTAATATTAAGTTTTGGTAAATATGGATCGTCTCCCCAAATAATTACAGTGTCTTTAACTTGATTAGCAAATTTTTCAAATGAAGATTGATAATCTTCAAATGTTTTAAAATAATCAACATGATCATATTCAATATTATTAATCACAGCATATTTAGGTCGATAATGTAAAAAATGATCTTGATATTCACAAGTTTCCGCAATAAAATACTGACTATCTTTACAAGCATAACCTGTTCCATC
>JAGZJH010000013.1 GCA_018365815.1 Erysipelotrichaceae bacterium
ATATAGGGCGAGAGCTCGTTCTTTTTCTTGTTCCGTATATGCCATGTTTTTCTTCTCCTTGTTCCTTTTGGTCCAAGAAATTGTCCGCACCTCCCTCTCAAATCTCTTGGTTTATCATATTAATAAAGTCCAAGAAATCATTCGCATCCCCAATTGTACATTTTTATATTGACATTTATATATATTCAGACCATTCCATAGGAATTCTTTTTATCTTCTTGTTCTTCTCTTTCTGTTCCAACAATATCCTAATAGCTTCATCTGTTAATGGAATTGTACGATAACCTGATTTACTTTTTGGCTCTCCTACTCTCCATTCACCGATACTATACCTATATTCCATTGACCGTTGAATTTTTACTGTCTTATTTTCAAAATCAACATCTTTCCATTTCAACCCTATCAACTCACCAGTACGAAGTCCAGTTTGTAATATGAATCTATATTGATTCTCATAACTCTGTCCTTTTGCTTGCTCCAAAAACTTCTTCTGTATATCAATCATGAGAGCTTCCTTTTTCTGAGAAGGTTTTCCCATGTCACTTTTTACTGATTTCTTACATTTTAGTTGTCCGAAATATTGACATAGTACCAAAACATTGTTTCTTAAACTGATTGGTGATACAATAAAAGAAAAATCGTAGCGGGGCGTGTTAAATTACATTATCTAAAATTATTCAAGACAAAATAAACACTAAAACAACAAAGGAGAAAAGAATCATGGAAAACAAAAAGAGAAAAGTTGTGCTTATAACAGTTATTATTTTAATTTTAGCCATTATTGGTTCTATTGGTGGATACGCTATTTATAAGCAAAATAAGATTAAAGAACGGTCAGCCGAAGTGAAGTCTGATATTGCAAACAACTTGGAAATATTCGATAAAGGAGACCGTAACAAAAAACTTGAAATCTTCAAAAAGTTATCAACCAACAAAAATGCATATCAAAAAGAAGAATATCATCAAAAGGGAGTTTTAGATGATTTCGAAAACACCTTAGAAAAAATGAAATCTTTTTTCTCAAGTGATTACGACAAAACGCTTTCCGAAAACACCTTAACAGATCTTGATAAACTAACAGATAAATCGAAAATTGCTACTGCTAAAGAAAATTTAGAAAGCCTTTTAAACACTATTGAAAGCGAGAATGTTACTTTGAAGTTTGAAAAACTTGAAGAAAAAACCACTATTGCACAAGATTTAATCGAGAAATACACAAACAGAATCAAGGCGCTTGAAGAAGAAAAGAAGAAAGCTGAAGAAGAGGCTAAAAAGAAAGCTGAATCTGCTGCTGAAAATAACAGCTATAATTCTGGAAATAGTGGTAATGGAAATTATAGCAGTTCCGATAGTTCTTCCGATAATTCTGGTAGTTCTGGTTCTAATGAAAGTAGTAATTCGTCTGGTAATATTTACGTAATTAGGACTGAAAGATTTGAAGTTAATGGAAATTACGGAACAAGATATTTTTATAGTGATGGTAGTGTTAAAATTGTTATGGATAGTGGTGAAGTAGAAAATGTTGAGGATCCAAATGGAGATATTTATGGATAAAAACGCTTAAAAATAATCAAGGGATATTTCAGCACATTGAAATATCCCTTTTTCTATTATTAGTCTTTTTATATCAGACAACTGTCTGTAAATCTCCACTCTACGAATGCCTATGGTAAAGGGATTGACAGACAGCCCCTCGCTTTTGCTATATAGAGCTTCAACCACCAATTATCTTATTTTCACTACCAAATCGAGTGCCAATTTTGAAAAAGACACATGTATTTATATCAAAATATATCTTAAGGCAAAATATATGAACCCCTTTATTTATCCCGATTCATTGAACTTTAAGGTATTATAAAGAAATACTTGAAATAGGCACTTTTATTCCAAGAAGAAATTTCATTATTGGAAGAAAAATCTAGAATGTACTTTCAAGGTATTCTAGCACTTAAATACAATGGTAGAAAAAGAAAAAAATTTAGCATAAATGATTATTATAGGAATAATAATTTTAACGAATTTATAAAAGAGTATCCGGTTATTTTAGCAACTACACACTCAATTTCTAAATCTAAAAATCAAAATTATAAATTTGATTATATTATTGTAGATGAAGCTTCACAAGTGGAATTAGTTCTGGGAATTATTGCACTTAATGCTGCTAAAAATGTGGTAATCGTAGGTGATTTGAAACAACTCCCTCATATTCCAAATGAAAAACTTACACTCAAAGAATATGACGAATTAAGTAAAAAGTATAATGTAAGTAATGAGTATGATTATTATCATAATTCGTTATTAGCTTCTTTTGATTCAATTTTTGATAATAATATTAAAGTCATGTTGCAAGAACATTATAGATGCAATAATCATATTATTGAGTTTTGTAATAGAAAGTATTATGAAAGTAAGCTTATTTGTCTTTCAAATAAAATGAATAAGACTCCTTTAGTCTTGTTGAAAACTGTACTGGGAAATCATATGAGATTTGGTAAGAATGCAGTTAATAAAATTACAAATATTAGAGAATTAGATTCGCTCATGAATGAAAAATTTATGCAAGAAATAGGTATAAATAATTTAGAAAATAAAACTTTTGGTTTTATGTCACCTTTTAGGGGTCAAGTGAATGCATCAAAAGAGATTTTATATTCCGATTTTCAAAAAGATACGGTTCATAAATTTCAAGGAAGAGAGAGTGATATTATCCTATTTTCTTCTGTTTTAGATGAAAAAGGTGCTTCTGGTAAATTGTTAGGATTTGTTGATGAACCGCATCTTGTTAATGTTGCAGTATCTAGAGCAGTAGAAAAATTTGTTTTAGTTTCTAATGTAGATGTTTTTGTAAAAGCAAATAAGGAATTAGGTGATTTGATACATTATATGCAGTATTATCAAGACAATAGTATAATATGTGAGAGTAAAGTTCGCTCAATATTTGATTTATTATATTTAAACTATTCTGATAAGTTAAAAGAAATGCAAAAAAGTAAAAAATTGGGAGAAATCAATCCTTACAATAAACATTGAATTTTAGCCCTACTTTTGGGGTTCACTACAATTAGGTAGTCTTTTTAAAAGAAAAGAGGATTTTACGATGGAAGAACTTAATTACATTAACAACAACGCTAGAGTAGATGTAATGATTTATAATAATTTTGATAAACAACCTGTATTAGGGATAGAAGTAGATGATTATCAATTTCATGATAATAATCCAAAACAATGGAGGAAAGATGAATAAAAAAATAAAATATTTGAAAAAATGGAAGTGCCGTTATTAAGATTAAAGACAGTTGGATCTAATGAAAGAGAAAAGATTGAAAAATATCTTTAATTCAATATCCAGTTTAAATTTTTTCTATTTTAAACTAATAAATGCTTTTAATTATTTATAATAAGTTTAATTTATAATTAAAAACAATTACACTCAATTAAATCTATTATATTTTGAAAATAAACTTAATAAAACATCGATAGATTAAACCTATTACCTCTAAAAATTGAAAACTACTCTAATAAATATTCATCATAATACTCGCATTAATTAATATTGTATATCACTAAAATTAAGAGTAACATAAAGTTATAAACGAAACATATCTTCACTACACTATATCTAATTACTACCTTGTATTTTATCACTATCCCATATTTGACCACTTACTAAAAATAACCTAATCTAAACTATCTCATCAAACTACACACATTGAAAACGGAAAGCGAGGAACAAAAATGATCTATACAAAATTACCTGTTGTACTTTTAAGTACAATCGCCAGTGAAAAAAACGGTTCAACAAACTCAATTATCGCTACCTATATTCTAGGACACTTAGACGAACTTCAAGGTTTAGGAATTAAAGAAATGGCAAAAAAATGCAACGTCGCTGTGAGTTCAATTTCCCGTTTTTGTAAAGAAATAGGGTTAAACGATTTTGTAGAACTAAAAGAATTAATCGCCTCATTAAATTTCTACTTTCAAAAACAATCTTATTCTCCATTACTTTCTCAAAGAATTGAAGATTATAGTCATATCATAAACAAAAGTATCAATATGGTAAAACAATCCATCGATTTACACCAAATTATCAAATTATGCCACGACCTCAATTCATTTCAAAACATCGCTGCATTTGGTTTGCTTAAAGCCGAATCAGTTGTGATCAACTTACAAACTGATTTACTAATGCTAGGAAAACAAATATACACCAACATTTCGTACTTACAACAAATAGAATATATCCTAAATGCAAAAGAGGAAGACTTAATTATTATTTTTTCCTATACCGGATCTTATTTTGATTATCCAAGTTTAAGAGCATTAACCAAAAAATTAAATGCCCCTAAAATATGGATGATTAGTAGCAATCAAGATACTTATCCATCTTTTATAAATGAATTAATTACCTTTAACTCACCCCAAGATCAAGCCAGTCACCCATATCAATTACAATTTATAGGGAGTTTAATTACACAAGAATACGCTAGAATGTTCAAAAGATAATCATTATTAGAAAATACATTGACGAATATACAAATAAATGATAACTTCTCTTATAGAGAAACAAAAAATATAATATAAAAATAATAGGAGAAAATTATGAATATACCAATAATAGAAACAGAACGTTTGATTTTAAGACCATTTACAATGGAAGATTTAGAATCCATTTATGAAATTTTTAGTGATGAAAAAATAAATACATATTTACCTTGGTTTCCATTGAAATCAATCAAAGAAGCTAAAACTTTTTATAAAGAAAAATATGAAAATACAAATGATTATAAATATGCAATTTGTTTAAAAAGTAGTAACATACCTATTGGATACATCAACATGAGCATGGACGATAGCCATGATTTTGGTTATGGATTAAAAACAGAATTTTGGCGTCAAGGGATTGTAAGTGAGGCAAGTAGAGCGTTAATTGAACGGTTAAAAAAAGATGGAATTAAATATATTACGGCTACACATGATGTGAACAATCCTCATAGTGGATTTGTTATGAAATCATTAGGAATGAAATATCAATATTCATATGAAGAATTTTGGAAACCTAAAAACTTCAATGTTATCTTTAGAATGTACCAACTTAATTTTGATGAAAATAATAAAACTGTTTATAGAAAATATTGGAATATGTATGAAAATCATTTTATAGAAGAAAATGTTTAATAACACAAATGATTGGCCTTATAACCAGAAAAATCAATTAAAATTCATAAAATGTCCTAAGAATAAATAAGATAAAATAAAGATAAATACCCCGATGGCATTTATCTACTTACTTCATTATAAAACTTAAATAATGCAAACAAATTCTATTTCATTAAATGATTAATTACAAACTCTGCCATATTCATATATCAATCAAAAATGATAAAAGGATTTTTATTTCTACAAAAAAAGGATTAATCCCTGTACAATACAGAAATCAATCCTTATTAGTGGTTTAATTAGTTTATTAAATTCTAGTCCAAGTCATTGGATTCAATACAAACTCTTTTTAACAATCAATATCTTTTTTATATACTTTTCCCCACTGATCCATCGCAAAAATCACCGGGCGCATAGTTTCTCCTAATGGACTTAAACTATATTCCACTTTTGGAGAAACTTCGGGATAAGAGGTTCTAATAACAATCCCATCTTCTACCATTGACTTTAAAGAAGCTGTAAATACTTTTTTAGAAATTCCCGTTAATGAATGTTTGAGTTCATTATAACGTTTTGTATCGGTAACAAATCTCGAAGAATAAGTAACTTTCGTTTGCTCTCAATCAGTTGAACAGTTTTACCAACAGGAGACTTAGGCACATTTTTTTATCATAAAAATCTTATACCACTTTTATAAATAAACTAAATTTTTATTAAATATATGAATTATAAAATGATTTAACTCAAAAAAGCACACTCTTTTAACTTCATCAAAGCAAGCACTTTACTACATCTATAAGTATAATGAGGTAAATTACAACCATATATTAATCAAATTGAACTTAAACATCAATGTGCTTGTATTACGTTTGTATCGCATTTATAGCATAATCATTAATTTAGATTAATATGAAAATTAAGATAAATCGTAGAAGATTATTTAGGACTATAAATTTAAAGAAATAATAATGAAAATATAGAGGAATCTTATGGAAAAATACATATAAATTAAAGAACAATTTGAAAAACATAGAGATAAAGAAAAAGCAGTTAAAATGGCTAAATACATGAAAAATAAATTTAAATTTTATGGAATAGTCACGCCGCTTAGAAAAAATGTTTATAAAGAAATGTTGAAGAAAGAAAAAATATACCAATAATTGATTGGCAATTATTGGACCAGTGCTTTCAAGATGAACATCGTGAATTTCAATATTTTGTGATAGATTATTTAAAAATTAAAAATAAATTTATAGTTTTTGAAGATATTGAGAAAATAAAAAATATATTCAAGCAAAAGAGTGGTGGGATACAATTGATGATTTTGATGCAATTATTGGAAATATATTAGATCCAAGATTAGATGATTTAATGCTTCAATGGTCAAAAGATGATGATTTTTTGATTCGTCGTATTGCCATTGATCATCAATTATCAAGAAAAGATAAAACTAATGAAGAATTACTTAAATAAATTATTGTCAATACTTTAGGCAGTGATGAGTTTTTTATTAATAAAGCCTCGGTTGGAGTTTAAGGGAGTATTCTAAAACAAATGCTTCATGGGTAGAAAATTTTATCATCAAATGAGTTCATTAAGTATTAAAGAGGCCAGTAAATATCTTAAATGATTTTAATTAAATTGATACAAAACAAAATCTACAATGACATATTGAATTTAGTTAAAACAATAACATGATTTAAAATATATCATAAAAATTTACAACAAATAGGGGGGATATTATAGAAATTAAACACTATCAAGACATTTATATTTTTGATGATGGCAAAGTAAGAGAATTTTTAATTATTGGACAAAAAAAGGCTGTTTTAATAGATACCGGTTTTAAAGATACTCATGTGATAGATTTAGTAAAATCAATGACTTCTTTACCCGTTCAATTGATTATTACACATGGTAATCGTGATCATATTGGAGATTTAGAAGATTTTGAAGAATGTTTTATTCATCAAAAAGATGAAACGCTTATTACTTGTGATATTCAAAAACACTATCTTAAAGATGGTGATATGATTAATATTAATGATTATCATTTTAAGGTTATTGAAATACTCGGACATACTTATGGTAGTATTGCTTTATTTGATGAAAGTCGTGGATTATTAATTGGAGGAAACAGTGTGCAAGTAGGTCCGATTTATATGTTTGGTGAGCATCGAAATTTAGATTTATATATAACAAGTATGGAAAAGTTAATGAAAATTCAAGATAAAATCCAAGTCATTTTACCAAGTCATCACCTTTATCCTATTACTCGTGAGTATATTGAATATTGTTTAAATGATGCGATTAAACTTAAAAATGGACAATTACAAGGAAGTACAGTTAATGAAATGCCTTGTAATTGTTTTAAAGGTGAACACGTGCAATTTTTGTTTTAGGGGGAAGAAGAATGATAAAAGCAATTTTTTTTGATATAGATGGTACTTTAATGAGTTTCAAAACACATCAAATGCCTCATTCAACTTTAAATGCATTAAACAAACTAAAAGAAAAAGGGATTTTGCTCTTTATAGCCACCGGACGTTCGCCTAAAGAGTTAGAACCGTTTTTAAGTACCATTAATTTTAAATTTGATGGTTATATTACAATGAATGGGCAGTTATGTTATAGCGATGAAGTAATTTTTAATGAAGATTTTATAGACATTAAAGAGATTGAAAGTGCCATTGATTATTTAGATCAAAAACAAATTGGTTGTAGTTTTTTTGAAAGAGATTATGTCTATACAAATCGCATTACTGAACAAGTTATTGCTTTATATAACAGTTTAAATACAACGATTGATGATGTTGTGATTGATACCACTGATCGTATTTATTCTCATAAAGTCTATCAACTGTGTCCTTTTATTACTGAGGATCAAGAAGAAGCATTTTGGCGTCTATGCCAAGTTGTAAAGCTGCTCGGTGGCACCCTTTGTTTGTAGATATTATTTTAAAAGAAAGTGGGAAGCCTAAAGGAATTCAAAAAGTGATTGATTATTATCATATCAATCAAACAGAGACGATGGCATTTGGTGATGGTGGAAATGATATGGATATGCTTCGTTTTGTAGAAATCGGTATTGCAATGGGAAATGCAAGTGATAAAGTTAAAGCAGTGAGTGATTATGTAACTACAAGTGTTGATGAAGATGGAATAGCATTAGCACTTAAACATTTTAATATAGTTGATTAGTAAGTAATTAATTTAAAAGGCAAAATAAATTTGGTTAATGAACTGATTGTTTTGCTTTTTTATAGTTTATAATCGTTTTTTTATCATAAGTAAATAATGTAAGAAAATAAATAACAATAGCATATCAACAATAATCGAATATCAACAGTGCTTAAAATAAACAATTATGATTAAATGGATCAATAATAGAAAATTAAAAATGAAAAAAACAATTGAAAATAAAAAAAGCATCGATGTTAAATATACGATGCTTATCTATTCAATTATAAAATTTGAACATTTGCAGCTTGTAATCCTCTATCAGATTCAACGATTTCTAAAGATACTTGTTGACCTTCTTCTAGAGTTTTAAATCCACTTACTTGAATTGCAGAGAAATGAACAAAGATTTCTTTATTGCTATCATCTAAAATAATGAAACCATATCCTTTTTCTTTGTTGAACCATTTTACTTTACCTGTATTCATTTTCAGTACCTCCTTATTTAATTTGAAAAAATAGACACTATTGTATTAAAAAAATCACATATATTAGATTTTTAAAACAAAAGCGACAATACAATTCTCTAATACCTGTGATAATATTGAATTATAATATTTCTTTTTCAACAAAAGTATAGCACTTAAATTATTAAAAAGCAAATAAATATATTTTAAAAAAATGAAAAAAAGGTTAAAAAATGTTTAAATATGTTTTAATTCGAATATGGGGGTGATTTTGTGTCAAAGGACATGACAAAAGGAAATCCTACGCAATTGATTTTAATGTTTGCATTGCCGATGTTGATTGGAAATATTTTTCAACAGTTTTATTCAATGGCAGATACAATTGTTGTAGGGAATACAATTGGAGTTCAAGCGTTGGCAGCAGTTGGTGCAACAGGCGGGATTTCATTTTTTGTTTTAGGATTTATTATAGGACTTTCAAATGGTTTTTCTGTAATAGTATCTCATAAATTTGGTTCAAATGATGAAGAAGGTGTTCGACATAGTGTTGGAATGTCAATTATTTTAGGGGCTATTTTTACTGTTATAGTAACTATTATCAGTGTTGTAGGGGTAAGATGGTTACTAGAATTTATGAAAACTCCAAGTGATATTATCGATCAGTCTTATGATTATATTGTAGTTATTTTTGCGGGAATATTTGCTTGTATTTCATACAATATGATTTCTTCAATTTTAAGGGCCTTAGGTGATAGTAAGACACCGTTAATTTTTTTAGTAGTTGCTTCAGTTTTAAATGTTATTTTAGATTTATTTTTCATTGTTAATGTAAAAATGGGAGTAGAAGGTGCGGCTTATGCAACTGTCATCGCACAATTTGTTTCGTTTTTATTATGTATGATTTATACTAAAAAACGTTATCCAATACTTCATCTTAATAAATCACATTTTAAATGGGACAGTGATTTGGCTAATCGATTATTAAAAGTGGGCGTTCCTTCTGCTATGTCAGCATCTATTACTGCATTAGGAGTAATGGTTTTACAAGGAACTATTAATCAATTAGGATCAGATGTTGTAGCAGCTTTTACTGCGGGTACAAAAGTAGAACAATTTTTTACAATGCCAACTATGACAATCGGAATGGCGATGGCAACTTTTGCGGGACAAAATTTAGGTGCAAAACGCTTAGATCGTGTAAGTGCGGGAGTTAAAAGCAGTGTTATTTTAGTCGTTGCTTATAGTATTTTAGGTGGTTTTGCTTTGGTATTCTTTGGTTCACATATTACGCAATTGTTTGTTTCAAAAGATTCAAGCCATGTGATTGCTTATGCTCAACAGTATTTAAATATCATCGCAATATTTTGTTGGGTATTAGGACTGTTATTTATTTTTAGATCAACTATCCAAGGATTAGGAAATGGTTTTGTGCCAATGATGTCTGGAGTAATGGAATTAGTCATGCGTGTTTTAGCGGCTATTATTTTATCGAAGTTATTCCAATTTACAGGAATATGTTTAGCTAGTCCAATTGCATGGATTGGAGCAGATTTCTTACTTATTCCTAGTTATTTCTATATTATGAAAAACTTAAAAAACAACATTTAGCTAATTAAATGTTGTAAGTAAGGATTAAAAAAGAAGAATTTATCACAAATTCTTCTTAACTATGAACTTAATTTTGAAGTAATATCTTATAAATACTTATAAGATATTTTTTTATTTGATGAACTATATGTTACCAATCACAATACTAATTATATCCTAACACAATATATAAATTTGAATTTTAAAACAAATAAACACCACATTAAAATCAAATAACAGTATTTAAAATGTTATTTTTTTCTTATATGAAATGACTAATCCAATTTTTATAAAATTTAAACAAAACACATATAGCATTTTATCAAAGGATGATCTTTTAATAATGCGTATATGCGTTTTAAAAGATTTTTAAATAAGTGATTTTATATCACTTTTTTTATTGTACCCCAACACTCATTGTTTCAGGTAAAGTTGAACCTCCATCGATGACGATACCTTGAGCCGTAATATAACTTGCTTCATCACTAGCTAAGAATGCTGCAAGTTCACCTAATTCTTCGATTGAACCTAATCTTCCCATTGGAATACCGGCACGAATTCCTTCAATCACGCTAGTTGGATTAGTTTGATCACTTGCTTTAGCAATTCCTTCTACCATAGGAGTCATGATATAACCAGGTAAAATAGCATTGACACGAATATGGTGATTCACCATTTCAGCTGCTAATCCTTTTGTAAATCCCATCATTGCAGCTTTAGTTGTTGCATAAGCTACTTCACCGGGATCTGCAACCATTACACCAGTGACACTTGATAAATTAACAATTGCCCCTTTTTGATGTTTGATCATAGTTGGAATAACGGCTTTTGACATATTCCATGCCCCTTTAATATTAATATCAAAATGAGCATCTCTTAATTGGTCAGTCGTATTTAAAAAACTATCTAATTTAGCAATTCCAGCATTATTGATTAATATATCAATGGTACCATATTTTTTTAATACTTCATCAACACATTGTTTAATAGTTTCACTATCTCGCACATCACATAAATAACCACTCACTTCATAACCTTCTGCTTGTAATGTTTTAGCAGTTTCAAAAACACTTTCATCATAATCGAAAATTGCTACTTTTGCGTGGTATTTTAAAAAGACTTTAACAATACCTAAGCCATTTCCCATAGCCCCTCCTGTTATAATAGCAACTTTGTTTTCTAATTTCATACTTTTTTCCCTCCTTTTAATTGTCTTGAAATTAAAATGTTATTTTATTAATTTTTGTACTTGATATGATGTCCACAATTCAAAACTTCCCATACAAATTAATAAAATACCAATAAATGCAATAAGTGAAGTAATCACTTTTATTGGATTAAATAATAAATAAATTCCGGCTAAAGCAAGAATTAAACTTAATATCAACGACACTTTAAACTGTTTAATGTATAAATCTTTTAAAACATAAGCCTGTTTAACAAGATGAAGTGCTTCAGTTAATAAGAAAAAACCAGTGATAAATGGAATAATTGACATAATAAAAGTTGAATTGAAAATAATAAATACACTAATCCCTAAACTAATTGCACCTATAATCAAATCCAAACGTTCATTAAATCCTATTTTATTGTATCTAAAATAACTGATTAAACGTGAAATTCCAAACATAAAAATGATTAAACTAATTGCACCGATAATTAAATCAGCACTTAATTTTGGAACAAAAAACAATATCATTCCAATAATTATATAGATAATTGAAGATAGTGTAGCTTCTTTGTTGATTTCTTTAATAATATTGAACATTTTTTTCACCTTCTCTTTGTATTTTATTATACCTTATTTAGTATTGTGTGTTAAGTCATTAACTTGATTAAAATAATTGATTTTATTAAAAAAATTAAAATTAAAAATCAATCGATATTAAAATGACAAACTAACTATTCAGTTAAATAATAGATGATAAGATCAAACAATTTTTAAAAACTAATTTATTGATAATTAAATTTATATAAAAATAACAGCACATATTTTAATGCGGGTTAAACTAAAGTATTTATTTAAATATGCAAAATAAAAAGTGTTTAAAATAATGTAAGTTGTGGATTAATCCAAGTCACTTGATTAACAATTTGTATAGTATCTTCTTTAGATAAATGGCCTATTAAAAGTGGTGAATAGGGGTCGTGAAGTTGATAATTTTTTTGAACAAGTTTAAATTCATAATTTGCATAACAATAACGACAGCCATGTAAACAACTATTATAACTTCCAATATCGTTTCCTAATAGGCATTTACAAGTTGAACGTGCATTGGTTAAATGTGGTAATTTAAAATTGACATGAAGTGCTTGTTCTAATGTTTCTTGTGTTAGACAACCCAGTTGATCAACTTGATACATTGAAAAGTCATTATGCTCAGCACAAGTTTTTAAAGTAATATGATATTTTTTAGCAATATGACTCATCGCTTCAACAAGTTGATATTGTTGATCAATTGAAACCTCTTGAACTTCTTGAAAATTTTTCTTAGTCTTTTCGTACAAGTCGATAAAACTGATAATACATACATTTGTATATGGGGCTAATTTTTGAGCCATTTGTTCAAAAATTGAAATATGATAATCAAGTGTATATTTATCATTAAGAAAAATAGGATCATACCGCCAAGCAATACATTCTTTTCCAATTTTTTTAGATAACGCTATAAAACTTCGTATTACTTCATTTTTATTAGGAACATTTGGTTCGATTTCTTTTGTATAAGGTGTAATAGTCACCATCCAATATTGACGATATTCTTTTAACAATTCAATCTCCTTTAACATGGGTTGAGGATTTTTAGTACAGAAAACTAAACAGTCAACAACACTAGGATCAAGATTATAGCGATAGACTTTATTAGGTGCATAAGGACTTCGAGAAAGTACAAATCCTTCTTTAATTCTTTGATAAAACCATTTGCTATAATAACCAGGAATATCCGTTCTATTACCTGTATTGATAATCATAAGTTTCTCCTTTTTATTATCATTAATTCAAATTTTTATTAAAGTTATTCTTTTTATTTTATTATAATCAGTTTAGTAAAATAAATAAAGTTAGTGTATAAAAAAGATTAATTATATTAAAATGAACCACATTATTTGTTGAGCTCAATAACATGGTTCATTTCATATTTGATTAATCTTTAATTTGTTGTCTTAATTGAATCGCAATATCCGGATAGTTTGTAATAATTCCATCGATTTTCATTTCTAATAAATTTTGAATATCTTCTTTTTTATTCACTGTCCATGCATTAACTTGAATATTGGTTTGATGAGTATAGTCAAGATAATTAGGAATTTTTAAATTTGGATAATATGGGTGAAGGGCATCAGCTTTTAACATTTTAGCATATTGCCAGGGTTGAAATAAACCTTCCATATATAATAAACCTATTTTTGCATTAGGGTTAATTTTTCTTAAAGTATCTAAACTATAATGGTTAAATGAAGAATAGATCACTTGCTCTTCAACTTCATATTGAATAACTAAATCATTGACTAATTTTTCAATATTTGGATATTGAATGTGATCAGTTTTAAGTTCAATGTTTAATAATGTTCCGGTTTTTTTGATTAATGCAAGTAATTCACTAAGTAAAGGAATATGTGTAAAACCATATTGTTCCATATGATTGTTTGCATTAAATTTTGATAATTCTTCATAAGTGTAATCAAAGATAAAGCCAAAACCATTTGTAGTTCTATCAATACGTTCATCATGCATAATAATTAATTTAGAGTCCTTACTTAAATGAACATCTGTTTCAATCATATCTGCGCCCATTTTAATCGCCATTTCAAAGGCTTCCATTGTGTTTTCTGGAGCATAACCACTCGCTCCACGATGTGCAATTATTTTTGTCATTTTATTCACCTCGTCAAAGATTATAGCATATCATACATTTCTATTGGGCGTTTTAACAAAAACTTAATGAATTGTTATCATATTGATAAGTTGTATTTTAAACTAGTATAAAAAGTAGTATAATAAATAGTGTAAATTATTTAGATTAAGTGACTTGAATAATGAAATGGATTGTTAAGAATATGTAAAGTACTCGATTTTTCTTGATTAATAAAATGATAAATATTATTGTTATCTTGTAAATTAAAGGGAGTGTTTGTATGAACGGTTGTAGAGAAAATAGAGAATTATCATGGTTGAAGTTTAATGATCGTGTTTTGATGCAGGCAAAGGATAGTAAAGTACCATTAGGAGAACAATTAAGTTTTCTTTCTATTTATCAATCTAATTTAGATGAATTTTTTATGGTACGTTTGGGATCTTTATATGATCAAATGATGTTTTATCCAACGATGAAAGATAATAAAACTGGAATGACAGGAGAAGAACAAATCAAAGCTTGTTTAAAAAGAATTAATTATATTAATAAGAAAAAAGATCGCATTTATGAAAATATTATGAAAGAATTAGAAAACAGAGGTTGGGGTCTAATCAAAGTTTCAAATTTAAAAAATAAAGAAGATCGTAAGTATTTTGAAGCTTATTTTGAAAGGGAATTGTTACCATTGATTTCACCACAAGTTGTTTCTAAAAGACAACCTTTTCCTTTTTTAAATAATAGAGAATTATATATTATTGTTCACTTAGAGTCTAAAAAAGGAAAGCGAAGAATGGGTGTTGTTTCATGTAGTAATGCAATGGACGAACGTTTATTAGCAGTACCGAATGAACAAGGAAAATTTATTTTAGTAGAAGATGTGATTATGCATTTTGTTTCTCGATTATTTTCTAAATATACAATAAAAAATAAATCATTAATTCGTGTTACTCGAAGTGCGGATATTGATGAAGATGACCATTCCTTAGAAGGACATGATGATTATCGTGAAATGATGGAAACATTAATTAAACAAAGACGTAAATTATCACCGGTAAGGTTACAAATATCATCTGGTTTAGAGGAATTAGAAATTTTAATGTTAATGAATTTTTTAAATTTAAAGAAAAATCAAGTGTTTGTAACAGACATTCCTTTAGACTTATCATTCGTTGGAGAATTGAGGGACCATTTAAAAATGGTTCACCCGGAAATGTTTTATAAAAAATTAGAAGCACGTAATTCACAATTGGTTGAAAATCGTACTTCTATGATTAAGCAAATTTTAAAGAAAGATATTTTACTTGCTTATCCATATGAATCAATGTCGCCATTTTTAAGATTATTAGACGAAGCCAGTCAAGATCCTAAAGTGGCAAGTATAAAAATGACGCTTTATCGTGTCGCTAGAAATTCAAAGATTGTGAAGTCTTTAATAAAAGCAGTAGAAAATGGAAAAGAAGTTGTTGTTTTAGTGGAATTAAGAGCGAGGTTTGATGAGGAAAATAATATTGACTGGTCAAAACGTTTAGAAGAATCAGGGTGTCGTGTCATTTATGGATTAGATGGATTAAAAGTACATTCTAAACTTTGTTTAATCACTTATAAAAATGCTCAAGGCGTTGAATATATTAGTCAAGTTGGAACAGGAAATTATAATGAAAATACTTCAAGACTCTATACTGATTTATCGTTAATGACATCTAATCATGAAATAGGTGAGGAAATTAATGATGTTTTTAATCATTTAAGTTTAGGTGAAACGGCTAATGAATCTGAGTTATTAATGGTTGCGCCAAATTGTATGATTAATAAAATCTTTAATTATATTGATGAACAAATTGCTTTAGCAAAAGAAGGTAAAGAGGCTTATTTAGGATTTAAATGTAACTCGGTGACAAGCAAAGAAATGATTAATAAACTAATAGAAGCTAGTAAAGCCGGAGTAAAAATTGAAATGATTGTGAGAGGAATTTGTTGTATTATTCCTGGTGTGAAGGGATTAACTGAAAACATTAGAATTATTTCAATTGTCGGAAGATATTTAGAGCATTCTAGAATTTATATTTTTGGGAAAGGTGAAAATCAAAAAGTATATATATCGTCGGCTGATTTAATGACTAGAAATTTACAAAAACGAGTAGAGGTAGCAGCCCCTATTTTAGATGATAAAATTAGAAAAATTATTGTTTCAATGTTTGAAATTATGCTTAAAGATAATGTGAAGGCTTGTGAGTTATTAAGTGATGGAAGTTATAAAGCAGTTAAAAATAAAGAACCAGCACTTAACAGTCAGGAATATTTCTTTAAAAAATTAACATTATAAAAGATAGGAAGTGAAGTGTATGAGAGTTGGAATTTTAACAAGTGGTGGAGATTGCCAAGCCCTTAATGCAACAATGAGAGGTCTTGTTAAAACTTTATACAAAAATGTTGAGGATATTGAAATTATTGGTTTTTTATATGGTTATAAAGGATTGATGTATGAAGATTATAAAATTATGAACCCTGATGATTTTTCTGGAATTATTAATATGGGAGGAACTATTTTAGGAACTTCAAGATGTCCGTTTAAAAAAATGAGAGTCATTGAAAATGGCTTTGATAAAGTAGAAGCCATGAAAAAGACTTATAAAAAATTAAAATTAGATTGTTTAGTGGTTTTAGGTGGAAATGGTTCTTTAAAATCAGCCAATATGCTTTATGAAGAAGGGTTGAATGTTATAGGGCTACCTAAAACGATTGATAATGATACTTGGGGAACTGATTATACGTTTGGTTATCAATCAGCAATTGATATCGCAACAACTTATTTAGATCAAATTCATACGACTGCGGCTAGTCATAATCGAGTGTTTATTATCGAAATTATGGGACATAAGGTAGGTCATATTTGTTTATCAGCAGGAATTGCTTCAGGAGCAGATGTTATTTTGCTACCTGAAATTCCTTATGATATTGAAAAAGTCGCTAAGGCAATTAAAAACCGTGAAAAAGAAGGAAAGAAATTCAGTATTATTGCTTGTGCTGAAGGAGCGTTATCAAAAGAAGAAGCTTCTATGTCAAAAAAACAATATAAGTTAAAAGTGGCTGCACGTGAAGGGCATTCAGTAGTTTATGATGTTGCTAAGCAACTTTCTCATTACATAGACAGTGAAATTAGAGTTTCTTGTGCCGGTCATGCACAACGTGGAGGTAGTCCATGTCCTTATGATCGTATGATGTCTACTTTGTTTGGAATAGAAGGGGCACGCTTGATTATGGAAAAGGATTTTGGTAAATTAGTTGTTTTAAAAGATAATCAAGTTACTTCAATTAAATTGGAAGAAACAGCAGGTAAATTAAAATATGTAGATCCAGAGGGAAAAGAAGTTCAGTCTGCAAGGTTATTAGGAATTTCTTTTGGTGATGAGTAGAAGGTTCGTAAGAATCTTCTTTTTTAATAGGTTTAAGAAAGTATTCATGCTTAATTATAATAGATAAACTTTGTTTTTGTAACAGTTGAAAATAAGGCTAATTAAAAAGTATTTAAAATGATTTTATTAATAAAATATAATTATAGTTAATAGATGTGGCATAAAATATTTTAAATAAAACTTGGGCGTTAAAAATTTAATGATGGGATATAAGGATAATTTATAAGGAATAATTGAAATTAACTATGTTTATTTCATTTTTTTATCACAATAAAGAAATTTATAAATTACATAATGCAATATATATTTGATACTGTGTAACTTATAATATTATAATTTGTGTATAAATAGAAAGAAAGGAGCATTAAGTGGAATTGTGAAACATAAAAGAATAAAAATTGCTAGACTTGAGTGTGATATGAGTCAAGAAGATTTAGCGAAAGCAGTAGGTGTAACACGTCAAACAATCGGATTGATTGAAGCTGGAAATTATAACCTAACACTTAAACTTTGTTTAGCTATCTGTAAAACACTTAATAAGACTTTAGATGATTTATTTTGGGAGGAATAAGCATGAAAACAAATAAAATTAAAGATGAACATATCATTCAATTAAATAATAAAATTCAGAGTGAAACATTTATTTTAATTATTGCTATTTTAGCACTATCTATTTTTATAAAAGCATATATGCTAGATATGGGAGTACAAGAATTTTTAACAGAAATGATTGTTATGATTGTTTCGATAATGTATCTTTCAATTAGAGGGGCAATGGTCGGATACAGCTCGTTGGACAACTTATATTTTGGAAAGAAATTCAAGGTAATTTCTATTCTGTTGTTAGCAATTTTGATTACCATTTTTAACGGAATTAGAAATTATATTATGTATGGAGAAAACTATACTGGAATATTAGACGTACATTTTCTTGCTGTAATGGGCATTACTTTTATTTCTTCTCTCATTTTTGTTACTTTAATTTTGGGAGCTGTTTATTCTATTGAAAAAATAGGACAAAAACGACTTGAAAAACAGTTTGATAATGATGAGGAATAACTGTGTTAGGACTAAAAAGACGAGATATAAAAGAAAATTTGATATTTGACAAAAAGAGATAGCGTTATAAGATAAAGAATAATATTGCAGTATTTAAGACTCGTACAAATATATATTTTGTTTGGGCTTTTTTCTTGCCATTTTTCTGTATTTCTAAAGGATATAAGCGGTATTCCGTTTATATATCTCAGCATTAGCAGAAAGGGAGTGAGATTATGGGGACATCTTCTTTCGAGTATATCGTCAGATTACAGTTTAATTCTTTAATGTTGATTATCATTAAGAACAAATTAAAAAGTCGATACAGACAGCTTGCAAGACGGTCTAAACGTGAAGTATTGTTTTGCGAAATAACAGAAACGAAATAAGTTGAACATGGAACGAAGAATACCTGTTTTTATGATTGTGTATCATTTAAAGTCTTGCATTTTACTATTTATGTATCTGATGAAACACTCAGTACAGCTTTACATAGACTGTTAAAAAAACAGCGTAATGCGATTTTATTGTGTTATTATCAAGGCATAAACGACAGAGAAATTTCAGAACTGTATCATGTATCACGTTTTGCCATTTATCGCAGAAGAAGTAGAGAACTAAAAAAGTTAAAAATGCTTTTAAGCGAAAGGAAGTAAAAGAATGAGCAAATCCCTCTTTTGAATTGATTTGCGGAGCGTCAAGTGGAGATGGATTGGCAATCAAAGAAATTTTGAAGTATTATGACAGTTGCATTTCCAAATTGTACTTGCGTACTTTTTACCACTCTGAAAGTGGTAAAATCATTATGCAGGTTGATGAAGAACTAAAAGGAGAAATTTATACAGACATGATAAAAGCAATCTTGAAATTTGAAATACGAGTGAAGTAATCAAATGTATAAAAGAAAATCGGGAGATACACAGTTGCTCGTGCTATCTCCCTTAGTAGTTTTACGGTCATATCAAGACTCATTCAATCGTGGTAAAATGGATGTTTTTCTATACCTCAAAATGTTTGAATGTATAGTGTTTATGCGGATAATTGAAAATTAGATATAATATTTCATTTAAATTGCTGATATATGACAACTAATTTTACTGGTACTATCTTTACTGATATGACTGACAAAACATTAAATATCTTATTTTTTCAACAAACTCTCTAAAACTTTTCGAACATTATGAGCCGCATCATCTTGTATTTCAATAATCCTTGCCCCTCTTGATTTAGCGACTTCTCTTAATTGACCGGCAATGGCAGTATAAAAAGAAGCCCCAATTACTAAAAATACATCATCTTGATTAAGAGAATAAACTAATTGAAAAGCAAGTTGATAATTAGGTGCCGGATCACCATATAACACCGGCTTATTATACAATGAATAAGCAATATCCATTTCATCATCTTCAGGAAGTCCACCATGAAGTTCTAATGGATTGCTACCTGCTAATTGATGCAAACCATCAATGTTCATTGTAATAATAGGAATTTGATACTCTGCTAGTGCCAAATGGGCATCATTAGGTAATGCTCCTACCATATTCATTTTTAATTCTTTAATCACTTGATTATACTCTTGGGGATATTTTTTTGCGAAACTACGGTGTAATTTTTCTCTTACTTCAGGCTTTTCCATAAAAGTATTAATTCCACTTTGTTTAGAAATTCCGGCTCCGGTAAATGCAATAATTTTCATGTCATCAATCCTTTCATTATTTAGTAAATATATAATTTTAAGACTAACTGTATTTATTTTAAATCTATTCATACCTTACTTATTTTTATCAAATGTAATTATTTATTTTAACAATTTTCTTAATCTATAAAATAAACCAATACACCAATAAGAAAATACCATTTATCTTTTTTTAGTATTAATTTTTTATGAATAAAGCAACAATATCAATTGATTTTTCACATTAAAAGTCTATTCATACTGATTCTTATTTAAAGTCTATCAATCTATCAGTCTATAAATACACTTTACTATTTTGACTGATCTTAGATTAATGTCTCTTCGTGGGAAAATTCTAATTTGATATTTTTATTAGGATTTAAAAGGAGATTTAAAATACCTGATTGTTTTGTTCCTAAGCGTGTTTCCATCATTAATTTTCGATAAGGTTTAAATCCACATTTTTCTTGAACACGTTTAGATTGTTTGTTGAAATCATAGTATCCACATGTTAAAAAATCTAAATCACATTCATTAAATAGATATTCAATGACAGCATTAACAGCCTCAGGCATAATTCCTTGCCCCCAATAATCTTTACTTAAAACATAACCAATTTCTCTTCCTTGATAATTGTTGAATTCTGTTAAAATTTCTTCTAAGTTATATTTTTCAATTCCTAATGATCCGATAACTTTATGATTGGCTTTCCAACATATTGCAAAAGTTTTATCTTCTGCAATAAATAAATCTAAAATGGCTTTTGTTTTTTCTTTGTTTTCATGATGTTTCCAACCTGCCATTTCACCGACACCCTCTACTGATGCGTATTCGTAAAAATCATCTAAATCAGAATCTTTAAAAGGTCTAAGAAGCAATCGCTCAGTTTCTATTTCAATTTTGTTTAAATTAAATGTCGCATTCATATATATCCCTCTCTTTACTAAATATCATTTAATATTGTTTAAACCATCAACTATGCCAAGTATCTTTAAACTCTATTGATTAAATCGACATCACTTAAAAATAAAGGTAACAATTAGATAAAACTTCCTTTATTTAAAATCATTATAAGCATTTAGTATGTAAAATACAATGACCTCAATTCTTTAAATAAATTTAATTCCTAAACTATCCAAAATATGAATAGTATATATGAAATATAAGTATTAGACATGATATGTGTATCATTTTATAATGAACTTGTAAATTCGAGGAGGGATTATGATGAATTCAAAAAAATTAAAATTTTCTCTATTATCAGCATCTTTATTAGTAGGAAGTGCTGCTGCTATTAATGCAAATATTCCAACAATGGCTAACCATTTTAGTGATGTACCATTATCAATGGTTGAAATGTTAATTACAATTCCATCATTATTTTTAATGATTTCCGTTTTAACAAGTTCATTTATAGCTGCTAAAATTGGATACAAACAAACAATTATGGTAGGATTAGGAACCGTTATGATTGCGGGATTAGTTCCGTTTTTTATCGATAATTTTACGATTATTTTAATCAGTCGTGCTTGTTTAGGATTTGGTGTTGGATTATTTAATTCGCTATTAGTTTCTATGATTAATTATTTTTATTGTTCAGATAAGCGTTCAGTAATGTGTGGATTGCAAAGTGCTTTTGAGGGAGTAGGTGGAATTAGTATTACTTTTATTGCCGGACAGTTATTAAAAATCAATTGGCAAGCCCCTTTTATTGCTTATGCTATTGCAATTCCTGTATTTTTTATCTATTTAAAAGGTGTTCCTAAAGTTAAAACAAAAGAATTTTTAAAAACAAATACTAGTAAAACTAAACAAAAAGAAACACAAAAAGGTGAATTTTTACCAATTATGGGTTATGTTATTTTAATTTTTTTAGCTGCTATGTTTTATATGATTATGGGAATTAAAATATCTTCTTTAATGATTAGTGAAGGTTATGGTATGGCAAGTGATGCAAGTTTTGTAATTATACTTTTATCTTTAGGTGGCATTAGTGCCGGTTTATTATTTGGAAAAATTTTAAAAGTATTTAAAAATTATACAGCCTCTGTTGGTTTAATGATTTTAGCAGTGGCGATGGGGATTTTAAGTCAAAGTCAAAATTTAATACTTACTTTTATTGGAGGATATTTAACAGGATTTGGTTTTAAAGTATTTATGCCTACTTTAATTGAAAAAGTAAATAATTCAAATTTTTCAAATCCAACTTTAGCAACGTCATTAATATTAGTAGGTTTTAATTTAGGGATTTTTATTTCACCTTATGGAAGTGTATTGATTCAATTTCTAATTCATACTCGCCACTTACCAACATTATTTATAGTCAATGCATTAGCGTTTATTGTTTTAGCATTAGTGAGTGTTGTTTTTTCATGGATCAGTAAAACAAGCATTAAAGTTACAAATTAATTAGTAATCATTTAATAAAATGATTATAATAAAAATAGGTGATGATAATGGATTTAAGATTATTAGAGTATTTTTTGATGGTTGTTGAAACGGGAAATGTTTCTAAAGCTGCTCAAAAGTTAAATTTAACACAGCCCACTTTAACAAGACAACTTCAACAATTAGAAGAAATTTATGGAAGTCAGTTGTTAATTAGGGGAAGTCGACACATTACTTTAACTAGTAGTGGTGTGATTTTAAAAAAAGAGCACAAGAAATTTTAGAATTGCAAAAGAAAACGAAAGAAGAAATTAAAAAAAATGAACACGAAATTACTGGTGAAATTACGATTGGGTGTGGAGAATCTAAAGGGACTCAATTTTTACCGATTTTACTCAATGAATTTCATCAACGTTATCCCAATATTACATTTAATATTTGTACAGGTGGGAGTGATGAAAGTAAAGAAAAAATAAACGAAGGATTGATTGATATTGCAATTGTTTTAGAACCTATAGATACTTCCTATTATCAATGTATACAAATGCCTTGCAAGGATCATTGGTGTTTAGTGATTAAAAAAATGATGTCATGACAAAGTATGATGTGGTGACTAATCATGAAATACAAAATTTCAAATTAGCTATTGCTAAACGCTATCAAGTTAAAGAAACGTTAGATCAACGGATGGACAATAAAAAATATCAAACGGTATTGAATTTTGATATTAACTATAACATGGCTTTATTAGTAGAAAGTGGCTTATGTTATGGTATTTCAATAGATGGAGTTTTTGATACAGGGGCTTATGATCACTTAACTTATCGTTTATTAGAACCGATGATATTTTCACAATCTTGTTTAATTTGGAAAAAGGTCTCATCACTAATCAAGCATTAGAAAAGTTTATTGAATGTGCTAATGAAATAATGATGCGTTATCAAAAAATGTAGTTGATGATTATTATTTTAATTGATTACTTGACACAGGTCTTAATATTTTACTTTTAATCGATTACATTTAAATCAAATCGTAATATTCTAAAAAGTGTTATTTTCTTTCATGTGTTAGAGGATCAATTAAATTATTTAATAGTTAAAGAGATTTCAGTATTTGTAAAAGGGTATCAAGTCTCTTATTTTAATATGATTTATTATGAATTATTTTTATATAGATATCATTTTTGTGAAGTGTTTAAATAACAATTGTAGAAAAGGAGCGTTATTTATGAACACAACAAATGTTGAAATCACTTTTACAAAATTATATACGGAATGGTTAGAGATTAAACGAATATCGATTAAACATTCAACCTATATTAAATATAAAAATATTATTCAATTACATCTGTATCCTTTTTTTGAAAAAACTGATATTTATGATTTAAATGAGTTAATGATTGTAAATTACTTACTTTTTTTAAATAAAGAAAAACATTTATCAAGTAGTTCTTTACAATCTATTAAATATGTTTTTAAATCGTTATATTTATATGGACAACGTCAATATCAACTTAAAAATATTAATTTTGATTTTGTAAAAATTCCGGTTGAAAAAAAGTTAAGTAAGGTTTTAGAAGAAAAGGAAGAAACTATTTTAACGAATTATTGTATCAAAAATGCCAATGCGATTTCATTAGCGATTATGTTAGGATTATATGCAGGGTTACGTTTAGGAGAAGTGTGCGCTTTAAAGTGGGAGGATATTGATTTAGAAGAAGGGGTTATACATATTAATAAAACTGTTCAACGATTAGAAAATATAAATCGTCAGTTGACTAAAACTCAAGTGATGATTTTTAAACCCAAAACTCAATCTTCATATCGTGATGTTATGATGCCTGATTTTTTAACTGAGTATATTAAAAAATATTTTGCGTTGGTTTTATTAAATCATAATAGTGAAAATTATTTTATTTTAAGCAATAAAACAACCCCTTCTGAGCCTCGAACAATTCAGCGAAGTTTTGAACGTGTGTGTAAAAAAAGTGGCATAATGACTAATTTTCATACATTAAGGCATACTCATGCCACTAATTGTATTAAACTTGGCATTGATGTTAAAACGGTGAGTGAAATGTTAGGGCATTCCAATATTTCGACAATTTTAAATCGTTACGTTCACCCATCGCTGAAGTTAAAAAAACTCAAGTCAATAAATTAAAACGACCAATGATTGATGAATTATAAAAGACATTAAGGAATGATAACTTACGAATCAATTTGTTGTTCTTTTTTTATACGATATTTATTGATGATCCATTTAATTAGTAGATAAATTACTAAGATCAATGATAAATAAGTCCCATAAGTATCAATATCAATCATTGAACCAAATACTAAAATACTCCATGAAACAAGTAAACTTCTAATCAGTCTGGCAACGGCATCACAAAATGCAAATTTAAAAAATGGCATTTGTGAAAAACCAGCTAAATAGGCTAATAAAAAATCCGGAATAGGTGTAATTCCACCGATAAATACTGCTAAAATTCCATATTTATTCATTAATTGATTACCTTTGTCAATTTCTTTTATACTCACTAAGTTTTTGAGTATTGATCTTCCTTTTGTTTTAGCTAAGTAATAGCCGATACTTCCTCCAAAAAATGTTCCTAAACTTCCTATTAATGAATATAAAAGCCAGTAATTGGGTTTAGCGATGATTAGAGGAATTAAGATAACTTCTAATGAAGGTAAAGGTAAAAAGGCTTTTAAAGTAGAATAAATTAATAAAACTAAATTTTGGTATATAAAAAGATATAATGTCATGATTGAACCCTCCATTAGTTGATTTATTAATATTATATTAACTCAAAGCAAGGATATACTTAAATCATTGGCAAATTTTCATGATATGCAAAAACGCTTACATTTAATTTTTGTGTTATATAATAATAGAGGTTGGTGAAATTTTATGATATGTTAAAGATAATGATTAATAAACAATCAATGTAGTTAGCATATCAATATTTATAACAGATCTAATTATCAATTGATAATTGAGGACAATGAATGAAAGGGTGAAATATATGACAAGAAAATTTCCGGAAGGTTTTTTATGGGGTGGGGCGACCGCTGCAAACCAATTTGAAGGAGGTTGGCAAGAAGGAGGTAAAGGATTAAGTAGTGATGATGTAGTGACTAACGGAACTCACACTTCACCTCGTTTAATTACTTATACTTTGCCAGATGGAACTAAAAAAGCCACACCAATGTTTGGGTTTAGTGAAGTTCCAGAAGGAACAGTTTTTGAACCGCATGAAGGTTATTTATATCCTAATCATGATGGTATCGATTTTTATCATCATTATAAAGAAGATATTGCTTTATTTGCTGAAATGGGGTTTAAATGTTTTAGATTATCTATTGCATGGACAAGAATTTTCCCATTAGGATATGAAAAAACACCTAATGAAGAAGGATTAAAATTCTATGATAATGTATTTGATGAATTGTTGAAGTATAATATTGAACCGGTGGTAACAATTTCACATTATGAGACACCATTAGGTTTAACTCAAAAATGGAATGCCTGGGCAGATCGTCGTACGGTTGATTGCTTTGTGAGATATTGTGAAGTTATTTTTAATCGTTATAAAGATAAAGTTAAATATTGGATGACATTTAATGAAATTAACTGTATTTCTATGGTAGGTTGGATGCCAGCGGCAGTGGCTTCTAATGATCGTCAAGTATTAATGCAAGCGGCCCATCATCAATTTGTAGCAAGTGCTAAAGCAGTTATTTTAGGTCACAAAATTAATCCTGATTTTAAAATCGGTTGTATGTTGGCTTATTCATTAATGTATCCAAATACTTGTAATCCAACTGATGTATTTGAAACATGGTCTAAATTAAGTAAAAGTTATTTCTTCACTGATGTTCAATGTAGAGGATATTATCCAAGTTATGTCTTAAAAGATTTTGAACATAATGGCATTGAAATTAAAATGGAAGAAGGCGATGAACAATTATTAAAAGATGGTGTAGTAGATTATTTAGCCTTCTCTTACTATATGTCATCTGTTGTTTCAAGTGATCCTAAGGTTAATGAACAAGCAGGTGGAAATATTATTTCTGGTTTAAAAAATCCATATTTAAAAGCAAGTGATTGGGGTTGGCAAATTGATCCAGTTGGTTTAAGAATTGCTTTAGATTATTTATATGATCGTTATCAAATGCCTTTAATGATTGTTGAAAATGGATTAGGGGCTTATGATAAAGTTGAAGAAGATGGAAGTATCATTGATGATTATCGTATTAATTATTTAAAAGAACATATTGAACAAATGTATTTAGCCATCGAAGAGGATGGGGTAGATTTAATGGGATATACGCCTTGGGGTTGTATCGATTTAGTTTCTGCTTCAACTGGTGAAATGGCAAAACGTTATGGTTTTATCTATGTTGATAAACAAGATGATGGTACCGGAACTTATGCAAGAAGTAAAAAGAAATCATTTGATTGGTATAAAAAAGTTATCGCTACAAACGGTGAAGATTTAGAAAATAATTAAAATAAAAAATATCGGGGTAATTTACCCGATATTTTTAAATATTTCTTGTCCTTTATATTTTAAAAATAAATAACCCATCATCATAGCAAATAAAGAAAGTAACATAAAGGCAATACTAATGATCGCTTGTCCACTAGTATCATAAGCAATTAGCATAAATGAACCGACATAAGCAAAATCAACGATTAAGTTAATTAAGGTGGCACTGCTTTGTTTAATGACCGTCACTTCACTTTTCCATTCTAATTTAGGCAATGTAAGGTTAATGATTAAACCGATAATAGCACTTAATAAACTAAAAATACTAATATTGATTATTCCTAAAAATAAATCAATCCAACTAAAGTGTAGTAGTATTCCAAGTAATACCACATTAAATAACCCAAGAGGAATTGTTATTAACAAATTCACCATTATTTTTGCTTTGAATATGTCAAGTGGTAAAATTGGCAATGCTTTAATGATCCATAATTGATTGGCTTCTAATGAAATTGAACTCACCGCAGTATTACTAATTCCAATCGTCATACAAATCATTAGTGGTAAAAATATAGGTGCAAGGTCAACGATAAAAGGCATATCAAGAAGGACAGAAAGTTGATCAATATCGTTAAATGCGATAAAAATACTCATAAAAGTAAGTAAAACCATACCTGCAATGGTATTAGTAACATAAATAGAAGAAGAAATATAACGTTTAAATTCTTTTTGAAATAAGCACATTAATACTGAATGGTTATGTGTTTTAATTTCTTTTTTTGTTTTGTGATTATATTTAGGGAGTGAATTAAGAGCAGTAAAGTTTTTAGAAATAAGCGATACCACTCCAAAAAATACAACAAGATTGATAAGAATAAAAATGAGTAATGATACAATATTTTGATGACATAATGTTTCTATATATAGTTTAGAAAGGGGATATATTTGATTTAACAGTTGTGTAAAATCGGTTAATAAGTTAATTAACTGATTAGGCTCAGTAAAAGTAAAGGTACTAACAATTCCTACTGTAAAAGCCATCATTAATATAATATTAATAATTTGCGGATTTTTAAATTTACTGGCAATATATTTAACTAATATTCCAAGTAAACAACCTATCCCCATTGGAATTAATGGAATTAAAAAAGTAGTAATAATTAAGATAGGATAAAAACTGATCGGTGGATTAATATATGAAATATAGTGGATTAATGAAGGAATTAAAATGATAATGGTAAAACCAAGATTGAGTAAATAAAGACTTAACCATTTACTTAAAATAATGATAGTATTTGAAATAGGCAAAGATTTTAATAACTCGTAATCTGTTGTTTCTAAAATGAGTCCATAAACTTTATAAATAGATGCTACTAATGTGGTAAAAGAGATGATCGCAAAGATGGCTCCGATTAAAAAATCCAATAATTGCATTTGATAGAATGTTTTAGCGACAAGACTAACATATAAGTACACATAAAACATGGCAATGATAGGGACAAAAATAAATAAAATGGAAAGAGCTAAAGTTTTGTGTTTTACTTTTTTATCTTTTTGATGGAAAATGGCTTGAAGATTAAAAAGACTGTAAAAATTAATTTTAAGTAAATGCATTAAATTATTCATGATCTGTTAACTCCATGAAAATATCTTCTAAGCTTTCGTTTCCACGTACTTCACTCATCGTACCACTTGCAATTAATTGACCTTCTTTAATAATTGCAACTTTATTACATAGTTTTTCAGCCACTTCTAAAACATGTGTTGAAAAGAAAATGGCACTACCATTTGCACATATTTCTTTCATAATTTGTTTTAAAGTAAGTGATGCTTTAGGATCTAATCCTACAAACGGTTCATCTAGCACTAATAATTTAGGATCATGAATTAAAGCAGAGATAATGACTAATTTTTGTTTCATTCCATGAGAGTATGATGAAATTAAGTCATTAAGGACTGTTTCAATTTCAAATAGTTCAGCGTATTTTTTTATTTTTTGATTTTGTGTATCAGTATCAATTTGATAAATGTCAGCAATAAAATTTAAATATTGTAATCCGGTTAAGTGAGTATAAATATCAGGGTTATCTGGAATATAGGCCATTAACTTTTGAGCTTTAATGGTTTGTGTTTTAATAGAAAGATGATCGATAAGAATTTCACCTTCATCGAAATCTTGAATACCGACAATCGATTTAATAGTCGTTGTTTTACCGGCACCATTATGCCCAATAAACGCATAAATATCGCCACTTTCTACTGTTAATGAAAGATCTTTAACGGCTATTTTATTTTTTGAATATTTTTTTGTAAAATTTTTAATTTCTAACATCATTGGCCTCCTTTAGATAATTAGATAAATTTCTAAATATCTAATTACATCGTACACTCACTATAAGTAAAAGTCAATAATAAAACTACAAATTAATGATTTGTAGTTTTATTAATATAGATCGGACTGTATTTTGAATACATAATTTTTTGAGCGTTGTAAAGACCATTATAACCAGAGAGCATATAACTAATTGAAATAGCAATTAAAAAATATAAAATGCCGGTAAAATTAAAGAGTTCAAAGCTTAAAATTAATGAAGTGATTGGACAGTTTGTCACTCCACAAAAAGCGGCAATCATACCAATACCAGCACATAATGAAGGAGAAATGTTTAACAATTGCCCTATGAGACAACCAAAGGTTGCACCAATAAAAAATGTCGGAACAATTTCTCCACCTTTATATCCACTGCCAAGTGTAATTGCAGTAAAGATGATTTTAAGTATAAAAGCATAGGTCACGACTTTTGAATTGATGGCTTGTTCAATGATATCCATACCGGCGCCATTATAATCGTGTCCAAAGATAAAAGTTAAAATGATAATTATGATTCCACCAACGATTATTTTTAAATATGCGTTTTTAAAATAATGGTTGAATAGATGTTCAACTAGGTGCATTGTTTTACAAAATAATGTACTTAAAAAAGCACATAAAATACTTAAAACAATGATTTTAAGGATTGTTATTAATTCAAAATCAGGTATGTTTAATAATGTAAAAGCTTCCGGTTTGATGTTAAATAATTGGGCAGTGACTAAAGCACTGATGGCACTAAAACTACAAGGGACAATAGCGGCATAATACATAATTCCTACACTGATGACTTCCATTGAAAAAATGGTAGCAGTCAGTGGTGTCCCAAATAAGGCAGTAAAAGCCGCGGTCATTCCACACATAGTTAAAATATGTAAATCATTATTGGTGAATTTTAATAAACGTCCACATTTTTGAGCAATACTTCCACCTAGTTGTAACGCTGCTCCTTCACGTCCGGATGAACCGCCTAAAAGATGGGTAATTGCAGTTGAAATGAAAATTAAAGGTGCCATGACAAAAGGGATATATTCACTAGAACGAATTGAACTAATCACTAAATTAGTTCCTTTTGGTTTTGTAATGTTAGCGAGTTGATAACATTTAACAATAATAATCCCACCCATAGGAAGTAATAAAATAAACCAGGAATGTGTCATTCTTAAATTTGTGACAGTGGTTAAAGTATAAGAAAAAAGTGAGGCAACAGTGCCTACGATTACTCCGATTAGACATGGAACAAAAATCCATTTTAAAAGTATTTTAAATTTTAAGTATAAACTATTGAATGTCTCATTTACAATTGAAAACATGATATTTCCTCCTAATTCTTTAAAATTATAACATAGATATTAGAAATTGAAATATGTAATTGATTTATAGAAGTGTTATTTACTATTATCATAAATTAATATAAAAAATATCCTAAAATGAGAAAAATATATCAAAAAGATATTGACTTTAATGTTTTTTTTTAGTAATCTCAAATGTGCATAACATAAAATATGCTATGAGTAGTCAATGGGGGAGGAAAAACTATGAAGGGATTAGTAATTATTGCTTTAGCAATGGCTGTATTGGCTGTTGCTTATATTGTCTATGGAAAATACTTAGAAAAAACATGGGGAATTGATCCAAATCGTAAAACACCGGCTTATGAAAAAGAAGATGGTGAAGATTATGTACCAACTCCTAAGTTTGTAGTGTTTTCACATCAATTTTCTTCAATTGCAGGGGCAGGTCCGGTAACCGGTCCGATTATTGCTTTAATGTTTGGGTGGTTACCTGCTTTAATTTGGATTCTTGTTGGAGGAATCTTCTTTGGGGCAGTTCACGATTTTGGGGCTTTATATGCTTCTGTTAAAAATGAAGGAAAATCAATGGGAATGTTGATTGAACAATTTATCGGGAAAAAAGGTAAAAAAATGTTTTTACTATTTGCTTGGCTTTTTACACTTGTTGTAATTGCAGCATTTACTGATATTGTTGCCGGAACATTTGATGGGATTGATGCTTCTGGAACGATGATTAAAGTTGGTGGGACAACTTCATCAATTTCAATGTTATTTATTGTGGTAGCAATTATTTTTGGGTTATTTATTAAATATAAAAAACCTTCTCAAAAGTTAGAATTTGTGATTGGAATTATTTTGTTAATTGTCATGATTGCTTTAGGAATTGCTTTTCCAATTTGTTTGGATCGCAGTTTTTGGATTTTTATTATCATCGGTTATTTATTCTTGGCTTCAATTTTACCAATGTGGTTATTAATGCAACCAAGAGATTATTTAACGACATTTTTATTAGTGGGAATGATTGCTGGTGCAGTAATTGGGGTATTTGTTGCTAATCCAACAATGGATTTACCCGCTTTTAAAGGATTTGTTGTAGATGGTAAAATGATTTTTCCAACTTTATTTGTCACTATTGCTTGTGGGGCAGTTTCCGGTTTCCATTCACTAGTTTCTAGTGGAACATCATCTAAACAAATCAGCAATGAAAAAGATATGCGATTAGTTGGATTTGGGGCGATGTTATTAGAAGCATTACTTGCAGTTGTGGCTTTAGTCGTGGCTTCTTCTTTAGCGAGTGATGGAATGTTACCAGAAGGGACACCATTTCAATTATTTTCAACTGGTGTATCTGGTTTTTTAGGTAAATTAGGGGTTCCTAATTATATTGCGACTTGTATTATGGCAATGTGCGTTTCTGCTTTAGCCTTAACTTCACTAGATTCAGTGGCTAGAATTGGTCGTATGTCATTGCAAGAGTTATGTGATAATGGAGGAAATGAAAAAGGCTTAGCTAAAATCTTTAAAAATAAATATGCATCTACAATGATTACTTTATTTTTTGGCTATGTATTAGCTTTAGGGGGATATAATAATATTTGGCCTTTATTTGGGGCAAGTAATCAATTATTAGCCGGTTTAGTTTTAATTTCATTAGCCGTATTTTTAAAAACAACTGGGCGAAAAGGGTTTATGCTATGGATTCCGATGATAGTGATGTTAATTGTGACATTTACTTCATTAGGACAATCAATTTATACGATTATAAATGCTTGGATTATTACAGGATCAATTGATCCATTAACTCAAGGATTACAATTGATTTTTGCCATATTGCTAGTTGTATTAGGAATCAACGTAGCTTTTTCAAATTTAAAAAAGTTCAAAGAAGCTTAAAGATATATATATAAGATAGACAATGTGATGTTGTTTATCTTTTTTTATTAAATAAGACTTTTATAGTTTAAAAGTGGCAATTGAAGGAATGGGATATTGCTTTTTTTTGCTTATAGAATATGTTATTCTTATTATAAAAGGGAGGAAGCGTTGTGAGAAAGATTTTAATTATTGAAGATGATGAAAAATTAAGTCAAGAACTGGTGACCTTTTTAAATCGTAACGGATTAGAAAGTTATCGGTTAGAAGATTTTTCAAATCCGGTTGCAAGGGTTTTAGAAAGTGATTGTGATTTAGTATTACTCGATATTAATTTACCTTATTATGATGGACAATATATTTGTAAAGAAATCAGAAAAGTATCTTCGTTGCCGATTATCATTATCACAAGTCGCAATAATGAAATTGATGAGTTAATGTCTATGAATTATGGAGCTGATGATTTTGTGACAAAACCATTTAATACACAAATTTTGCTTGCAAGAATCAATAATATTTTTAAACGTATGCAAGGCATTCAAAATAGTATTTTAACGGGAGAGGGATATGTTTTAGATCTTACTAAAAGTTTACTTGAAACTAAAACAAATAGTATTGAACTGACTAAAAATGAACTGCGTATTATGCACACATTAATGAAAGCCAAAGGGACAATTGTTACAAGGGAGCAAATTATTACTGATTTGTGGGATAGTGAATTGTTTATTGATGATAATACTTTAACCGTAAATGTATCAAGATTAAAACGTAAATTAGAAGAAATTGGATTAAAAGAATGTATTGTGACTAAAAGAGGGCTGGGGTATATGTTAAAATGAAGTTAAAAAGATGGATTTATGAACATTTATGGCAAATTTGTATTTATTGTTTTGCTATTTTTACGATAGAAATTTTTTTACTGATTTATTGTTTACCACTATTTATTCATGTTTACGTCTTTGTATGTCTGTTTTTAACTTATGGAATAATGATTATCGGTGAGTTTTATTATAAAAAGAAATACTATCAACAAGTATTTCATCAACTTGAACAATTAGATCAAAAATATTTATTACCCGAAGTGATTGATAATGCTAATTTCAGTGAAGGATTATTATTAAAAAAGGTAATTATTGAAATGGAGCATTCAATGCTTGAAAAAGTGAATGATTATAAATATCAAAATATCGATTATAAAGAATATATAGAAATGTGGGTTCATGAGATTAAAACCCCTTTGGCGGTTACTCAAATGATTGCACAAAATAATCCTAATCAAGTGATGGAAAGTGTTAAAGAAGAATTGGATAAAATTGAAAAATATATTGAACAAGCGTTGTTTTATGCAAGAATGAATTATACACAAAAAGATTATTTAGTTAAAAAAATTTCTTTAAAATCAGTGGTCCATCAAGTGATCATGAAACATCAAAAAGCCATTTTAAATCAAAGTGTAAAGTTAAATTTACATGATTTAGAGTGTGAGGTTTATAGTGATTCTAAATGGATTGAGTTTATTTTAAATCAAATTATTGATAATAGTTTAAAATATGCAAAACAAGAGTATGCTTCGTTAGAAATTTATACAGTTACTTTTACTCATTCGATAGTTTTAATGATTAGAGATCAAGGGATTGGAATCAAAGAATCAGAGATTAATCGGATATTTGAAAAAGGATTTACCGGAACAAATGGACGTGTTAACGAAAAGTCAACAGGTATTGGATTATATTTATGTCATCAACTTTCTAAAAAACTAGGATTAAGTTTAAGTATTGATTCTAAGTTAAATGAAGGAACTACTGTAATGTTAACTTTTCCAATCAATAACATGACAAAAATGTAAGTTTATTGTAAGGAAAATCGATGGCTGATAACCTTTAAAAAATTTAAACTATAAGTGTAAAAAGAAAGGAGCGTACATTATGAAAAATGTTTTATCAGTCAAAAATGTAGAAAAATATTATGGTAATAAGGGGAATATTACAAAAGCTATTGATCATATAAGTTTTGATATTAACGAAGGGGAATTTGTGGGAATTATTGGAGCTAGTGGAAGTGCAAAAAAGACTTTGATGAATTGTATTTCCACAATTGATCGTATTTCATCTGGTGAAATTGTGATTAACGGGCAATCAATTACTAAATTAAAAGGAAAGAAATTGGATCAATTTAGACGTGAGCAGTTAGGATTTATTTTTCAAGATTTTAATTTACTAGATACACTTACTGCTTATGAAAATATCGCATTAGCGTTAACAATTCAAAAAGTAAATGCGAAAGAAATTGATTTACGAGTTAAAAAAATTGCGAAAACTTTACAAATTGATCATATTTTAAATCAATATCCTTATCAACTTTCTGGTGGGCAAAAACAACGTGTCGCCAGTGCAAGGGCAATGATTACACAACCACAATTAATTTTAGCAGATGAACCCACCGGAGCATTAGATTCTAAAGCAGCACGTTTGTTATTAGAAAACTTTGAATCATTAAACCAACGTTTAAAAGCAACTATTTTAATGGTCACTCATGATGCTTTTAGTGCGAGTTATTGTCATCGTATTTTATTTATTAAAGATGGAAAGATTTTTAATGAATTAGTACGTGGAAATTTATCTCGTAAAGAGTTTTTTAATCAAATTATTGATGTAGTGACACTTCTTGGGGGTGACTTAAATGATGTTATTTAAGTTATCAATGCGTAATATGAAAAAAAGTTTTAAAGATTATATGATTTACTTTTTAACTATTTTTTTAGGAGTGGCAGTGTTTTATATTTTTAATTCAATCGATTCACAAAAAGCAATGATGGATTTATCTAACAGTGCTTCAGAATTAATTGACTTTTTAATGGATATGTTAAGCGGTGTGTCTGTTTTTGTTTCTGTGATTTTAGGGTTTTTGCTAGTCTATGCCAATAATTTTTTAATTCGCCGTCGTAAAAAGGAATTTGGTATTTATATGACTTTAGGCATGTCAAAATCGTCAATTTCAAAGATGTTATTTTTAGAAACTTTATGTGTTGGAATACTTTCACTTAGCATTGGATTAATTGTTGGAATCTTTGCTTCACAACTTACTTCTGTTTTACTAGTTCGAATGTTTAGAGCCAATTTAACAGATTATACATTTGTATTTTCATCATCAGCTTGTATTAAAACAATTATATATTTTGGAGTGATGTATGTGCTTATTATGTTGTTTAATGTTCGTACGATTTCAAAATATCAATTAATTGATTTAATTAAAGCAAGTCATCAAAATGAACAAGTAAAGATGCGTAATCCTTTGCTTTCAGTGATTTTATTTATTATTTCAATCATCATACTTTCGTATGCTTATTATAAAGTGACAATAGATTTTTCTAATATTAGATTAAATAGTTTAGGCATGTACATTTTAATGGGAGTTTTTGCTACTTTTCTATTTTTCTATTCGTTATCAGGCTTTGTGTTAAAACTGGTTCAACAACGTTTATCACTTTATCTAAAAGATTTAAATATGTTTGTTTTAAGACAAATTCATTCAAAAATTAATACGACAGTAGTTTCAATGAGTATGATTTGTTTAATGTTGTTTTTAACTATTTGTATGTTATCTTCATCACTGGCTTTACAAAATTCATTCAATCACGATTTAGAAAAACTGACTCCGATGGACTTATCCATTCGTCAAAATAAGCAAGACGATCAAATTTCAATTACAGATTACTTAACTCAAAATGATTTTGATATGAGTAAGTTAACTAACAAGGTCACATTACCAATATATAATGATGAAAATTTTACTTTAGGGGATTCGATTGCTCCAATTTTAGATGAGATGTTACAAAAGTTTCCAGCTGTAAAAACTGATACTTTAGAATCTATTGTACCGGTTTCTATATATAACCAATTAGCCCCGTTGTTGCATCAACAACCGATTGAACTTTCAACAAATGAATATGTCATTTTAGCCAATTATAGAAATATTGTAAATTTTAGAAATCAGGTATTAGAATTAAATACCCCTTTAACAATTAATGGGTATCAACTCATGCCTAAGTTTACAAAATGTATTGATGGCATTGTTGAAATCAGTCCACAAGCGATAAATACGGGCGTATTTATAGTGCCCGATCAAGTGGTTCAAGGATTAACCTTAAATGAAGAAATTTTGAATGCAAATTTTAATGTGAAAGATAGTAAAGAGAAAAATGAAATCAGTCGTCAAATTGAAACTTTGCCAGATACAGAGTTATCCAATTTAAATATAATGACAAAAATTATTGCTGAAGAAGCTATTGCGGGAACTTCAACAATTATAGTTTTTGTTGCCCTTTACTTAGGAATTATCTTTTTAATCACCAGTGCAGCATTACTTGCTTTAAAAGAATTATCTGAAAGTTCTGATAATGTGGAAAGATATGCTATTCTTAAAAAAATTGGTGTGAGTGAAGCAATGATGAACCGTGCTTTATTTTACCAAACAGGAATTTTTTATTTGCTTCCACTTGCTTTAGCAATGGTTCATTCTGTTTTTGGAATAGAAGTCGGTCGCCAAATTATTGCGACATTTTCAGCCCAAGATATGGGACCTTCCATTGCTTTAACGGCAGTATTGATTGTATTCATTTATGGTGGATATTTTATTGCGACTTACTATCAAAGTAAACGAATTATTAAAGAATAAATAAACGATATAGACTTGGTTATCTAAATCAAGTCTTTTTATATTGATAAAACTTGCAAAAATGGGAATATTTTGCAAAAAAACACTGTAATTTTAGTAAAGTTTTGACAATTCAAATGGTTTAGAGTAATATGAAAATAATGAGGTGAGATAATGAAAAAAGAAGAACCAACCCATTTATTTGGAAATTTGATGAGAAAACATGATTATTTATTACATTTAGCATGTCAAAAATATGGAATTTATCGGGGACAACATCATATTTTAAGAACATTAATGAAATATCCAGGATTAACTCAACATGAATTAGCACAAAAGACCAATATTGCCAAGGCTTCTATTACAACTTCGTTAAATCGTATGGAAAAAAACGGTTTTGTTGCACGAAAAAAATCTCAAACTGACGGACGGTGTAATATTATTTTTATTACTCAAAAAGGGGTTGAAGCTATTCAAGGATGTGAAAAGGAAATTGATAAAATTAAAAAAGCATTATTTAGTGAATTAAATGAAGAAGAAGTGGAAAGTTTTAATCATATCGTCGTTAAACTAATTCAAGGGTTAGATCATATCGACAATTAGTTTATACACAAAACAGATAAAAATGAATTAAGTCGAAAGTAAATAGTATCAAAAATTGGCCAAAGAAGGGAAACCTTCTTTTTTTTGTATATATGCTCTGATAGTCTATAAACAAAATATGACAAACTTCTTAGATGAATATGCTTATGATGAATGAAATAGGTGAAGTCTAAAAGACCTCGCCCCTTCCCGAACCGTACGGGCGCCTTTCAATGCATACGGCTCTCCATTTCTAAGTGAGTGATGCTAGAATAAAAACCGTACCAGTTAAATGTAAGAATTAAAGCATCTTAAGTATTGAGGATATTACATTATCCAAAGAAAAAGAACTGGCTTATATGAAATGGAAAAATTATAAAGCCTCAATACAGTCTAAAACATATCTAAGTTTAGAATGTGATTTAACGTCAGATACTATTGAAGAAAAAATAGGTGAACTTTCTTCTGTATGTTTAACATCATTTTCAAAAACAATTGCTTATTTTAAAAAATTAATTATTGAACAAGACCAACAGCAATTTGATAATTTTTTTAACATAGAAACATTAACCTTAGTCAGTCAACATCAAAATAACGATTTAACTTTAGAGTTTAAACAAGTTGCAATGAATGGTGAAGAATTTTATGCTAAAGCAGATGTTCATTTAATTGTTGATTCCTTTACCAATCATTTAAAAGCTTCAATTTTGATAAAAAATATTCATCATCAAAAAGAGTTGTTACGTACTTTAAAACAACGTTCAATCGAAGACTCATTAACCGGTCTTTATAATCGAAAGGCAATGATTGAAGAAGTCAATCAATTTTTAATTCGTAATCCTAAGCATATGCATACTTTAGTGATGATTGATATTGACCATTTTAAAAAAGTTAATGATACACTAGGGCATAGTTTTGGTGATCAAGTTTTAATTGATGTAGCGACGATTTTAAAACAAAGTTTGCGAAATGAAGATTTATGTTGTCGTATAGGCGGAGATGAATTTGTGATGTTGCTTAAAAATATCAAAGATCATGAAAATTTGCTTTCAATTATCGAACGTATTCAATCATCACTTACATTAAATTATACTTCCAATAGTAAAGTATCTGGAAGTGTTGGATATGCTTGTTTTCCAAAAGAAGGAAGAGATTTTAAAGAATTATATGAAAAAGCTGATCAATCGATGTATCGTATGAAAAAAATAATACACGAGTCATAAAATAAATGATTTAATCGTAAAATCTAATGGGAGGGACTATCATGAATAAAAAAGAAATGGCTTACCATCCTATTAGTCGAACACCTTATTTTGAAGGTTGGTATTATAAAATTACTTCGTTAAAAATGTCGATGGCAATTATTGTGGGAGTGATTCATGATCAAGAAAATTCACATGCCTTCATTCAAACATTAGATAGTATTTCTAAACAATCGCAATATATTCGTTTTGAATTAACAGAATTTAAATTTGATAAACATCATTTTCACATTGCATTAAAAGACAATCATTTTTATTTAGATCATATTGTATTAAATCTTAAAGATAAGGTTACTATGAAGGGAACAATTCATTTTGGCTTACAAACTCCAATGGAGACTTCTTTATATCGTCCAACGATTATGGGACCGTTTTATTATTTAAAATTTCTTGAGTGTGTTCATTCACTCATTAGTTTACATCATTGTTGTTATGTCGATTTAAAAATTAATGAACACCCCTTTGACTTAAAGGCAATTGGTTATATTGAAAAAGATCGTGGACAGTCTTTTCCAAAACAATATTTTTGGTTACAATCCAATCATTGCGAAAATGAGTATGCTTGTTTAACTTTAGCCATTGCTAAAGTTAATCTTAAACTATTTGATTTTACCGGAATTGTTATGGTGATGATGTTGAATGGTCAACAACATTTTTATACAACTTATTTAGGAGCGAAAGTAATAGAACAATCTTTACATCATATTCATCTTAAACAAAATCAAGAGGATATTCATTTATACATTGAACATCAACACCCCTATGCTTTAAAAGGACCGCAGTTAGGAAAAATGAGTAAAGATGTGTTTGAACAACTTAATGCGAAAGTGAGGGTAGAATTATATCATCATCAAAAAATTAAAGGTATTTACCATTTTACAATGTGTGCTTGTGAAGTTTATGAAGATAAATAAAAATACTCATTTGGGTATTTTTTACATAATATGCTATAATGAAGCATAGGTGAAATGAAATGATGGAAACAGATTTAAAAAAATTAAAAATAACACTTTCGCGTATTGAATTATTAAATACGATGGAAATTTATAGGCTTAATGATTTAATAACCTATTATCCTTATCGTTATGATGTTTTAAAAGCAACTATTCCTAATGAAGAAAGTGATAAAATTATAGTAGAAGCAACAATAATTGATTTACCCAAAGTATTTTTTATTCGTAAAAATATGACAAGAATGTCTTTTAAAGTCAGTAGTCAGTATGGTGAATATTTAGTGAGTATTTTTAATCGGCATTTTTTAAAACGAAATCTTACTTTAAACAAAGTGATTACAATTATCGGTAAGCTAGATAAAAACAAACATTCGATTATAGCAAATGATATCAAACTTCAACCTTTAATTGAGATCGAAGGAATTTATCCTGTTTATTCAGTTAAAAAAGGAATGACAAGTAAATCAATGCAAAATTATATATTAAAAGCATTAAAACTAATGGATAATGATTTGATTGACTTTATTCCTGAAGAATTTATTCAAAAACACCAACTCATTTATTTAAAAGAGGCATTAAAAGAAATTCACCAACCGACAAGTGAATTTAAATTAAAACAAGCGATCAAATATTTGAAATACGAAGAATTTTTAAAATTTCAGTTAACGATGATGTATATCAAACGTTTTCATCATCTTGAAAATGTCGGAGTCGCTAAAATGTATGATCAAATGCAATTAAATGAGTATATTTATGATTTACCGTTTAAATTAACAGATGATCAAATTAAAGTGAGTATAGAAATATTAAAAGATATGCAAAGCTCGATGATGATGGATCGTTTAATACAAGGAGATGTTGGAAGTGGTAAAACAGTTGTGGCAAGTATTGCGATTTATGCTAATTACTTAGCCGGATATCAAAGTGCTTTAATGGCACCTACTGAAATATTGGCTTCACAACATTTAAAAACCTTACAATCATTATTTAAAAATACCCCGATTAAAATAGGGTTGTTAACTGGAAGTTTAAACGCAAAAGATAAAAGAGAAATGCAACATTTAATTGCAATTAATGGGGTCGATGTTGTAGTGGGAACACATGCTTTAATTCAAGATCAAGTGCAGTTTAAAAATCTGGGATTAGTCATTGCTGATGAACAACATCGTTTTGGTGTTAATCAGCGAAAAAAATTACAAGATAAAGGTAATCAAACAGATTTATTAACAATGTCAGCAACACCAATTCCACGAACTTTAGCGATGATTATGTATGGGGATAAAGATGTTTCAACAATCAAAACAAAACCAAGTCATCGTCAACAAACAATAACAAAAGTCATTAAAACTCGAAGCATGAAACCTATTTTAAAGGAGTTAGAGGACTATATTGCAAATGGGGGACAATGCTATGTGGTTTGTCCATTAGTAGATGAAAGCGAAAATATGAGTAATGTTAATAATGCAACAAGCATTTATAACGGTATGGTAAAATACTATCAAAATCGTATGCATATAGGCTTATTACATGGGAAAATGAGCGATGAAACCAAAGAAGAAACAATGCAACAATTTGTAAACCATGAAATTGATATATTAGTTTCCACTACGGTGATTGAAGTAGGGGTAGATGTTCAAAATGCTAATATGATTGTGATTTACGATGCTCATCGTTTTGGTTTAAGTCAATTACATCAATTACGTGGAAGGGTAGGACGATCAAACAAACAAGGAAAATGTTATTTATTTACTTCTTCTACTGATCAAGAGGCTCTTGATCGTTTACATTTTTTAGAAACCCATGATGATGGTTTTGAAGTTTCAGAATATGATTTGAACTTAAGAGGCCCTGGTGAAATGTTAGGACAAAGACAAAGTGGGTTACCATCATTTTTAATTGCTGATGTGTTAAAAGATTTTAATATATTAGAAATTGCGAAAAATGATGCTTCAATGATTATTGAACATATTGAGGATAAAAAGTATTTTTATTTAAAACAAATATTAAAAAATAAAATTCAAAATAATGATACTTATTTAGATTAATTAATAAGTATGATATACTATTTACTAGAGGTGAAAGCAATGAAGTTAGCAATCGATGCAATGAGTGGCGATTTAGGAGCAAAGCCAGTTGTTGAAGCAGTTAAAAAATTTACAGAAGAATTTAAAAATATTGAATTAAAAGTAGTGGGTAAAGAAGAAGAATTAAGTGAGTTAAAACAATATCCACAAATTGAAATAGTAGATGCACGTGATGTGATGGAAATGACTGAAAGTATTTTAGCGATACGTCGTAAAAAAGAATCTAGTATGTTTAAAGCCGTGCATTTAGTTAAAAATGATGAAGCAGATGCAATTGTTTCTGCTGGTAATACCGGTGCGTATTATGCAAGTTGTATGTTATTTTTAAAACGTATTGATGGGGTTGAAAAATCTTGTTTAATGGCAAGTATGCCTACTTTTAACCAAAAAGGAATGTTGATGTTAGATGTGGGGGCAAATGCTTCTAATACACCCGAACAATTGATGCAATTTGCAATTATGGGAAGCACTTATGCAAGTGTGATTAAACAAATTAACTCTCCTAAAGTGGCTTTATTAAATATTGGGACAGAGGAGAAAAAAGGAAACGAACTTCATCAAACGACTTATCAGTTATTGAAACAAAGTCAATTAAACTTTGTGGGAAATATTGAAGGTCGAGAAGTATTAGAAGGAGAAGTAGATGTTGTTGTGACTGATGGATTTAGTGGTAATATTGCCTTAAAATCGATTGAAGGAACAGCAAAATTAGTCATGAAAATAATGAAGAATACATTGATGTCATCATTAAGCGGTAAAATCGGAGCATTAATTGCTTCTGGATCATTTAAACAAATGGCAAGTACATTTGATTATCGTTCAGCCGGTGGTGCGTTGATGATTGGTTTTGATCACCCGGTAATTAAAGCTCATGGCGCAAGTGATAGTATTGCTTTCTACAATGCAATGGTACTTGCTAAAGAGATGGTTGAAGCCAATGTCTGTGAAAAAATGAAGGAAGGACTTAATCATGAAATTAATTGATTTTTTAAAAAAACACGAAATTCCCTATCATGATTTAAAAATATATAAAGAAGCCTTTACACATGCTTCTTATGTCAATGAACGTCATCAAAAAATAAATGATTATGAACGTTTAGAATTTATGGGAGATGCTGTATTACAGTTATATGTTTCAGATTTTTTGTTCAATCGTTTTAAAAATGAATCAGAAGGGCAATTAACTACTCATCGTGCTAAATTAGTTCGAGAAGAATCTTTAGCTAGATTTGCTAGACAACTTGGTATTGGTGACGTGTTATATTTAGGAGTAGGTGAAGAAAAAAATGGTGGACGTGATCGTGATTCCGTATTAGCCAATGTGTTTGAATCATTTGTAGGGGCAGTTTATTTAGACGCTGGTCCGGAATATGCTCAAAAAATATTAGAAGAAACGATTTATAGACATGCAAGTGATTTAGACTACGAAGACATCATTGATTATAAAACAAAATTGCAAGAACTTATCCAATCAGATACCCGTAAAACAGTCAATTATGAATTGTTGAATGTGACAGGTCCTTCAAATGCACCAGAATTTGAAATTGCAGTAATGATGGAAGAGATGTGTTTAGGAGTTGGAAAAGGGACAAGTAAAAAAAGAGCAGAACAAAAAGCGGCTCAAAATGCTTTAGAGAAAATGGCTAAAACTGATTTTAAAGCAAAAAATGAAGTGTAAAAATCGATATTAATCGATTTTTTTATACCTTGATTAACTTGATTCTTATTAGATAATCACTTATAATCAAACTATATGACTAAAAATCATTGATAAAGTGATTTTTTTGCGGGGGACAGATTAATGAAAGAACCAATATTAATTATTATGGCTGCCGGGCTAGGCAGTCGCTATGGTGGATTGAAACAAGCAGATGCTTTTTTACCCAAAAATAAAACGATTATAGAATATTCTTTATATGATGCCTTTCAAGCTGGGTTTAGAAGATTTATCATTATCGTTAAACAAGAAAATGAAGAAATAGTTAAACAAACCATTCGTCATTCATTTGATGAAAGTTACGATATTCAATATGTCTATCAAACACAAATTGTTGATAGAAAAAAACCACTCGGAACAGCACATGCATTATATTGTTGTAAAGATATTGTAGATGTTTCTTGTGGGGTGATTAATGGCGATGATTATTACGGGAAAAATGCTTATGTAGAATTATATCATGCTTTAAAAAAAGAAGTGAACGAATCAACATATGTCATGGTAGGTTATCCTTTAAAAAACACCCTTTCTAAATTTGGAAGTGTTTCAAGAGGATTGTGCCATGAACGTTATGGCTATTTACAAAGCATTGAAGAATGCACGAGTATCCATCTTTTAAATGATCAAATTGTCTATGATGATGCTCAAAATCAACCCCATACACTTGAAGAAAATCAAATTGTCTCAATGAATATGTGGGGAGTAAGTCAAGATATATTTAGACATATTAATTATTTATTAGATGATTTTTTAAAAAATGAATATTTAAAAAATCCAGAAAAAGCAGAATTTTACTTACCAAGTGTGATTGATTATCTAATCCACCAACAACATATTAACGTTAAAGTTTATACGACTAACGAAAAATGGTATGGCGTGACATATATTGAAGATCGCCAAGAAGTGATTGAAGGGATTAGTCAAAAATTAGATCAATATGATTTAGATTTAAAAAAATGGCAACATGTTGTTGAACATATTGAAAAAATTGCTTATCAATTTAATATTGAAGATACCATTATTCAAATTCTTCCTAATCATTCAGGGAATATAAATGATACATATATCATTAAAGGATTGAAAAATGATTACTTACTTCAACGTATTAATCATAGCATTTTTAGAAATGTTGATTTATTAATGAATAATATGTCATCGGTTATTAAACATTTAAACTTAAAAAATATTAAAACGTTAAAAATTATTCCAACTTTACACAACAAATCTTACATTCAAATTGGAGAAGATTATTATCGAATGTTATCGTTTATTGAAAATAGTTTTACTTATGATTTTATCGAAAAAGTTGATGATTTTTATCATACTGGGTATTGTTTTGGTGAATTTTATAAAGCATTAAGCGACTTTGATGTGACAACTATTGGCGAAACAATTCCTGATTTTCACCATACCCCAAAACGTTTTGAACAATTCTTAGATTCTTTGAATGTAGATTACAATCATCGTCGTCAAGAGGTAAGTGATGAGATAGAATATCTATTATCAAGACAACCAATTGCTTCATTATTGTATGATTTATATCAAGATCATAAAATTCCAATGCGTGTATGCCATAATGATACTAAATTATCAAATATTTTAATGGATCAAAATACACATTTACCAATTTGTGTCATTGATTTTGATACTATTATGCCTGGATTTGCAGCTTTTGATTTTGGTGATGCAATGCGTTCAGGGGCTAATCATACTTATGAAGATAATCCTAATTTAGAAGAAGTTTATCTTGATTTAGATTTATTTAAAGCTTTTAGTAAAGGTTTTTTAAAAGCCTGTGGTGATATTTTAAATCAAAGTGAAAAAGATTCATTAGTCTTAGGCGTTAAAGTGATTGTTTATGAACAAAGTTTACGTTTTTTAAGTGATTATTTAAATGGAGATGTATATTATAAAATCAACTATCCAACACATAATTTAGTCAGAGCAAAAAATCAAATAAAACTATTACAAGACATAGAAGCAAAAGAAGAAGAATTGGTAAAAATTATTCAAAATATAAAGTAACAGTTAAAAAAAGGTAGTATATTATAATGTGCTATCTTTTTTATTGGATAAAATTATGGTAAAATACGGGGGTGATAAACTTGATTTTGAGTTTTTATTTAACGCATTTATTTAAAAAAGAAGAAAAAAAACTATTTGGCGTTAATCAATATTTTTTGAATAAATATGAATTAGAAATTGTATTATCAATTGTTTTTTATAGTTCATTGATTTATAATCTGAATATTATTCAAGCAATGATGGATTGTTTTTTTATCAGTGGATTATTAATACTTTCAAAAATGGATTTTTTCAATCAAGTCGTATCTGCAAAAATAATTAACGGATTAAAACTACTGGTTTTCGTATATATACTTTTGCAATCCGATCGTTGGTATCGTATGATATTGGCACTTAGTTTGTTTTTGATATTTAAAAGTTATTCAATTTTATACAAATTAATACGAAAAGAAACTGCTTTTGGTGAAGCGGATTTTGATTTGTTTTTAATGATTGGTGGATTGTTGAAGGTGGAAAAATGGTTAATCTGCTTGTTACTTGCGTGCATATTGGCGATTTTATTTAATTTAAGAAAGAAACGTCTAGCATTTATTCCATATTTAAGTTTTGCTTTAATTTATACTTTATATTTTACATAGAATGGACTGAATAGAATGAGAGAAATTAACTATAATACACAACCAAGATTAAATTTGAGCTTGGATAGTATTGCTTTGTTGTTATATTGTGGGGAGCTAGTCGATATTGATGAACCTTCAATGAGTCAAAAGGAATGGTTAGAGTTAGAAAAAAAACTTAAACATTCACAAATTAAACGACCTGCTGGATTGCTCTCACTAGCATTTGAAGCAATTATGATTAATCTTGATATTGAAGAGGAACTCGCAATGCGTATTACTTTATTTAATAAAAGACTTTCAAAATTACTTGAACAATTATTGAATTTAGAAATGCTAGGGGTTTTAGTAACTACTAAATACGAACAAAATTATCCAATAAATTTAAAATTAAAATTAAAAAAACACACTCCATTAATTTTATACTATACCGGAAATATTCAATTGTTATATGATGATATGGTGTGTGTGGCAGGACCAATTAAATCCACACGTCGAATTGATCAAAACACACGTCAATTAGTGATGAAACTTTGTAAAGAAGGTCTTACGCTGATTAGTTGTGGCAATCGAGGGGTCGAAAAATTTTCAATAAAACAACAATTAAAATATGGTGGAAAAGTAGTAGATTTTATTTGTGGGAATATTATTCAAGAAATGAAGGAATATGCTAAACCGCTAAAAAATGGTCAAATGCTTATGATGAGTGCGCATCACCCTTTGGCTTCATTTGATTTAGTTCATGCAATTGATCGTAATCAATATGTTTTTATTTTATCAAAGGCTTCTATTATTATGCATTCACAAATCAATTCCGGTGCAGTTTGGTTAGTTGCAATGCAAAATTTCAGTCAAAAATGGACTAAATTAGTTGCAATCATGGACGATGAATTTTATGGCAATGCACGTTTAGTTGAACATGGGGCCATTGGATTAACTATGGATATGCTTGAATTAGATATTCCTTTATTCGACTTAATAGAACAGGATAAAGAGCATATTATAGAAAAAGAAACTTATGATCAACTTTCAATTTATCAATTTTTAGGAGAAGAAAATGGAAAATAAATATAAAAAATGCAAAATTACATATAGTTTAATTTTAATCTGTTTAATTGTTTACTTATATTCTTTTATCAAATATGGTGAAACAATGAGTGCGTGGGAAGCCTATGAACTAGGAGCTTTTAATCCTTTATTTGTAGAATGGAGCCGTGAATACTGGCGTTTTATTACATCAAATTTTATTCATTTTGGAATTATTCACCTTGCTTGTAATTGTTATAGTTTACAAGGAATAGGTTGTTTTTTAGAGCAAACATTTAAATCTAAACATTATTTAATTATTATTATGAGTTCTGCTATTTGTACTAATTTATTAGGTTATATTGCTTTTTTAATTAATGGATATGGTGCTAATACAATGTCTGGTGGAATTAGTGGCGTAATTTTTGGATTATTAGGAGCAATTGTAGTCATCGCTTATCAATATAAAGGTATTTATGAAAGAATCTATCGTTCACTATTACCTAATATTATTTTAATGTTTTTAATTTCTTTTTTAGCCTCAGGTATTTCACTTAGCGGTCATATCGGTGGTTTTATTGGGGGAATGCTTGCTACTGCGTTAGTTGTTAACCATATTGAAAAAAATAAAAAAGAAACCTTATATCATCACTAAGGTTAGGTTTATAATAACATATAAAAATAATTGTGTTAAACTTTATTTAAATATAAATGAATAGTAAAAAAACGATGATTATTGTAATCGTCGTTTTTTTATTCATCATCGTCGTCAATATCTTCTTTGATTGATAGAATTTTTTCTTGGTATGAAACTAATAAATCTTTAAAAATATCATATTGAATAATTCCTTCTTGAATTAACTCTAATGTTTCATTTTTATAAGCAATATTTTTTTCAAACTGAGGTAAATGTGCTTTATACCAATTTTTTAAATTTTCTGTTAAATAGTTAAGTACAGATTCTTTCATACTTTCAGTATCCACTTCATCATCCAGTGCGTCATAAATGACTTCAATTCCATCAATTCGTTCAATGATATAATAATATTGCCCTAAAATATCATCAATACTTTCAACTGCTCCCATTTGAGCGAAAAAAGTTTCCATTTTAGAATCAAATTCATTAACAATTGCTGTTGAATTGCGATAGCATTTTTTACACACATGTTTATTAAAAAGGATACGTTTACCACAATAAACACATCTTCCACGCCAAAAAAATAAATAAATTAATGACCATGGAAATAAAAATAAAATCATTAGCGCAAAGCATACTTTTTGAGGAAAACTCGCTTTACTTGCTTTTCTAACTGCCATTTAACCACTCCTTTATTAATATTTATAACACAAAATGTAAGGAGTTTCAATAAAATAGATTTTGAAGTTTACAAGAATAAATATATATAAAACAAATAACATTGATTTTTTCATTACTATTTGTTTAGTTGAGCTTAATTATTTAGGAAATATGTTTACAATATATCGTTATTTTAGAGTAATGTTTTAATCAATATCTACAAATAGATTATTTTTAATTTTAACCGTCAAACTCCCGGAACTCATAACGATAAAGGGTTATTTGGAATTAACAAATAAGTAACAAACATTGAGAATGCCCGGTAAACACAGTATCATTAATTTCGTAAATGGAAAAAGATTAAGAAATAAAAACTGTTATGATATAATAAAAGCAGGAGTGTGAGATTATGATAAAATTAATAGCTAGCGATATGGACGGAACTTTATTAGATGGTAATGGAGGAATTAGTGCTTATAATGTAAAAATGATTAAAGAAGCAAAAGAAAAAGGTATCTATTTTGTCATTGCTTCAGGAAGAGCATATAGCGATATAGCTCCGGTCATCGAATCCTATCACATCAAATGTGCTTGTGTGACAGGAAATGGAGCAGAGTATATTGATGAAGAAGGAAAATTAATTAGCAGTGCTTATTTAAACTATCAAGATGCTTTAGAAGTCATAGAAATATTAAAACAAGAACAAATTTGTTTTATGATTTATACTACATTAGGAACATATTCAGTAGAACCGGTTGAAAATGTTCAAAACGCTTTTATCGAAAGATCAGTTAAAACCGGTAAAGCCACTTATGAAGAAGCATATGAACGAATTTCAAAAAAACATTCATGCTTCAAAATGACAGAAATAAACGACTACAAGACATTTTTAAAAGACGTATCAATCATTAAAATAGAAGCTTTTGATTATAATGTCAGCAAAATCAGTCGTGCTAAATTTAAATTTGAAAAAATGGGAACTATCTCATACCTTTCATCATTTCCAGATAATGTTGAAATTACAAATTTACAAGCCACTAAAGGAAAAATCTTAATGCAAGCCATTAAAAGTATGAATATTTTACCAGAAGAAGTCATGGTTATTGGAGATAGTTATAACGACATTTCGATGTTTGAATTATTTGAAAATTCAGTCATCATGGAAAACGCTCCTGATGAAGTCAAAACTTTTGGAAAATATATCAGTAAAAGTAATTTAGAAGATGGTGTAGGATACGCTATTAAAGAATGGGGGATAAAATGTTAACTAAAGAATTAGAATTATTAGCAAAACTTTTCGATGAAGGTGAAAGACGCAGTAATCAAGAAATCATAGAACACTATCAAAAGGGATTGTGCAAAATACTAACAACAACCAACAAAGAAAATAAAGACGAAATTGAAAGTATCATTGTTTATCGAGATTTAAATGAATTTATCTATATTGAATACTTTGGATTAAATCCAAAGTATCAAGGAAAAGGCAAAGGAACAAAAATTTTAAACAACTTTATCAAAAATGTCGATAAGTTAGTAGTTTTAGAAGTAGAAAAAGTTGATAATGAAATTAAACAACGTCGGGTAGAGTTTTACCAAAGATTAGGATTTTATTACCATGATGATGAATACTATATGCCTTCTTATGAAACAGAAAATGAAAATATACCATTAAAATTAATGAGCTATCCCACAGAAATGACAACTCAACAAATTTCAAAATATAGACAGTTGATTTGGAAAGAAGTGTATCAGCGAGATTATAAAACAATATTATGAGATAGGATAAAAAACATTTCTAAGGCGATTATAAATGCAATAGGATATGAAATATTTACTATTTTAACAGTTAATTGTTTGATAAAAAATTTTGCAAATTATAAATTTTTATTTTAAATAAAAGTGTGAGGTGTAATAGATAAACGTTTGAATATATCTTTAATTAGTTAATAAAATCATTAGATAAGTGGAGTAGAGATTTCAATTAAAAAATAAAAAAATTAAAAAAGGCGAAGCATAAATCATAAGCAATGTAAAAGTAAAAGCAAGGAAAAAAACAATAATCCAAAAAACAAGATGTAGAAAT
>JAGZJH010000014.1 GCA_018365815.1 Erysipelotrichaceae bacterium
AAAGACACTATATTTCAAGTGCCATTCTCTTATACACCAGTATTCTGCAAGCAGGTAAACACAGGTTATTCCTTAATATCCTTTTGTTTGGGAAACTCCACTTTCCCATTTAGAGACAGCCTGACGGCTGACACCTAATGTTTCTGCAACAAACTCCTGGGTCATTTTACAATCTAACCTATGCTGTTTTAACACTTCTCCAAGAGTCTTCGCATTTTTCGCTTTTTCTTTCCTAACCGGTGCTGATTTTGTGTACTTCCGCAGTGCTTTAACGATTAGGCTAACAATATAGATGGTAACCGTTACTCCAACAAGCCACAAGGCAATCATAAAATACTGATTTAGACCAAATTTCATTTTTGGGTTCTCCTTTCTATTTGATAGCCTCATAATAGCAATTTTTCTATGGTTGCACCACCAACTATCACGCAACTTTTCGGTTGCGAAGCATTTATGATATTAAATTCTTATTTGTCACTTTCTTCATATCCATATTATAACAGTTCCATATATCCGCCACAATAGAAATCAGCATACCCTTAGCATTTTCTATGAAACAAAAATGCACACTTTTTCTTTCTTCCTCTTGATTACCCCACATCAGAAAAGAAAAAGTGTGATGTCATACTCAATTTTTTTATCTTGCACGCATAAAAAGATTGAAAGAGGTGTTTGTTTCCAGTATAATGTTTTTGTATAGAAGCAAGGATTGAATTTTTTTGAAAGAAAGGGTTGACAGTCATGTTCACACATTGTTACGCTTGCGACAGACAGACAAGTAAATTCTGCCCTTTTTTCAATTTTATCAATAAGAAACAGAACGCACAAGTTACCCAGCTATAAGGGGTGGTTTGTGCGTTTTTCTATGCAGAAAATTTATGAAGAACAAGGAGCGAACAAACTATGAAGAAAAAACAAGTCCTTGCAGTAAGTTCCGCATTGATGATTGGGACAACAACTGCACTTACAGGGCTTCCTACTCCTGTCATGGCACAGGAAAACACAGAAGTTGTGCAGGAAGCCATTGTAGAAGAAAACAAGACAGAGCAAGTTCCTGTGGAACAGGAAACAGAAAACGCAGAAAATGCAGAAACTTCAAAAGAAGATTTGACAGAAGAAAGTACAAAACAGGAAGCACCTACAGCGTCAGAAAAAGAAGTGGTTACTGAAGATAAGACAGTCGAAGAAAGCAAGAATACAGAGGTAAAGGCTGGAAGTATTGCTATTGATGAAGCACATTTTCCTAATCAGGCATTTAGATTATTTGTAGAAACTAATTTCGACAAAGATAAGGACAAAAGTTTATCAAAAGAAGAAATCAATAATGTTACTAGCATGAAAATACAAGAAAGGTATAATCAGGAATTTACATCTATAAAAGGTATAGAATACTTTACAAATTTACAGGATTTATCACTTGCTGCACCTCTTAAAGAATTAGACTTAAGCAAAAATACAAGCTTGAAAAATCTTGAAATAATAGGTTTAAATATGTGGGGATTTGATGTAAGCAAAAATACAAATTTAAAGTCTTTAACTGCTGATACGCACTATACATGGTATAACATTGGCAACAATCCAAATCTTGAAACTGTAAATGTTGGAAATACTAACCTTTGGACTACAACAGAAAAAAATCACTTCTATTTTAAAGATATATGTAAAGGAATAGATATTTCAAAAATTACTATCTTGCAGAATGGGAAATTAGATAAAGATACAGGAATTGCTTATATTGATGATGTAAACAAAGACTTCATTTATCAATATGATTGTGGCACATATAAAGGGGGTAAAAAAACATTAGAGATTACAATACATATAATTGGAACATCATCTCTACCTGATATTTTTGCAGAAGATGTCACATTAAAAGTGGGGGATACATTTGACCCATTGAAAAATGTAACTGCCAGTGATTTTGAAGATGGTCCAATTACTTTAACACAAGAAAATATAATTGAAAATGATGTAGACACTTCTAAGGCTGGTGTTTATCATGTAACTTATAAAGTAACAGATAGTGAAGGAAAATCTAGTAGAAAAGTTATTACTGTTACTGTAGAAGGTTCAACTGATATTCCGAATACTGCTCCAACCATTTCTGCAAATGATGTTACATTGAATGTAGGCTATATGTTCGACCCATTGGCAAATGTTACAGCAACGGATAAAGAGGACGGAACTATCGCTTTGACAAAAGAAAATATCATTGCAAATGATGTTGATACTTCTAAGGCTGGTACTTACCATGTAACCTATAAAGTAACGGATAAAAACGGTGCTTCTATTGAAAAGACGATTACTGTAATTGTGAAACAAAATACAGGTGACCTTAACTCTGTTCCAACCATTTCTGCAAATGATATTACATTGAATGTAGGCGATACTTTTGACCCATTGGCAAATGTTACAGCAACGGATAAAGAGGATGGAACGATTATTTTAACAAAAGATAATATCATTGCAAATGATGTTGACACTTCTAAGGCTGGTACTTACCATGTAACCTATAAGGTAACAGATAAAAACGGAGCTTCTACTGAAAAAACAATTACAGTTACAGTAAAAGAAAAAACAACACATAAACCTGTAAGTCCACAACAGCCACAGAAACCGAACAAGCCAACTACTCCAACAAAGCCTAGCGGACAAAAGAACCCTGTAAAAACAGGCGATGTAACAAATGTAGGATTGTTCGCCTCTATGTTTGCTGGTTCAACTGGTGTATTAGCTGTTTTATTCGGTAAAAAACGTAAAAGAAATAGGAACGATTAACAAAATATATAACATCAATCAATAGCAACTAATGATTTTTAATGTAAAAGGACACCAAACTATAAGGTGTCCTTTTCAAATTCCTATCGTCATATCAAGGCTCATTCAATCGTGGTAAATTCGTGGTAAAATGAGTGTTTTCCTATACTTCAAAATGCTTGAAAGTATAGTGTTTATGCGGATAATCTAAAATTAGATATAAAATTTAAATTAACTATTTTCTAATTTTATGCATTTTAAATATTTGATTTCTATAGTCAGGGTTTTGAATAGAATAAATTGTCGCTAATTAAATGCTAAAGATACTAATAAATAATTGTTATATTTATTTAGATATGATAAAATAAAGATAGATTTAGATATTTGTTTTTATTTTAATGAGGAGTGATGGAATATGCCTAAGGTGGCTTATTCAAAAGAAGAACGTGAGAACATTCGTTCACAACTGATTTCTATTGGGTTAGATTTAATGGCAAGACAAGGAATTCAGCATACTACAGTTGAGCAAGTTTATAAAAGCGTTGGTATATCACGTACTTTCTTTTATAGCTTTTTTTCAACAAAAGAAGATTTTATTGTAGAAATTCTTTATTTCCAACAACCTAAAATTATTCAGTATGTACATGAACTTATGAAAGATACTTCCTTAGATTGGAAAAGCGCAGTAAGAAAGTTTCTTTATTCTTGTTGTTATGGTGAAAGAAATGGCATTGCGATACTCACAATTGAAGAACAGCAACTTTTATTTAATCGATTGTCATCAGAAAGTTATACTACTTTTCGAGAAAAACAGAGATTGTTATTTAAGGAAATTCTAGAAGAATTTGGAATTCAATCAGAAAAAACGAATATTAATTTATTCATAAATTTGAGTTTAGCTTTAATGGTTGTTCGTAAAGCAATTCCTGCTCAACTACCCTTATTTATTCCTGAGGCTGCTGATGAAACAGCAAATTTTCAAATAGAAGCTCTTGTAAATACTTTAGAAAAATTAAAAGATAAATATCCAATTGATATAAATAAAAACAAATAGTTTAGTTTATTCTCATAATATATTTGTCAAAATGAAGGAGGGAAAAATATGGGAATTTTCAAAAAATTATTTAAAGGACCTGAGATTGATATGGAAAAAAGCAATGCTAACTCAAACAAAATGCGAGTACTGTTTAATCAGGTAGTAGAAGATGGAGATAATTATCAATTAATTTTTGGATACACAGAAGATGTAAGCCGTTTTAATTATGGCTTTGTTCATGGTAGTAAGACAAAAATTGGTAATTTAATTGTTGGATGGAATGCGAACACCCAAACTATTGTTGTGGTTCCAACTGTGCCTGACCTTTCTGGTTGTGGTGATCCTACATATTATCGTCGTAGTGAAATACACAAAGCATATCGAAATAAATATCCTACAGATGCCTTTATTATCTATCCAGATAAAAAAGGATATATCGGTATTAATGCATATGATTGGTTAGAAGATGAATCACTTTATGTATATGTCTCACAAGAAAATGAATTAGCTTCTTTTACAGATTTCTTTATGACACAATTTGCAACAAAATAAAAAAATATGATAAGCGTAAATTTTTTAACTTTTTCATTGCTTTTAATAGCAGTCTGTATATTCGCTAACCTTTGGTTTCATTTTATTGAAGCAGTATGGAATCAAATTAAAAAAATATTTATACTTCACAAGGATTCTACACCCACATGGCATGATTATCCTTATACGAAGGAAAAAAACAAAGATAAAATATGATGAAAAATGATATAAGGCGTAATAAACTTTACGCCTTTTTCGTAGCAAAATAAACACAAGTATAGTAATACTAGAAGTTGCATTCACTTTTTTCTTTCTTCTGTTATTGTAAAAATATATTGATTAGAAATAATATTTACATATTGAATACTAGATTACCTCATTTACAACCTGCTTCATAATGAGCTCCTTCATATCTTATATAATATATATACTTCCTCATTTTAGTGAGGAAAATCTTGCTTAATCGAAATGTTTATAGAATAAAAATTTAATCAAAAAATAATATATGACATATATCCCCTATACTATGTCCCCTTCCTTCAAACGAAATAACAATCGCTAAATGCTCTTCATTACTACATGCCGTAGTAAGACGTTGATGATATTCTTCAATTGGTACATTCACAAAGCAACTAATTTCTTGCATTTGAAATTTAAAATTTTCAGCAAAATATAAATTACCTGCTGAAGTATAAATATCAATATATTTAGATTTTTTGTTTAGAAAAGCAACGTGTCGCAATATTTCTAAATCAATAAGATTTTGCGTATTAATAACAGTTTGTTCATAAATGGTTTTAAGTTTTTGTACCATAACATACTGACTTTCATGTTGTTTAATTGGATAATTAAAATCCAATTCATGATCTTCTAAAATAAAATTATTAAATGATGAAGGTACTTGTACTTTCAACTCAGAAAGACCAGCTAAATTTAATTTTTGACACAAACGATAAATCGTTGAATTTGATACAAATATTTCTTGACTGATTTGTTTCGCACTCATTTTTAAAAATCGTTCATGATGGTTTAAAATAAACTCCACTAAAATCTTTTCATTTTCAGTTAAATTCGTTAATTGTTTTATTTGTACTAAAATATTCATAACAATCCACCACAAATATTTATTATACAATAAAAAAAGACAGTTCCAACTGTCCAAAATGATTAATCTTTTAATGAAGGAATGTAATGATATAATGCATGAGCAATTCCGTCTTCATCATTTGATAAAGTTACATAATCTGCAATATCTTTTAAATCTTGTACCGCATTTTCCATTGCTACGGCTGTTCCAGAATATTTAAGCATTGAAGCATCGTTATGCCCATCTCCAAAAGCAATTAAATTTTCAGGTGTGTATCCCATTGGTCTTAGTACTGTATCAAGAGCTTTGGCTTTATCAATTCCTTGAGCAGTATATTCAAAGTAAAATGGTCCGGTAAACATACAACTTAATGTATCTTTAAATGGTGCTGCCATTTCTTCATGATGCGCTTGAAGATATTCAGGATCCCCGGCAGTTAAAATTTTATTAACTTCATAATCTAAAAATTCTGCTAAGTCTTTCTTTTCACATAATAAATAATTACCGCCACGTGATTCGTATTCAACAACATTAAAATCACCGTTAAATTGAACATAGTTATCATATACGTTATTAACATACATATATTCACCTTTATCAATCATCGGTTTAACTTTAAATTTTTTCATATGCTCTAAAACCGCTTTACCTTCTTCTACTGATAAAGGTTGATTAAATAAAGTTTCCATAGTTTGGCAATCTACTACTTTACTTCCGTTATACGATACAAATAAGCCATGGTGTTTAGACATTTCCAATTCTTCACCTAGTTTTAATAAACCCGAAGTTGGTCTACCTGAAGCTAAAATAACTATCATACCTCTTTCTTGTGCTTTAATTAAAGCTTTTTTAGTTTCATCAGTTAATTGTTTTTGAGAATTCATTAAAGTTCCATCAACATCCATTACAATTACTTTTAATTCACTCATATTTTACCCCCTCTATTCTTTAAAATATATAATTATATTAATGCAAATTGATTGAATATAAAATAGCATTTGCACTTCTTGATTAACTTTTATCACTGAAAGCGCTTTTTGTCAATGAGTGATGAAATAAAATTATCAAAATTAATTTTCTATGTTAAAATGGTAATGGTGATAAAATTGAATTATTTAAAAATTTTAAAAATGAGTTTAGGATTTGTCTTAGCGACTATAATTTCTAATTACTTTAATCTAAACTATGCAGTTAGTGCAGGAATTGTGGCTTTATTATCCATTCAAGAAACAAAAAAAGAAACTTTACAAATTGGTGTTCAAAGGTTTTTATCATTTACTTTAGCACTAATTTTAGCGATTGTTGTTTTTAAAATCTTAGGTTTTAACCCCTATGCTTTTGGTGTATTATTATTTTTCTTCATTGCTTTTTCTATGAAATTTAATTTAGAAAGTGGTATTGCAATGAATTCAGTCATTGCCACTCACTATTTAATTGAACAATCTATGAGTTTAGAATGGATTAAAAATGAATTTTCGATTTTTTCAATCGGCGTGATGATTGGAATCCTACTAAATTTATATATGCCTTCTTATGAAACTGATATAAAAGCAGAGCAAATTGAAATTGAAAATACTTTTAAAAAAATTCTTTATCAAATGTCAACTTGTATCTTAAACAATCATAAAACTGGCATTTTATATGAAAAAATCACTGACCTTGAAAATAAAATCAATGATATTAAGCAATTAGCCTATCATAATATGAATAATCGTTTATTAGATGATACTAAATATCAACTCTCTTATCTTGAAATGCGATATTTTCAATGTCTACTTCTACAACATATTTATGATCAAATGATGAAAATGGACTTTATTCCTTTAGAAAGTCAAGAAATTGCTGATTTTTTCAATCAATTAGCAAATTGTTTTCACGAACATAATGAAGCTAGTTTGCAAATTAAACAATTGCATGAGTTAAAACAACATTACAAACAAAGTTCTCTTCCTACATCACGTATTGAATTTGAAAATAGATCCCATTTAATGCAGATTATTGATTTATTAGAGCAATTTTTAAATTTAAAATATCAATTTGTTTTAAATTTAACTGATCAAGAAAAAAATAAATATTGGACTATATAAAAGATGGCATCGTCATCTTTTTATTATAGAATAATTGCTATAATGAGATCTTTATAAAAAAATTATCGTATCACTTTTAAGTGATACGATAAAATTAGAACAATAGAAATATATTGATTACATACATTTAGAACAAGGACTTAATCCCATACTTTTGGCTTCACTTACCGAAGCTTGACTAGCTTTATTTGGGTTCATTCTTCCACAGTTAGGAATAGAATGATATTTTGAACCAGTTGCTGAAATCCACACTGTTCCTCCTTGTGGTGTTTTGTCTACTGATTGATTTGAACTTGATGAATTAGATGAAGATAATGTTGAAGCATTTGATTTGTTTGAACTAATGTTTGAATTTGTATTAGACTTATTAGTTGTTGAAGTTTGTTTAGTTGATTTAGGGGTTGGTTTTTCCTTAACAGTTATACTGACTTCTTTTGTTTCTTTATTATCATAACTATCTTTTGCTGTGATAATAACAGCATATGTTCCTGCTTTTGAATAATCAACATTTGTATCCTCAACACTAATCACCACCTCAGACAAATCTTCAGCTTTATATAATGTTGAATAATCATTTTTTTCATTCGCATAAGTTCCTAAATTCGCTTTAAACTCTACAAATTTGGGTGCAACAATATCTTTGACATTCACCTTGACATCATATGAGATTTTAACAGTATAATTTCCTACTTTTTGATAATCTTTAGATTCTACTAAATCATTAGGATCAATAGCCAATTGTCCATTAGCCTTCACTGTTTCAACATCTTCTTCACTCATCTTTTCAGTATCTAAATAATCTTTAATATTTGTTGAAATAGTATTTCCAAACTCTACCGTCAATTCTTTTATAGTTGATACATTAGTGCTTTCACTGCCTACTAAAAACACTAACAATGCCATTAAAAGCATTGAATTTTTTCACTTTCTCTTCCCTATAACGTAACCTATATTACAATTTTTTATTTTTTAATATTTTTCAAATATCTAATCATTCAATTTTTATATTTTTCATTTATTAGAAACACTTTTGACATGACTCTAATCCTCTTTTTTGAGCCTCGCTTATTGTGACTTGGCTTGCGGTATTAAGATTCATTCTTCCACAATCAGATTTGTTATGATATTTTTTACCAGTCGCAGAAATCCACACTTTGTCACCTTGTGGTGTTTGTTCTACAATTTGATTAGAATTAGTAGATGAATTTTGATTTGTACTATTTGAATCACTAGACTGATTAGTTTCTTCTGGATTTTTATTATCAAATTCATCATTAATAACTTGACCATTGATTTTATATGTATATGAATAATGGCTAGGTATTTGAGTTGTTGTATTTGGATATGTAATAATTGCTGTAAAATCAGTACACCCACCTGCATCTCTAATCATCTTTTCCATATAAGCTTGATCAGCATGTCGATTTAAAGTGCTATTTTGAGGTGTGATGTTATAAGCATTTGAAACACCGCCTAGTGAATCTGCAATAATATGTCCTTCGTCTAAATCTTTATTCTCTACTCCTGACACCTTTGCTTCATCACTGCAATATCTTCCATTGGAAGTAATATCTTCACTATCATGTTGCAATTCAATTTTCTTGGCGATTACTTTGACTAGTTGACCATACTCATTAGTAAAAGCCCAATATTCACGATCTCCATAACCAATATCAACGACTACATTAGGTTCTCTATCACCCGACAAATTGCACGTATTGACTTCAATTTTTTTATAACCTTTAAACAAGTCATCATCGCTTGCATTGTTTGAAGTATCATTCGTTGTTTCAATTTTAGATGTTTCTTCATTTGGTTGTCCTTCTTGATGATCTTCAATAATAGATGCAAACTTATTTAAATCATTAATTGTTTCTTTTGCATTTTCTGGTGATACTGTTAGGCTATAGGCAAAAAATAAAACAATAACACATACAACTTTCAGCCATTTGGGTAAGTTTAAACCTATTTTCATTAATAAATTGCTGAAAAATTTTGTAATAGAAATCCCTAATAATAAGCAAAAAAATGCAGGTAGATACTCACTACTTATAACACTGCCTAAAGCAGCTATACAAAGTAACAATCCTATCCCGTTTCTTAACCAATCAAAAATTTTTCCTTTTTTTGTACGATTAGGTTTTTTACGAAAATCAGCTTTTTTTCGTTTAATCTCCATCTATCATTTATCCCTCCTCACATATTAAACATAATCATTATACCTAATGTATTATATTATTCAATGCTATCTGGATTATTAAAGATTAATTCCTGACATTTATTTGACTAAAAGTTGATTTTTGAGATATAAACCCACAAATTTTGTAATCAACACTTAAAAAAATTATAATTTATGTGTCGAAATTTAGAATTAGTTCAATAAATCCTATAAAAAATGCCCTACTATAACTAAATACTAGTTACAATAGGGCTATTGTATTAAACATTCACTTATTTTAAATGCTTATCTTTTAAAAACATATATTTATTTTTTTCTTCTGTAATTCCATCATATTTTAAATAGAAATCATATCCTTTTTGAAGTCCTTCTTCTAAAAAAACAAGGCATTGATATATTTTATCTTGACAAGTGGTATCAAGAATATATTCATAATCTCTAAATGGAAGAAAACTTTTAGGATTTAACTGTAATAAGTGGTAATCAACATTGTCTAATCGTGCTTTTTGACCGACTATCTTTTCGCATTTTCAATCCATTCTTTGACACTAACAACTTCATGAGCAATACGATAAATAAAATTTGAAGATTGCAGTTGAATTAAAGTATGAATAAACTGACATACATCTAAAATATCAATAAAATGTAATTTCATCTTTCCATCATTGAAAATATAAATTTCTTCATACTTCCACAAACGATCAAAAATAAAGGCTTCACGATACAAATTGTTCATTTGATCATAAATATAAGGCAGACAAATACAATAAGTTTTAAATCCTTTTTTATTTCAACAAGCGTTGCTCTGCTGCTAATTTATTTAAACCATAATCTTGTCAATGAGGATTAAATCCGGTCGGACTATTTTCACTTAATCACCCATTACTTACTTGGTAAACTGCACTCGAACTCATTAAATGTAACACTTTGGCATTTGAGTTAAAAACTTGAGTAACAAATCAACATCGCTTTCTTGATAACAACTCACATCAATAATAATATCAAAATAAAGATTATTTAAAACCCTTTGAAGTTGCTTTAAATCATGGCGATCTGCTTTTAAATAAGTAACATTTAAACGAGATAAATCATTAAAATTACCACGATTTAAGATATAGACTTCTTCATGCAAATCACTAAAATACTTCGCAATTTGATAACTCACAAAACGACTTCCACCCATGACTAAAATTTTTTTGCTTCATAATCCCTCTCCTTGATTATTAAAACTCTTTTTTAAGCATAATTCGTTCACTGATTTTAATTGAAATCAACATCATAATTATCACTAACACGCCAACTACCAACAATGCTTGGAACTGATTTAAACCTACTAGAAATTTTAATATAGATACTGTATTAACATTGAATAAACTCACTAATTTTGCCACTACCATTACTGCAATAAATATCGTTAAATAAACGGCAATACCCATCATTCGACCTTTTTCACCCCCAAATTTTAAATGAAGAGGAATGTTAATACTCATTAAAAATATCCCTAATAACAACATTACTATAAAGAAAAACAATAATTCACTACTTCCCAATTGACTAGGTTGTATTAAACTCATACCACAAGTGATTATTAAACCAATTAACCCAAATCCACATAATAACATCAACCCCACAACATATTTAGAATAGACATATTGTTGGCGATTTAAAGGTAAAGTCATCATATAACTTAATCCATGATTAAATTCATCATAACTGATTGTATTATTAACTAAAAAAGATCCCATCATAATTAAATAACTACACATAAATGTCTGATTATCATTTCCAATAATCATAAAAACAATCGGAACTAGAAAAATATATGCAATTGATTTTGCCATTTTTTTAATTGTAATCATATCTTTTATTATTAAACTTTTCATAAATCCTCACCTCTTATATTCATCAAAAGTACATCATCGATAGTTGCTTTTTCAATCACTATTTTAGGATAATTTTCTTGGTAAAATTGTCTTTGTGAAGTTAAACAAGCATAACCATAATTTTCTTTTTTAATTTATTAAAAACTAAAACTAATTTTTTATAATTTGGCTTAAACTCTCTTAAAGTGGCTTAAACCTTTATATTATGCGGTTTATCCGCTTTTTTAGTTGGTAGATTACTTCACGATTTGGCTTAAACTTCTACTTTTTCACTGCTTAGAAAGTAGTAAATTAAGTAGTATATTTATGCTACGAATAAGCGTTGCATTTCTGCTTGTACCGATTGGAAACTTCCATGTGCATAATATCCAAGTGTCATTGTGATATTTTTATGCCCCATAGCGTACTGTAATGCGTTTGGTTGCATTCCCATATTCGCCATGTTCGTACAATAAGTATGTCTTAAAATGTGTGGAGTAAGTTTGATTTCTTCCCCAGTATATTTATTGTACTTTTTCGCAAGTCCTCTCAAACTTGTTGTGTAGCATTGTGAATACATTGGAAACCCTTGTTGAGTTAGGAAAATAAAATCTCTATATCCGTCTATCTCAATCTCTTGTGCGTTTGTTCGGCTTTCAATAACCTCTTGTAATACTTTGATTACATAATCATTCATAGGTAATTGTCGAACTCCGCTCTCTGTCTTAGGTTTTTCAATATAGTAACCGTCTTTATCCTTTTTCAACTGCTTATCAATGTTTAGGCTGTTATTGTTGAAATCAATATCAGAAAGTGTTAAACCGCATAATTCAGAAATGCGAAGTCCAGTATGAAGCAATACTATGATTGCATGATAATATCTTTGATAAATACAATCATTTTTTGTAAATTCAAGAAGTGATGTTATCTGTTCTTCTGTGAGTGGCTTTTTTGCCTGCGTATCATTTTCAATGACATCAGTTAATGAAAAATCAAATGGATTTTTTCTTAACAAATCATCTTGGATTGCAAGATAAAAAGTTGCATTCAAACTTCTTTTCATGTTCTTTACTGTACTATAAGCATATTTTTCTCTTGTTCTGTATGCCCATGCTTTCGCTTCTGATACTTTAACCTTATCAATGCACATATTTCCTAATCTGTCATTTTCAAGCATTTTGACAAGTGTTTTTCTGCCTAATGTGGTTGATTTTCTGACATTGGCTCGGCTTTTTGTGTAGCGTTCGTATAATTGTAAAACAGTGATATTTCGATTTGATGTATTGATACCCTCATATAAATCTTTTTGAACTGCTTTAATCTTATCTCTGAGTGCAATACAATCTCTTTTGCCTTTAGGTACTCTATCCGTTGCTACCAGTTTCCAAGAGTAAATAAATTTCTCTTTTCCGTTTTCAATGTATTTATAAGCATATCTACCGTCTTTTCGTTGGCTCTCTCCATTTTTTAACAATCTTCCTTTGTTGTCTGTTCTTTTCATTGGTTTAACTCCTTTCGTGTATAGAAAAGAGCCTTGATTGACTAATCTGAGTATAGCATAATCAAGGCTCGGTTTCATTAGATTGTGTCAATCTCATCTAAAATTTTTTCAAACTGCTTTCTCTTAATGAGTAAGCGTTGCCCATTGTGGAAGATAAAAGGGTCTCCTTTGTGTTCTTCTACAATCCGCCGAAGTTTATTCTCTCCGAGATTGAAATATTCTGTGGCTTCTTTGACTGTCAGCATATATTTATCTTTAATAGGGACTGATTTCTCACTCATTTCTATCACACTCCTCTTAAATAGTCCTTTAAGGTTTGCTGTCTGAGGTCGGCTCTGTGCTTCTTTATCCAAGACCGCAAATCTTTTTTCTTATGTGCTTCCGATATATAAAACTTTTCGTAATTATCGAAAAGGTACTTGACAACTTCTTTGTCTGCACCCTCTCCCCATACTTCTAACGCTTTATAAAGTGTGGGATAAAGTCCAGACCCGTTCATAAGATATTTAAGTGAACGCATATAATCATTATCTTTGACTTGAACGCTTGATAGATGATTAAATTCAGCGTTATTCATAATATAGAGCAATGCTCTTGTGTACTTCATTTCATTTTTCGTTGTTGTATCGTAAAATCTATATTTCTCTGTAATTTTCTGTGCGATATATTGTTGTAATTCTATTTGCGTTGTAATATTGAGTAAATCTTCTGTAATCTGATGTGAATATGTACCTTTGAACACGACTTCTTGTCGTATCCAACTTTTACACTTTAATGCTTCGTCATATCGTATCCCTTTTGTATCGATTTGCTCCAATCTTTTATCATAAATTCGTGCAAAACATCTTGTGTTTGATTTCTTGGAACCGAGATACAAAGTCGATATGACACCATTCTTTTCTACGGATTGAATGTTTTTGAGCATACTTCTGTTCTTATAGTCTTTAATTGCGATTGTTCCATTGTTTAACCCTCTTGAGAGGGTGTCGGGATTGAAAGATTTATGAAAATTGAAATAGTCGGCTGTGAAGTCAATTCTTGATAATCTCGCTAAGTAGTTATCACTTTGAACATTGCGAAGAAAGATTGTGATATCCATTACTTCGCCATATTTCTCAAAATAGGTTGTCTGATAGACCGCCCAAGCATGAGCAGAAAATTTAATGCAGATACCCATATTTTGCAAATATTCGTGCCAAGAGATACTAAAATGCCAAGGTCGATTATCAAAGGTTAGTCCATCGGTATAGCCTTTCTGAATGCCATAATCAGCCATTACCAACTCGCCGAACATATCTTCCAATTTTGCCAAATCAAGAAATTCTTTGAGCATAGTTTCGGCTTTTTGTTCCCAAATCATAAAATCAATCTTATCTTTAGCCATAAGTACAAGTGTGAATTCATCAATGCCAACTTTTACGACTGATTTATATTTCACAAAATTGTTCTCCTTTCACTGAGATTTAATGTTAAAAATGTTCTCTGCGGGGGTTATTACATAACCCCCGCAGAGTGATAAAATCAATATACAGATTGTAGAATATCAAACTGTAAAGCAGGGAATGAACAGACTTTTGGTTGTCTAGTCAAACCTTGGTAAGAATACAAGCCTTGTCCTGCTGAAAAGTTTAGTTTCGGCAAGTCTGCGTATTCCTCAAATGCTGTCTGATATGTTGTATCAGTAGCCTGTCCGAGCACAACCTTAAAAACAAGGTTGTCACGCAGATATGTAGGCAAAATCTTACTGTCCGACTTCTGCATAATGATAATCATGTAAAAGCCTAACTGCCTGCCTTTTTGAATGATATTCGTAAGGTACATATTGACCTTATCTTTAGTTGCCTTATCATGTGTATTTATGACTGATTGAAATGATGAAAATTCATCAATCACAAATACATGAGCAGGCAAGTTCCAGTCCTTAAAATCGCTATCTAATTTCTTCATCAAATGTTGTTGCATTTCTTTTTCACGCAATAGCATTTGATTATAGAAACGCTGAAGCAATACGACAATCTCGCCAGTAACACCAGCGGTATTATCACATGCAATCTTTTTCCCTAGTACATACAGAGATGATTGTTTCGGATCAGCGATATAAATCTCTGGTCGTGTCGAAAAATTCAACATCTGCAATAATAGGGAGTAAGTCGCATATGTCTTACCCGAACCTGTCGCTCCAACAATCAGAGTGTGATGTAAAGGAACACTGTTCTTTTCGTCAATGAACAAGGTATAATCCTCATACACTTGACTATACTTCTTAAAATCATCGTAACTCTTAAACTTCATATTCTTTTCGCTTCTCTTTTCAAAGTTATAAACATATTCATTCATATCGTCAGATATGTACTGCTCTAAGACCACATAAGAGCCTAAGGCAGAAGATATATTCATATCTTCGAAAAGTTTATGATAGCGAATTGAATTACCAAGAATAACAGTTCCCGATTTCAAATCATCTTCTAAAATGATTTTGATTTTAGGAAGTCTAGCAACGACTTCATCACCTGCATACTCTTGTGTTGTATGCTTCGTACTTGCTTCAAGAAGCATTCTACGAAGTTTATTCATCATTCGAGCATGCGTAAAGGCATATCCAAATCCTTTATAAGCCTTATGATAAAAATACCAATAAATGAAATATAAGAAGATTTGAATTAACGATAAATTCATACAGAAGTTTCCTGCTTGTTCAAGAACTTCTCTCCCCAATGGGAAGTTGTTGGCAGGCAAGACATAAGCCATTGCCACACCAACAACTAACAAGATGAGGATTTCAGAAATGAACAGAGCAAGAAACTTCTGTCTCTTGTCTGCTATCATTCCCTATACCTCCTTCTTTAACAATGGGCGAGTAGCACTCGTATGAGCAGTATTGCTCTGTGCATTGATTACTTTGATATCATCACAAGCAATACTAAGATTATTACGGAACTCTCCGTAAATCGTGCATACTGGATTCACAAGTTCAACCAATGCATTCTGCGGTAAATCAATGTTATGATTCACCTTGACAACAATCTTTTCAAAGAGATTATTTCTTGTTACATCGCCTTTTTGAAGATACTCTGTATCATCTCTTGTGATGACGAGAGTAAATTTCCAACCGAGTTGGATATCAGTCTTATACTGAAACCATTTCTCTTTGGATAAAAAACGCAAGTCTTTATCTTTGAAAAAATCATGATGTCGAAATGCCTCAAACTGAGGGATAGCAAATAATGCCATTTCGTTTCCTCCTTCCTATATTTAATTGTCAAAGACCAATAAGGTCGTTGAAATCACTTGTTAGTTCCATGGACTCATATGTCCTTGACCTATGAATATTATGCCATACCCTATAGCATAAATCTGCGTACAAACGTAAAATATTTATGGACACTTTTATTTGTCTATGCCTTTACTTTTCTTGATATTTTTGATATATTATGGACATATGAAGTATATTTCATGGACAAAAAAGGAGGTCATGTTATGAGTGATAAGAAAGATTGGGTTGTTAAAGATATTTTGAACTATGCTATTCAATCCTATGATTTAGTGAATAAGTATAATGAAGAAAACGGGGCGTTAGATAAATTCAAATATGAAAAAAAAATTCGCCGTGCTATGAAAAAAAATAGATTTTACATTATCGACCCTAAAACTCAAAAAAATAAATACTGTGCAACAGAAGATGAAGCAAAATTTTTAGTAGATAGCATAATGAAAGACTATTTTTCAAAAGAAAAAACAGATGTTGACGCATTTCGAAAAAAAAATCTAAAAAAAGATATTGAACTTAATAGAGAAATGATAGAGGGGCAAGGATTGTTTTTTACTTATGAGGAACAATCTAAACCAGTTTATTTTGACAAAATGAATAAAGACCTTGAAAGATTGATGTTAGAAAGTTTATTCAACCTATTCTTTGATTTTAATTATGAATCATATCGAAAAGATTATATTAAAAGAGAAAATCTAATTGATTATGATAGTGAACCGCCACAAGTTTTAGAGGGGTATTCTGAATTAGATGAGAAATTGAGAAATCCTATAAAGTATTATGGCAAGATAAGGTCATAAAAGAAGTGTCCCGATCTTCTTAACGAAAGTTGGGACACTTCTTACATATGAAAAAAAGATATTACCATCTTGGGAAATATCTCTTTACTCATCTTCAAATACACATTCATTTAATTCCTTAAAGTCCAATAATTCAGAAACAGTCATATTCAAGCCAATCGCTATTTTATGAAGTGTTTTCAATTTTGGATTTTTTGTTTTACCTGTCATCAAATCTCTCATAGTACTTTGGGTTATACCTGATAATGTAGCAAGTTTATTGATAGTGATTTTTCTTTCTCGACATATTTCAGTAAGTCGTTTAATTATGGCATCAGAATATGTCATGAAACCCCTCCTATAGTTCAATATAGATAATTGAATTATAGGAAAATTAGTGATACAATATTAACGGTATACCGTTATATCAAAGTAACTTGTTTAATTTTTAATAAGTGCATGATATAATGATTAAACAAATATAGAAAAAGGAATGATGTAATAATGGATAAAGTAAAAGATTTTATCAAAGACAACAAAAAAATTATAATTCCCGTAGCAATCGTACTTATATTATTGATTGCGGTAGGTATCTACTTTGTTTCACAACCTAATACTGATACTAATAAGAAAACAGAAAATCAAACAGAGGAAAAAGTAGATATTTCAAAAGACGATAAAACAGAAGAAGATAAGAACAAGGATAGCGAAGATAAAAAAGATACTGCCGATAATCTTTCCGCTGACAAGCCTGCCAACAACGGCAACGCTTCCAGCAACGGCGGTGACGGAGGCTCTTCGAACCACGGCGGAAACGGCTCCGCAAACAAGCCTTCCGCTCCGTCCCACACGCACTCCTGGAAGGACCACACCGCCACAAAGCAGGTGTGGGTGAGCAAAATCGTGCCCGTCTACGAGAACCAACAGGTCCAGGTCGGCACTAAGAAGGTATCCGAAGGTTTCTTCTGGCATTGCAACTGCGGTGCTGTCATTCCGAAAGGCCAAGATGCAGACCACGCATTCAATCACATCGCCAACGATGAACCTGACAACGGCTATGTGAAAGAGCACTTCCGTGAAGAGCCCGTCTACGAAACCAAGAAGGTCCAAGTGGGAACCCGCGACGACGGCCACTACGAGACCCAGACATATGTCGACTACAAATACTGCGACTGTGGGGCTAAGAAATAATACAGATATATTAAAACAATAACAAAGGGATATTCCTTTCACATGATTGGAATATCCCTGTTTTTTTAGTCAATCAAGGCTCTCTTGAAATGTAGTAAATAAGTAGTAAAATCTTAAAATGTTAGTGATTAAAATGTCCTTATATGCTTTATTTTAGCAGTTTTACTGAAAATTAGTTTTTATTTTTAATAAATAAGTATGATCTAATTGTTGATACTCTTGTTCATTTACTTTTAAAATTGCATATTGTTCTCTAATTTCATCAATTTGTTCATGTAAACGAATACGACCATTATGAATTAAATAAATATCATCACATAAACTTTCTAAATCCGTAGAAATATGTGAACTAATTAAAATTGTGTTTTTTTCATTCTCCAACATAAAATTACGTAATAAATCTAATATTTCATCTCTAGCCACGACATCTAATCCTGCTGTCGGTTCATCTAAAATCAACAATTGTGCTTGATAACTTAACGCACAAATGATTTTTAACTTTGCTTTCATACCGGTTGAAAATGATTTAATCGCTTGATTGAACGGAAGATTAAAATCATGAATTCTTTTTTTAAACGTTTCTTCATCAAAATGACGATACATATTTTTTAATAATAAACTAATATCTTGAATTGTATAATATTCACTAAAAAAAGAATCTGACAATACAACTCCTATTTTTTCTTTATCTTTTATACTCAGTGAATTTAAAGGTTCGTTAAATATTTCTATTTCGCCACTATCTAATTCAATTAAATTTAATAACGCTTTAAATGTTGTACTTTTTCCCGAACCATTTTGTCCAATTAGACCTGTAATCATTCCTTCTTGAATACTTAAAGAGACATTTAAATCAAATTTTTCATATTTCTTTTTAACATTTTTTAATTTAACAATCATATTCTATTCCTCCAAAATTAGATGAAACATTTCTAAAATTTCTTCATCACTCATTCCATATCGTCGTGCTTTATTAATTGCCGCTTCTAAATCATTTTCAACACTTTTTCGTTGTTCTTCAAGTAATAATTCATGATGTGTATTAGCAACAAAACTGCCTTTTCCATGAACAGTGATAATAAACCCTTCTTCTTCTAGTAAATCGTAAGCCTTTTTCACTGTTAAAGCACTAATCTTTAAATCTTTGGCTAACTTACGAACCGATGGAAGACTATCATGAACTTTTAATTCACCACTGATAATACTTACCTTAATTGCTCCAACAATTTGTTCATACAATGGTTGCATTGAAGAATTGTTAATTATTATTTTCATCATACCACCTTTCTGTTCATAAACAGTATATAACAGTACAAATCACTTGTCAATGTGATTATAAAAAAAAGAACATCGTTAATTGATGTTCCTAACGAATGAATTTGTCCTTTTCTCACTATTTATTGGGACATTAATTCCATTTTGTTTTCCTAATTCAATACATTTTAATAACCATGCCATGTTTTTAGCTAAATTAACCATCGTTCGCATTCCTTCTTCATCTTGACTGACTTCGCCAATATCTCTTCCATACACATTATTCCAACGATTTGAAGAAACAATAGACATTTGGTTAATTGTGAAATGTTTTTAAATTGCATCTAAAGAAGCCGTAGTTTCCGCATGTCTTGCCACTGCAATAGCACTTGCAGATTTGAATGCAAAAACTTTTCCTTTTGCATAAAACACACGATCCATATGATTTACCACCTTTTTATTTAAAAGCAAATTACATTTTAAAATCCTCTAAATCATCTTTTAAAGCAGAAGATTTAGCATAAGCACTCGAACGTGCTTCAAAAAAATCAGTTTTAATCATATTTGCAGTTGCATATTGATTAACCCATTCCATTGTTTTGGGCATTGTTTTATAATCTTCAAATAAATGACCTAATCCAATCGCTAAAGCACGTTGATTACCTAAATATTTGATATAAGATTCAACCATTGACATATTTAATCCCTCAATCTCATTACCAATCACATAATTAGCCCATTTAATTTCTTGTCTTACACTTTCTTTAATCATTGAACGATAAATCTCATTTTGATCTTCATCAAATAATTCAGGTTGTTCCTTTTTTAATTCTAATAACATTTCTCTAAATAACCATAAATGCGTATTTTCATCACGATTAATATAACGGATTTCTTGAACTGAACCGGGCATTTTCCCTACTCTTGAAAGGTTATAAAAAAACATAAATCCAGAATAAAAGTAAATTCCCTCTAAAACATAATTTGCAATCATCGTTTTCACTAAATTAAACGGTGTTGGTGATTCGTGAAATTCATTATACAAATCTAAAATAAATTGATTACGCTCTAATAAAATAGGATCATTTTGCCATTGATATAAAATTTCATTTCTTTCATGAGGCATACAAATACTATCTAACATATAACTATAACTTTGTGAATGTAATGCTTCTTGAAATGCTTGAATGGTTAAACAAAGATTAATTTCATTAGCGGTAATATAATTTGCGATATTAGGTAAATTAGCCGTTTGAATACTATCTAAAAAAATTAAAAATGAAAGTATTTTATCGTAAGCCGTTTTCTCACTTAAAGATAATAAGCGATAATCCTTAACATCTTGGCTTAAATTAATTTCTTCTGGAATCCAAAAATTATTCATCGCTTGACGATACCATGAGGATACCCATGTATATTTCATATTATTAAAATCATTTAAATTAGTCGTATTGCCATTAATCATTTGACGATATACAATAGATGCCTCACCATTTGCGTTAAATAAATCTTTTTTTCTTAATTTTTCCATAAATTCTCCTTTTACGATGCGCATGATACACATTCTTCAACTTCTAAAGATTGTGATTTAATATAATAAATTGTTTTAACCCCTAAATCATTAGCTAATAAATAAAATTTTAATATTTTAGAAAAGGTATCTTCATTAGTAATATATAGATTCAAAGATTGTGATTGATCAATATGACGTTGTCTAATAGCAGCAGCTTTAATTAGCCAACTTTGATCCATGTAATGTGCATTTTTATAATACCAAAATGTATTCATGTTTAAATCAGGGACTACTCTTGCTAACATGCTCCCCTTTTTTTCTTCATAATAAAACTTATCTAAAATAGGATCAACTGAAGCAGTGGTGTTGGCAATAATACTTGTAGAACTTGTAGGAGCAATAGCTAATAAATACCCATTACGCAATCCCTCTTTTTGTATCTTTTTAGCTAACTTCATAAAACGTTCACTTTTATATTGACGTTTAGTAAAATATGCACCTGATTCATAATCACTTCCTTTAAAATAAGCATAACTTCCCTTTTCTTTAGCGAGTTGATTGCTTGCTTTTAAAGCAAAGTAATTAATGTTTTCAAACAATTCATCAATATAAGTTAAATGTTCCTCACTTTCAAATACAATTTGTTTTTTAGCGAGCAAATGATGATAACCACTTACTCCTAGACCAATTGAGCGATAATTTTGATTGGTGATTTTAGCAAAAGGAGTTGGATAATAGTTTAAATCAATCACATTATCTAAAGCACGAATTGTTACTGAAATAATATGTTCTAACTGCTTTAAATCATCAACTTCTATATTTCCTAAAGCAAGCGAGGCTAAATTACAAACAACATAATCCTTTGCCTTACTTTTTTCAACTACTATTTTTTCACCCTCAATTTCAATAATTTCACGTTCTAGTATTTCAAAACCTTGCATATTTTGAGCAATTTCACTACATAAATTACTACAATAAATCATACCTTGATGAGCATTAGGGTTCATTAAATTAACATGATCACGATTAAACACAAATGGTGATCCGGTTTCAATTGCAGATTTTAAAATTAATCGTACTAAATCAAGAAGTTTAATTTCTCGTTTTGAAATACGAGAATCATTGATACATTCTAAATATTTCTCCTCCCATTTTTTACCATAGTAATCTTCTAATGCATAACCTTTAGTCATTAAAATTTCATGAGGGCACATTAAAAACCAAGTGCCGTGTATATCTTCTTTCACTTTTTGCCAAAATAAATCAGGATAACATACGCCTAAAAATACATCATGTGATTTCATGCGATCATCACCATTATTTGTTTTAAGTGATAAAAATTCTGGTAAATCTTTATGCCAAGCATCTAAATAAACGGCAACTGCGCCTTGACGCACGCCTAATTGATCGACTGCAATAGCAGTATCATTAATCAGTTTAATCCAACGAATAACACCCCCTGCGCTTCCTTTATACCCTCTAATATCCGAACCATTAGCACGTATTTTTCCTAAATACAATCCCATTCCGCCACCATATTTAGATACCTGTGCAAATTCGCTAATACTTTTATAAATTCCTTCTAAACTATCATTGATCGTATCGACAAAACAACTTGATAACTGATGAAAAGGTCGTCTGGCATTAGCCAAAGTAGGTGTAGCCATTGTGATTTTTAAAGTTGATAACAAATCATAAATCTCCTTAGCATAATACACCTTCTCTTTTTCATTCATCGCTAAATGCATCGCAATTGCCATAAACATTTCTTGCACAGTTTCTAAAACTTCATTTTCTAAAGAACGTACTAAATAACGCTTTCTAATTAAATCTAAACCACTATAATCCATTAACGATGTTCTATTTTCATCAATATAATTTCCTAATTCTCTAATTTGACCTTCTTGATAATTTTCAGTCAAATACTTCCCATAATAATGGTGTTTAACCATATAATCTACTTTTTGAACAAAATCATTAATTTTATTTTCTTTCATTTTTCGATTAACCAAATAATTAATTCTATAATTTAAAAATGATGCAGAGACAAATCCCCATCTAGGTTCATGTTCACTCATTAACTCATTAGCTGAACGAATCAGTGTTTCAATTAGTTCTTTGTCATTCATCTCATCTTTTGTCAAAAACAAAAATCTTTGATAAAGTTTTTCGAAATCATAATCACTAGTAATGATTAAATGATCAACTAATTTTAATAATTGTGGATCATCAATTATTTCTCTAAACAAGGCTTGATTTAAAATTGCCATCACTTCTTGGTCAAACATTTTGATTAACTCTTGTTTTAAAACTTCCAAATCTTGACTCTTTAATAAAACTGCTTTTTGAGTTTCATTGAGTTTTAATTGTTCTGTTAAATGTATTAATATTTTTTCTGTTTTTTTCATTGTATTCCTCCAATGATTTTATTATAACTGATTTAATGATAAGAACCTATGAATATGCTTCATCAAAAAAAGACTAAACGAGCGTTTAGTCTAAAGTACATGAGCAATAGGTTGCATTTTTTCAAATGTATAAATTTCATTAAACCCAATTTCTTTTAAAATTTCTTTCACTTCTTCAAAATGATCAGCAATACGTTTTGGTTCATGAGCATCAGAACCTAGTGTAATAATTCTTCCTCCCATATCATAATAAAGTTTTAAAAAATATCTTGAAGGCATTAAATCGTCTAATTTATATTGGAACGATGAGGTATTAATTTCTATTCCTTTACCCTCTTTAATTACAATCTCAAATATTTCTCGTACTGTTTTTTCAATGAGATGATCTGGATATTTAGGAGAAATATCATAGCGTTTAATCATATCCAAATGTCCTAATACACTGTAATCTTTATAATGTTTAACAACTTCTAAAATAGCATTATAGTAAGCATGAATATATTGTTCTTGTGTTTTTCCTTTTTGAAAATCACCGGTCCAAAATTCTTGATTATCTACTTGATGACAAGATAAAATTACAAAATCAAATGGATAACGGTTAAAATCTGCTTGGAAATTTGGAGTATAGGCTTTTTGTACTCCAAATTCAATACCTTGTTTAATTGTGATTCGATCGCCATATTTCTTTTTTAAACGATCAATTTCTTTTAGATAAAACGCATACGGACAATTCAAATCCGTTTTAATACCATAATCTACATGTTCACAAAAACAAATTTCATTTAATCCTAATTCAATAGCATATTTAACTTCTTCTTCCATTGGCACAAATGAATCATCACTAAAAAAACTATGCACATGATAATCTGCTAACATTTCACTCACTCCTTGTTTATCGCTTTTTATTTATTATAAATCTATGTTTCAATTAAAGTATGTTTTTTCAAATTTTTAAAGTATATTCTAACTGACAATCATAAGGTTCTTTTTCAATATGAAAGCGACTTAAAAAAGTAGCTTCTACACAACCCAAACAACGATAAAACAATTGTGTTTCTAAAGCAGAGTGTGATGAGATATATAGTTTTTTAGCCCCTAATGTTAAAGCATAATTTTGAGCTATTAAAAATAACTGTGTTCCGATTTTTTGACCTCTATAATCTTTAGAAACATATAAATGAACTAAATCAGCATAGTCCAGATGTTCGTTTAATAATTGTGAACTCACTACCACAAATCCTTTTAACTTTCCATCTATAAATGCCCCTTCAACTAATCCACCTTGTCTATGTATTTCTTTGATTTCTTCTAATAATTGTTTAAGATCTTGACTTGACCAATCATCAATAAACGGATCTTCTTGAATTACCCACTGTTGATTAACTTGACGATAACATAAATTGACCTCTTGATGTCGTATAAATGATGAAAATAAATCACTGTTTAATTCTTCAAATTTAATATGTCGATAGTTCACCATAAATTCTCCTATTGTTATCTTTTGTACCTTTAAATATGTATGATTTGTTTATTTATCTAATTAAAATTTAATTTTTCTAAACCATTTTTCAACAGGAAGCATAAATATAATGATTAAAATTCCACCTACTAGCCAATATATTTCATTAAATAACTTCACATTTTCTTTTAAAACTTTTTGACCAAGATTTGCTTTTTGATCATCTACAAAATAACCAAAAACAAATAAATCATCTAAACGTGTATAGTTTTTATTTTCTTGCTTTAACCAACATACAAACTCTTCTAAATTTTCTTGTGGGACACTTACATAAATATTTACCAATGCATCACCTAATCCTTGTTTAACATATACCTCACTCACTGTGGCACCACCCACTAAAGAAGTGTACATCGGATCAATTTCATGAAGTGCTTGATAAGTTTGATCAGTAATTTCTTTTATTTTTAAATAACTAAAATCATCAGGTCTTATTTTAAAATATAATGGAACAATTGCTAATAAGATAGTAACTAATAAACATATTCTCATTTTTTTCATCTTGCAAATCCTCCATTAATCATCAAATATATCCTTTTTATTTAGAGTGATCAATTCTCTTTAACAAATTGATATGCGCCATACATTGCGTCATATTGTGGTTCTATAATAGTACACTCTTGAAGTTCTTGGCAAAATGTTTGTTTAAATAAATCATTATTAAACACACCGCCATAAAAAGTCACTAACGGTTGATCTTCAAAATAACCTTTCAACCCTTTAACAAGATTAACAATATGTTTTGAGGCCTCTATTAAAATATTTTGACAAGTTAAATCACCTTGACTTGCTAATGTACTACAAAGTTTTGATAATTGAGCCACTGTGGTACGTTCATTTTCAAAATTATGATATTTTGAAATCAATTCATAAGGATTTGAGAATTGAAAATGATCCATAATTGCATCATAGAGGATTGTTTTTTCATCGCGTCCATCTGCTTGATAACAAAATCTATTTAACAGTTGCTTACCAATCCAATAGGCCGAACCTTCATCCCCTAATTGGTATCCCCAACCGCCACATCTAATCAATTCAAAGTTGAGATTTGCCATTGCAATTGCCCCAGTTCCCGCAATCACAGCAATACCATTTTGTCCGTTTAATGCGCCTAAAATTGTAATATGTATATCACTTGTTAGTGTATAATCATAACCGTTTAACGCTTTATCAATGTAATAGGTTAATTGCTGTTTAACGTGTAAATCGTTACCATAACCGGCGATGCCAATTCCAATTTTTAAATTTGGTAAATACGGTTGAGAGATAGAAATTAATTCTTCTATTCCTTCTTTTAAACACTTAGCACACCCTTCAAAACCGACTTGTAAAAAGTGACAAGTTGGCTTAATCACCTGCTTTAAACAATTGCCATCTTCATCAAATAATCCAAAAGCAGTTTTTGTTCCTCCACCATCTACACCAATATAATAAGTTTGACTTTTCATTTACTTAATCTCCTTTAACTAATTGTCGATCATATTTAATAAAAAATGGTAAATAAATTAAAATAGATAATACAATATTAACTATAACTAAAACTACTGCATTGATACTTCCACCCGTTGTATAAAAAGCACCCATTATTGAAGGAAACACCCAAGGCGCAATTAAAAATGTTTGATTAATTAAACCATGATATATTAACATATATGAAAGAATAGTTTGAACTATCGGTACAATATAAAATGGAACTTTCATATATTTATTATGAACAATAGGCAAACCAAAAATGACCTGTTCATTAATATTATACCAACTGTAACTTAGTGCTTCTTTTCCTATTTCTTGAAGTGATTGACTTTTTGCAAAGTAACGACATAAGATCACTAAACCAAAAGTTCCTCCACTTCCGCCAATCCAAACAAACCATTGAAAAAATCCTTCTGTAACAGTATAGACCATCGGTTCATTTAAAAGAACACACATTAAATTCACCATTAACATTTGTGTCCAAAATGGACGTATCATTCCTCCAATAACAGAAACGCCATGAATTCCATGGACCCAACAATAACAAATCAATACTACAATAATTATACTGCCAATAATCGATGACAGCAATTGAAGTAATAATTGAAAACATGTTATTAAAAAAGAAAGATACAACCCTTTAAACAATACTGCTATTAAAAGATAACTAATTCCCATCATTATTGGAATAAGTTGCGTAAAATATTGAACAACGGCTATTGGGAAGTATTTAATCTTAAAGTTAAACTGATCAAAATAATTCAACCATTCTATTCCTATTAAGTTTATCACTAATAAAGGAAGTGCTATTGCTAATGTATCGCCACTTTGATGAGTATAAATCGTCATAAATCCTAATAATAATGAAAATAATAAACTTATACGATTGTTGATATTTTTAAATTGACAATAATGAATGGTGTATAAAAGACAAATACAAATGCCATACAATAATTCAAAACTCATTAAAAATAAGTTGAGTAATGAACTTTTTAAAAATAGGTTTATGATATAAAACACACCTACTCCTAAAATTAAGGGAATCATGTCGACAAATGTCATTTTTATGGATTGAAAATGAATTTCTTCATTGAATTTGATAATTAATAATTCTAAACGATCAAGTTTTTTCATAGTTTCCTTTCTAAAAATAACAGACTGTGATGCAGTCTGTTACTTATCTATTGCTTTTTTGATAAAGCCTTCTGATTTTTGTAATCTCTCTTTCGCCTCTGCTTCGCTACAACCAAGTAAGATTTTGACGATCGCTACTTTCACTTGTCGATCACAGTTATCAAATGTCGTTGATGCCATTTGATAATCACAACCAGTGGCTTCCATAATCATACGTTTGCTTCTTTCAACCAATTTCTCATTTGACGGTCTAACATCAACCATTAAGTTTTGATAAGTTTTTCCAATCCCCACCATTGAAAGTGTTGAAAGCATATTTAAAACTAATTTTTGTGCAGTCCCTGCTTTTAAACGTGTTGAACCGGTAATGACTTCAGGACCTAAGTTCATATCAATTGCCAGTTTTGCGACTTTTCCAATTTCACTATTTGGATTACAAGCAATACTAATTGTATATGCCCCTATTTCACTTGCTTGCTTTAAAGCACCAATTGTATGAGGTGTTCGACCACTTGCAGCAATTCCCACAACAACATCTTTAGAAGAAATTTTAGCATCAAGAATTTCTTTCATACCGGCTTTTTCATCATCTTCTGCTCCTTCTTTGGCTTTTATAAAAGCAGAAGGTCCACCAGCAATAATTCCATTAATTTCATCAGTTGTACTAAATGTTGGTGGACATTCAACTGCATCTAAAATACCTAAGCGACCACTTGTCCCACTTCCAACATAAAAAACTTTTCCACCCATTTTTAAAGCATCGATAATGTGTTTAATGGCAATTTCAATTTGTGGTAACACTTCCTTAACACGCAACGGCACTAACATATCTTCTTCATTCATCGTTACTAACATTTCATGAATAGACATATCATCAAGGTTCATTGTTTTTGGATTTCTACTTTCCGTCACTAAATTTGAAATATCTACTTTTGACATTTAATCACCTCTTAAAATCTTTCTAATACAATTGTAGTAGTTTCGTCCACATATTCTAATAAATCAATATACTCAGGATGAATAAATCCAATCACATTACATCTAGCCTCAAAAGGCATCTCTTGTTTAACTAAATGAACTTCCCCACTATATCGACCGGCTAATTTATTTTCCATCACAATACTTCCACGATGACGAACTGTATTATGAAACACTTCAACATCAGATTTTCTTGGTAAAAGTAAACGTACTAAATATTCTGATTGATCTTTTCTAACTTTAATTTCTTGATTGTATAAATAATCATACTCTTTTTCCAAAAAACATTTAATATTCATTTTCTTTGTTTCTTGGTAGGCTTGAATATTTTTTAATGTATCTAAAGAAGCTTCACTATCACCGATGAATATATCATCAATTTGACAATCATGCATCAGTTCGACTGCGGCTGCATAAGGATTTACATAGCGGTGCTTTTCTACTGTCGGTAATCCCTCAAATAGTGGAAAACGTTTTAACACATCTCCACAAACAAAAGCTTGAATAGTCAGTCCGTATTCTTGAAATACTTTATTTTTATTTTTAAAACTTTCTAAACTTAATCCCGTTCCTGTTAATGGATAAAAATTATGTGTTAAAGCAATTTTATTAAAATCTACATTTGCTTTTTTAGCCCCTTCTAAATAGTCTTTAGTGACCACACTGGCATTAAGCATTAAATAAAAATCCTTTTGTAATATTTTGATGATATCATAATCATCAAATCCATAATCTAATCTTAATGCTTCAAATCCCATTTCTTTTAATTTTTGATAATCTTGATTAGAAATATTTAATTTCTCAAATGTCATCGGCGAAACATCTGGAACAACTTTCAATCCTAGTTGTTGACATTCATTTAAAAAAAGTGGTAATTTTTCATTAAGTGAGGAGTAATCCTCTTCAGGAATGTGAAGCGAAGTAAAAACATACTTCGCACCACATTGACTTGCTCGTTTTAAATAATCTAAATTTAAATCTTGAAAATAAACAGATATTCCTAGCATACAAATCACCCTATTCAGCCTTTAAGCTTAAATTTTCTTGTTCTTCTTTTAAGTCATTTTTTTCAATAGTTTTCACAAAAGGATAGAATACAAGACCTAAAATAACCCAAGTGACTAAAACAAATAATAAAGCTGGAATGCTACCAGAAGTTGCCATTAAAGTTTTAATTGGTGCTGGTAAAATCCAAGGTGCTGATAACACAGGGACCGGAATAATTCCTAATGTTGTTAAAATGACGGCTGCTATGGCAACAAACATATAACCTAAAACAAATGGAATCATCATTAAAGGATTCATCATAATTGGTAAACCAAAAATTAAAGGTTCACCAATATTAAACAATGCTGCTGGTAATGCTAATAATCCTAATGTTTTTAAACGTTTAGATTTTGAAAAAACCATAATCGCCGCTAATGGTGCTAAACCAGTCCAAATATAGTTATCATAAAAGACACTTGTAAACATATATGGTAAACTTGATCCAGCTTCTAATGCCGCTTGGTTAGCAGCAGTCATTTGAGTCCAAATTGGATTTGCAATAGAACCTACAACATTTCCTCCATGAATTCCCACTGCCCATAAAGTTCGATTTAAAAATGATGTAATAAACACTGTAGATGATGTATCAGATGCCGAAATAAGTGGTGTAAAAATATTCATAATAATATTTGGAAGATTAATAGCAAATACTACACTAACTAACCACCAAAAAACAATGGCAAATGTACTTGGAATTAAAGCAAGAAAAGCATTCACAACCATTGGCGGTACACCTTCTGGCATTTTAATCGTCCATTTCTTATTTAAAAAGAAACGGTAGATTTCAATAGTGACAATCCCTACAATCAATCCCACAAATACACCTTTTGCGCCTAAAAAATCAGTTGGAACACCAGAAAAGCTCCCTGGTTTTTCTGCTCCTTCGATAAATGTTGAAACAGTTTTAGCAGGAATCACAATAAAGAAAGATGATATTGCTAAAATGATAGGTGCAAGAAAATCAATATTTTCTTTTTTATCTTTATTATAATATTCAATTGTTGCATAAGCAGAAGCAATAACAACAAATACCGCTATAAAACCAGTTCCAACACCAGAAGTGGCTGCAAATTTTTTGGAAAAATCACCAATGAAATTTTTCCAAGGTTCAAAAGGCAAAGACGCCAATAGTAAAAAGAATGAACCAATAATTAATAGTGACGTAAAACTAATAAAAGTACGTTGCATAATTTGCACATATTTTAAGTTTGAAAACTTAATTAACGGTGGTGCAATTTTTTCTTCAACAAATTGTGTAAGTTTTTCCATTTTATATTTTCTCCTCTCTTTTCCCTATTCAGGGAAGTGCTTACATTTTTATTATACGCTTTTAAAATTTTATTTCAATATATTTTTAAATAAAATGTAATTTTATTTTACACAATATGTTTCCATTACCTTATCATGAAATAACTTACGCCAAGTTATAATCTTATTATTCGTTCTTGAAACATGTATTCGATTTGATAATAAAATAATTCCTATTCTATTTTCCTTATCTATAAATAATGAAGTTCCGGTAAAACCAGTATGCCCAATCGTATAATGAGAATGATATTTTGAAAATATCCCTGTACTATCATAAGTTAAATAGCCAATTCCTCTAGGAATTTGCCCTTCACTGGTCCAACACTGAAACATATCTTTAATATATCTTTCTTCTAAAAAAACTTGATGATTAAACTTTCCGTCATCTAAAATCATTTGAGTATAATTTACTAAATCATAAATATTTGTAAATACACCTGCATGACCAGCTATACCATTACAATTTTGCGCTTTACGATCATGTACTGTTCCTTGAATGAGTTGATGAGTATAAGGACTAATTTCTGTAGGTGCCACTTGTTTTTTGAGTGACTCATTTAAACGATAGTAAGAATGGGTCATATTTAAAGGAATGAAAATTTCTTCTTTAATCGTTTGATCTAAAGATTGATAAGTAATTTTTTCAATGATCCAACCTAAAATCATATAGCCAATATCAGAGTAAATAACTTCTCCATGAGGAACTACTAATCTGGCATATGAACATACATCATTAAACATTTCTTGTTCTGATGTGCCTAATGGCCAACCTAAATCTGCTTTCAGTCCTGATGTATGCGTGAGTAAATCAAGTATAGTAATTTTATCATTTTTAAATTCTGGGATAATTTCATTAACTTTGGTTTGATAAGTCAATTTACTAGTTTGAATGAGTTTTAAAATCATCGGTGTTGTTGCCACTACTTTAGAAAGACTGGCGATGTCATACAATGTATTTAAATGAATTTCTTGTTTAATTGGATAAATTGATTTAAAACCTTCACAATAATAATCCACTTGTTTGTCTGTCACAATCGCACATACACACCCAGGAAAAATACCCTCCTCTACTGCATCTTTTAAAAATAATTGTAGTTCTTGTTTCATAATGACTTCTCCTTAAAATTTTATTTCATAAAAATTATATATTTATTGAATGTTTTTATCAATATGTTAAAATGTATTTATAGATAGTAAACATTAAATATGAGAAAGGAAAATTATAGTTTTAATAGTTTATTCTATAATTGATAAGGTATGATTTATGTATGCAATTGGAATTATGTCCGGAACTTCTTTAGATGGAGTAGATACTGTTTTAGTTAAAATAGAGGGGTATTATCAAAAAACAAAACTTGAAGTCATTGCTTATCAGGAATTTCCTATTCCTAAGCCATTGGTTTTAAAAATAAAAAAAGCGTGTTCATTAGAACATTCTAATTCTGAATTAATTTGCAGTTTAAATTTTGAAATTGGTCATTTGTTTTGTCAAGCTGTCCATCATTTGTTGAAAAAAGCAAATTTTGATCCTAGCCAATTAGATTTTATCGCTTCTCATGGACAAACAATTTACCATATTCCTTTTGAAAAAGAAGACTGCGTGCCTTCTACTTTACAAATAGGTGAAGCTGCTCTTTTGGCTTATGAATTTAATACTTTAGTTATTTCTAATTTTAGAGTAATGGATATGGCTGCAGGAGGTCAAGGAGCTCCTCTTGTTCCTTATAGTGAATATATTCTTTATAGTAAGCCACATCAAAACATCGCTTTACAAAATATTGGCGGAATAGGAAATGTTACTTTTTTAAATGGAAGTCAAAATATCGATGAGATTTTTGCTTTTGATACCGGTCCTGGTAATATGATGATTAATGAGGCTTGTCAAATTCTTTTTAATGTGGAATATGATGCTTATGGTAAAATTGCAAAGTCTGGAAAAATCATTACACCATTAATTGATGAGTTAATGAAACATCCTTATTTTGATAAAAAAATACCAAAATCAACTGGACGTGAAGATTTTGGTGAGTTTTATGTTAAAGAGTTAATTAGTCGATATAATCAATATCCTAAAGAAGATTTGATTACAACGTTTACTTATTTTACGGCAAAAAGTATTGCATTTCATTATCAACGTGATATATTATCACAATACTCGCTTAATCAAATCATCATCGGTGGAGGTGGCAGTCATAATCAAACATTAGTTGATTTTATTAAGGCTGAACTTCCTGATATTCCTGTCTATACTCAAGATGAATTAGGATATTCAAGTGATGCTAAAGAAGCCATTGCTTTTGTAATTTTAGGTAATGAAACATTGCATCAACATTTTTCAAATGTTAAAAGTTCTACCGGTGCTAAAAATTATGTTGTTTTAGGACAAATTACCCCAAAACCATTAAAATAGTTATCGTTCGATAACTATTTTTGTATTTCTTCAATAATTTGCCTTGTCTCAACAATGCGTTGATGTGTTTGTTCTTTATTTAAACGTGCCACCCCATAATATAATAAATCTACAATCATTAAAGAAGATAGCCTTGAAGATGTTGCCCCTATTCTTAATTCTTTTTCTTCGCTTGGAATTGCAATGACGTAATCTACCAATTTACCTAGTTCATTATGTTGTGATTGTGTAATTGCGACACTTTTAATTTTTAATTTTTTTGTCCATTTTGCAGCAGTGACAATTTCTTTGGTTTTCCCACTATAACTGATAAAAAACGCCAAGTCATTCGAGTTCATATTCGGTACAGCAGTAAGTTGTAAATGTGTATCATGATAATAAATTGCCCCTTTACCTATACGAATAAGTTTTTGTTGAAAATCTTCGCATACTGTTCCAGAACCGGTCAATCCAAACAAAAAGACATTATTGCATTGAACAATTTCTTGAATGATTTGTTCAATAATTGTGGAGTTCATTAAACCGTAAGTTTTTTCTAAAGTAATCATATGTGATTGATATACTTTTTTCATTAATGAGTTGATGTCTTCATTGGGGTCTAATAAATTATCAAATTCTACTGATTCGTTGCTTAAGTCTTTTGCGAGTTCGATTTTTAATTGAGGAAATCCTTCAAATCCTATTTTTTTGGCGAATCGTATAATTGCCGCCGGTGATGTTTTAGTCAATTCTGCTAATTTTTGTGCTGAAATATTTGTAATTTGAGCGGGATTATCAAGGATATAATTAGCAATTTCGTGTTCGGTATCTGTTAAAACTAATCGTGCTTCTTGAATTCGTATAATACAACTCATCGTATCGCCTTCTTTCTTTTTATTTAATGGGGAGTATTAAATGATGGGTAAAAATAAGTAGAAAATTTACATATAATAAAATTGATGGTCTAATTAATGCGTTATGGTTTACTAATATTTAAGGTCTATAAATGATTGTGTTTATCTATTTTTTGACTAACAAACAGATGTTTTCAACGTGATACGTCGCCGGAAACATATCCACAGGCTGACAATACTCTACACAATACCCATACTCACTTAAAAAAGCAATATCCCTCGCCTGAGTTGCCACATCACAAGAAATATAAACTAACTTACGTGGATTTAACGTATTGACCGCCTCCAACAACTCCTTAGAACACCCTTTACGAGGTGGATCAACCACAACCACATCAATTGCAGTCTTTTGCTTAGCTAATTCAACCATAAAACTAGACGCATCATCACAAACAAACTCAGCATTTGTAATACCATTTAACTTCGCATTCTCTTTTGCATCAACAATCGCTTGTTCCACCACTTCAACGCCAATCACCTTTTTAACATACTTAGCCATTGAAAGTGAAATTGTACCAATTCCACAATAAGCATCAATCACAATATCAGTAGGTTTTAAATCAGCAAGTTCTATTGCTTTATTATACAAAACTTCCACTTGTACCGGATTAATTTGATAAAAAGATTTAGAAGAAATATTAAACGTTAACCCATTTAAAGTATCTTGAATATAACCAGGTCCAAACCATATATGCTCCTTATGACCTAAAATGACATTATCTTGTCGTTCATTAACATTTTGCACAATAGTTTTTAAATTAGGAAACTCAGTCGTTAATTTTTCAATAAAAATATTACGCCATTTAAAATTCTTACCATTAGTAATTAACACAAGCATAAGTTCATTCGTTGAATGTCCATACTTCGTTAAAATATGACGAACGAGCCCTTTTCGTGTTTCTTTGTTGTAAGGCATAATATTATATTCTCTCATCAATTCTTTAACCCTATTAACCAACTGATTTGACATTTCGTTTTGAATATAACATTTTTCCATTGGAATAATATCATTTGAATGTTGCTTATAAAAACCAACTTCTAATTCACCATTAACAAATCCAACCGGCATTTGTACTTTATTACGATAAAACCAAGGATCATCTTGCATTAAAGTTTCTTCCACATGACAATCTACTTTTGCAATTCTTTCCATAGCATCTTTGACCCTTTTTTGCTTAAACGCTTTTTGACCTGCTATTGATAAATGTTGCAAATGACAACCCCCACATTGTTTATAAACCTGACAACGTGGCTTGACACGTTCTTTAGAAACTTCTTCTAATTCAATTAAACGTGCTATACCATAATTTTTTAATTGCTTAATCACTTTGAGTTTACCTTTTTCACCTATCAGCATTCCTTTAACAAAATAAGGCATTCCCTCAACTTTCACAATCCCTTGTCCTTCATGTGTTAAATCACAACATTCACCATAAAAATACGTATTTTTTTGCATTATTTGCCTCCTATAAAAAAACGAGCAATGCTCGTTTATTCTGTTTTATTATCTTCTGTTAAAGAGTCTACTAAACTTTGATCTTTTGCATTGGCATCAGTATAATTAATTTCATCAGATTGGTATTGTTTATTTCCAAAAATTGGGAAACCATCACCACTACCTAATAAACTCAATTGAATATCATATTGTCGACGATCTCCATCAGTCCCAAAAATTTTACTGTATTGATCATCAGGATTATTTTTTTCATATCCGAGTGTAGTATCTAATATTTTAGTCGCTTCAGTTGCAACCGTTTTGGCTTCTTCAACAGTTACCCCCTCAGCAAAATTAAATACCATTTTAACTGCTAAACAATTTTTTTGAATACTTAAAGAAGTAATCTTTTCATTCGCTGCTATTGTTGCTTGTGCTTCATTTAATTTAGTTTCGTCTATAGTTAAGACGTTTTCACATCTACTCCCATACACCGGTCCATCAGCCCTTGTCGCTGAATAAATATAAAAAGCAAATAATAAACAACAAATCACAAAAACAATCGGAATGATATATATTGGTTTAAACTTAAATTTCTTTTTTGTTTTAACTTTATTTGATTTAGTTTTTGCTTTGGAATTCTCCATCTATTTCACCTTCTTGTCCTAATTATAACATCAAACAGCCTTCCTATCTAGTCTTTAGTTCAGCCATTAATATTTTATTAGTTTTTCCTGGGTTAACTTGACCATTTGTTGCTTTCATAATTTGACCGACTAAAAAGCCGACTGCACGGTCTTTTCCATTTTTAAAATCTTCAATTGATTGTGGATTTTGTTCAAGAATTTCACAGACAATTTTACGAATTTCTTCTTCTGAGGAAATTTGTTTCATGTGATTTTCTTCAATAATAATTTCAGGATCTTTACCTTCCTTCATTAAAAGATCAAACACTTTTTTAGCCTGTTTACTTGAAATTGTTTCATCAACAATAAAATTAATCATTTTAGCCAAGTATTCTGGTTTCATTTTTATTTCTTTAATATTTAAATTATGTTTATTTAAATAAGCCATGACTTCGCCTAAAATCCAGTTTGAAACTAATTTATATTCATTTGTATAATGAACAGTTTCATTGAAATAATCAGAAATTTCTTTAGTTTGAACTAAGATTTTAGAATCTACTAAAGGTAATTTATATTCATTAACATAACGTTCAATACGTTTTTCTGGCATTTCAGGTAAAGCATCAATAATTGATTGTATCCATTGTTGATCTAAACGAATAGGTAAAATATTTGGTTCAGGATAATATTTATAATCTACCGCATCACCTTTTAAACGCATTAAAACTGTTTCTTTTAACGTTTCATCATAACGGCGCGTTTCTTGTTGTATTTTACCACCCATTAATAATATTTTTTCTTGACGTGCAACTTCAAATTCAATGGCTTTTTGAACATTGGAAATTGAATTTAAGTTTTTAATTTCTGTTTTAGTTCCAAATTTTTCACTTCCATATGGACGTAATGAAATATTAACATCGCAACGCATTGAACCTTCTTCAAGTTTAGCGTCACTTACTTGTGTATATAAGAAAATAGAACGTAATTTTTCAAGATATGCAGCCGCTTCTTTTCCGCTACGAATAGTTGGTTTTGTGACTATTTCAATTAATGGAATCCCTGCACGGTTATAATCGATTAATGTATAATCATCATAATGCACTTGTTTAGCCGTATCTTCTTCCATATGTAGACGTTCAATTTCAACAATTTTTTCTTTTCTGTCAACTTCGACAGTCACTTGACCATTTTTTCCAATTGGGCGACGATCTTGTGTAATTTGAAATCCTTTTGGTAAATCTGAATAATAATAATTTTTTCGATCGAAACAAACTAAATCGTCTATTTCCATATTTAAAACATGACAAACACGAATGGCGTATTCTACCCCTGCTTTGTTTAACACTGGCATTGTTCCTGTAAATCCTAAGTCAATTTCATTCGTTTGTGTATTAGGTGCCATTCCAAATGTAACAGGAGAAGCAGAGAACATTTTAGATTTTGTAGTTAATTCACAATGTACTTCTAATCCGATAACAACTTCAAAATTCATTATTCTTCCCCCTTTACAAATTGATTTTTTAAACCTAAACTTTTTTCTAATGCATAAGCCACATTTAAAACATTTTGTTCTTCAAAAATTCTACCCATTAAATTGACACCAACTGGCATATCATCTACTAAGCCACTAGGTATAGTGATACTTGGACATCCTGCAAAATTTCCTAAAATTAAATGATTTTCTAAGATTAAATATTCATCGGTTAAACGATCTTCTGTTTCATCATCAATTTTTGGTGCAATTTGTCCTGAACATGGTAATAAAATAATATCATATTTTTCATAAATACGATTTAACTCATTGACAATTAAACGACGCACACGTTGTGCTTTTCTAAACATTTTTTCTTGATTTTCAGTGGCTAAGGCTAAATTCCCTAAAATAAATCGACGTTTGATATGATCACCAAAACCTTTAGTTCTTGAATTAATCATCACTTGATCTGGTGTGCTTGCTTCTTGACGAGAACCATATTTTACCCCATCTAAACAAGCATGGTTACTTGTTGCTTCTGAATTTGCGATAATAGTATAAGTTGGCAATAATGCTTTTAATAAGTTTTGATGAAATGAAACAAATTCAACATTTATTCCTTGTTGTTTTAATTTTTCAATCACTAAATCAAAATTTTCTTTAATACTTGTATTAGAAATTATATCATAAACTTCTTGAATAACCGCCACTTTTTGATTATTTACTTCTGACGTTAAATTTTGATAATAAGTTTCTACAGCTCTTTGACTTGAAGTCATATCTTGATGATCACGTCCAGCCATTGCTTCTAATACGATAGCAGCGTCTTCTACACTTCGTGTAAACATTCCCATTGTATCTAAACTTGAAGCATATGGAATGACACCAAATCTTGAAATTCTTCCCCAAGTAGGTTTAAATCCAACTACCCCACAAAAAGCAGCCGGTTTACGAATTGAATCTCCGGTATCACTTCCTAATGTAAATGGCACTAATCCGCTTGCAACTAACGCAGCACTTCCTCCACTTGATCCTCCGGCAATACAAGAGGTATCGTATGGATTGGCAACCGGTCCAGTTAAAGCAGATTTATTAGTTCCACCCATTGCAAGTTCGTCCATACTTGCTTTACCAATCATCATACAATGATGTTGATTAAGACGTTCAATAACAGTGGCATTAAAGATTGGTCGATAGTTTTCTAACATTCGACTAGAAGCAGTAGTTTTTATTCCTTTAGTTGAGTAATTATCTTTAGCAACATAAGGAACACCGCTTAATAAATCATTTTCATCAAATTCAAAGTGATCTAACTGATCCATCACAAAATCTTTAGTGATTGTGACAAATGCATTTAAACGTGTTTGTTGTTTTAAAGCCTCATCAAATAATTGTGTATAATATTGTTTTAAATTTATTTCACCGTTTTTAACTTTTTCATGAAATTCAACAATTCCTAATCCGTACATTATCCCACCACCTTTGGCATTTTAATTTGATTGTCTTTTACACTAGGTGCATTTTCTAAAATTTCTTCGATTGGCTTTGTATTACATGGTTCATCTTCTCTTAAAAATGTTGTTTCAATTTCATATGGATATGCCATAATTTCAACATTAGTTGTGTCAATTTTATCTAACACTTCAACATGGTTCATAAAAACTTCGTATTCTTTAACTAATGCGGGCATTTCATTTTCACTAATGTCAAACATTGTTTTTAAACCCAATGCTTTAAGCATTTTTTCTGTTTCGTTCATATGTTTAATTTTTGATATATTTTAATGTACTTAAAATATACTTTCTCCTTTCTACCTACCTTTTAAAACTCAATTATATCTATAAAGTCCTTGTATGACAATTTCAAATTATTAATAATCCAAATAACTTTTAGCTTCTTGACCAACTTCTTTAATAATTGTTCCCGATTCACTATCTTGTGCTTTGACATTTACTTTTATAAAAAAATCGGACGTAAAGCCAGTATTAATCAAACTTGCCATATAGTTCATAATTGCAATTTCTTCACTAAATGTTTTTGTATTTAAATTTAATTCAATCACCATACCTTGAATTTTGTTATCTTGATATTTTGCAGTTCCTACCATTCCAATTGCTTCTGTTGCAAAGTTTTTCATTTTTTCTTTAATTAATACAAATTCATTATAAGTTGCAGCATCGACTTCTTTAGCGCTGTCGCTTGTGAAAATAACTGTTTCTTGATTTACTGATTTAATTTCACCAACACCACCATCGCAATAACTACTATATATATAACTTCCACTTGTCACATCAGTTGAATTTGCCATTTGGTAAACAGAAATTAACATTGGAATATTTGCGAGTTCACTGTATGTATCTTTAAAGTAACGATAAGTTGTTTCAATCGCTGCTTTACTGTATTGTTCAATGACTTCTTGTGAAAAATTAGTTGGTGATAATGCTTTGGTTCCATTTAAATTAGCGGTATATTCAGCTGAAATAACAATAGCCATTGAAATTCCCGCTAACTCAAAATCATCTCCATTTTTTTTCATATATTCTTGTTGATATAAAGTTTGAAACATTACTGGAGTTTTAATCTTAGTGGCATCTTCATCACCACCATGTGATGTTTCTACTCCATCAATTGTTGTTCCCTCAGGAATTTGTAAAGAATAAGGATAATTTGAACCTCTTAAAGTTAATTCCTGATAGTCTTTTGTTGTAATGTAACTCCCTTCTTTCATATAATGTGTATCATTTGAAAAATAATCTAACGATAACAACTGTAATCCTCGTCCTACTGTTTTATAATCATCTTGATTATTGGCTAAATTAGAATAAAAACGCTCACGAATCATACTTCCTTTGCTGCTTACAATATTATAATAATCATCAGAAAAGCTATTTTCAATGACATCATCTTTACTCGTTTCATTTCCCACAGTTTCTTTTGCTTTTTTACATCCAGATAACCCTAGCATTAATGCTAATAAAACAATTGCTATCTTTTTTTTCATAGATTAGCCTCCTCAAAAAATTCATCTTCACTTAAAATAGCAACTTTTAATTTTTGAGCCTTTTCAAGTTTACTTCCGGCATCTTTTCCACAAATTAAATAATCAGTTTTGGAAGAAATTGAATTTGTCACTTTAGCCCCTAGTGAAGTGAGTAATTCCTTGATTTCATTACGTGTATATTTTTCTAAAGTTCCTGTTACAACTACTGTTTTTTGACTAAATTTATGATTTGTTAATACATTTGTCTCTTTAAGATACTCCATGTTTAATCCAATTTCTTTTAATTGATCAATCAACTCCATATTCGACTGTTGATTAAAATACGATAAAATTGACTCACAAAGAATATCACCAACATCATTAATACTTGTTAATTCTTGCGCATCAGTATCCATTAAGCGATCCATAGTTTTAAAATGTGCTGCTAATACTTCTGCCATTTTAGCTCCAACACCTTTAATTCCTAATCCAAATAATAATTTCTCTAACGAATTTTCTTTACTATGATTAATAGCATTAAGTAAATTATCCATTGACTTTTGTCCAAATCCATCTAATTCCATAATTTCTTTTGCATGTTCATATAAATAATAAATATCTATAATATTTTTAATGAAGCCTTGATTATAAAATTGTTCAACAATACGAATACCCATTCCATCAATATTCATCGCATCACGTGAAGCAAAATGAATAATTTTCTCGATATTTTTTGAATCACAATTTGGGTTATGACAAAAATAAGCCGCTTGGTCTGGCTCTTTTTCAAGTAACGTTCCACATTTTGGACAATATTTCGTCATTGCAAAAGGAATTTCATTTCCTGTTCTTCTTTCAATGACCGGACGTACGACTTCAGGAATAACATCGCCAGCTTTTCTTATGATAACATAATCACCTTTACGAATATCTTTACTAACAACATTATCTTCATTATGCAAAGATGCACGTTGAACAAGACTTCCAGCAACACGTACTGGTTCTAAAACTGCATTAGGAGTAATTTGTCCCGTTCTTCCGACAGTAAAAATGATATCTTTTAATTTTGTCACCACTTCTTGAGCAGGAAATTTATATGCAGTTGCCCATTTAGGAGATTTAGCTGTATATCCTAGTTCATCTTGTAGATCTAAATCATTGACTTTAATAACAATTCCATCAATTTCATAACTTAAATCTTTTCTTTTTTCTGTCATTTCTTCAATATAAGCAATAACTTCGTTAATATCTTTACATTTTTTTGTTAATGGATTAGTTTTAAACCCTAAAGAAGTAATCCAATCTAACGCTTCTTTATGAGTATGTAAATCATAATCTTTAGCATCTGGTACATGATATAAAAAAGCGTCTAGTTGTCTTTTTGCCGCAACTGAAGAATCTAATTGGCGTACACTTCCAGCCGCTGCATTTCTACAATTCGCAAATAATTCTACACCATCTAATTGACGTTGGTGATTTAAACGTTCAAAAGATTTTTTAGGCATAAAAATCTCCCCACGAACTTCCAATTCACCTAAATATGAAATCGTTAAGGGAATAGATTTAATTGTTTTAACATTATGCGTAATATCTTCCCCCACAGTTCCATCACCACGAGTCGCAGCATATTCAAGTTCACCGTTTTTGTAAACTAATGAAACTGCCAATCCATCAATTTTTAATTCGCACACATATTCAATTTTTGAAAGCACTGTTTCTCTAATTCGTTTATCAAAAGCAATTAATTCTTCATTAGAAAAAACATTGCTTAATGACAACATATTTTTAGTATGAATAATCTTTTTAAAAGAATCTAATACTGCTCCCCCTACCCTTTGTGTCGGTGATAAAGGTGAAGCGTATTGTGGAAATTCTTGTTCTAAATGTATCAATTCTTGCATTAAACGATCATATTCTTGATCACTGATAGTTGGTTTATCTAAAACATAATATTCATAATTATATTGATTTAATAATTCTGTTAGTTCTTTAATCCTCGTTAATGACATAACATCACTCCATTTCACTTCACTATTATATCAAAATTATATTGTCATTCAAATAAATAAACAAAAAACTTTTTATTTGTGTTTATTTAAAGTAAAAAGAAGATTTTTTGAAGTTTGTATTTACGATTTCTCTTTTTTATTAACAAAAAGAAATTATCTTATATTTTTCTTCATTTTATCTTCTTTTTTTACTTATAGATTTTAAATTGAACTCCGTTATTAATATTTTCAACCATAATTTGGTATCCAAACATATCAACAACCTTTTTAACAATACTTAACCCCAATCCAAAATTGCCTTTTTCACCTTTTGTAAACGGATTGAAAATCGTTTTAATTAATTCATCCTCAATTTCAGGACCATCATTATATATTGCTAACATATCTTTTCCTAGCGTAATTAAAATTTTTTGATGACAATATCTTTTAGCGTTTTCAATAATGTTTTCAACGACATTACGCCAATGTTCTTCTTGACCTAAAAAGTACACTTCATCATCTAAAAGATTGATATCAATTAGGTTGTTATTTACATCAAGTTGCTCTTTCACTTTTGTGATTAATTGGATCATATTAATTTCTTCAAGTTCTATTTCATCTTGTTTTAAATAATCTAAACGATTTAGATATAAGAAAGATTTTACCTTATCTTCTAAACGATTAGCATTTTCCAAAATAACGTCTAGCGATGATTCTTTAGTTCCATATGGATAAATATCATCTTTCATACTTTCACTATAACTTTTAATCACTGCAATTGGTGTTTTTAAATCATGTGAAATATTATGCATTAGTTCTTCTTTTAACGATTCTTGTTTTTCTAATTCTATTTCCATTTCAATTAGTGCTGTTGAAACCTTTCCAATTTCATCTTTACGCTTAATGTTCAGTTTTCCTTTTTCACCATGTTTAATTTTATTAATATAATTTTCAATTTGATAAAGAGGTTTAATCAAAGTTCCTACCCAAATAACCATTACTAAAGCAACGATAAATAAAACTATATACTGTACGTAAACAAGTTCATTTAAAATAGATTGGATAAGCTCTAACGAATAGTCTCCATAAATAAAAGAAACTAAATAACCTGAATTTTCTATACGTTGTATTTTATAATACATTCCTTCACTATCCGAATTTATTCGATAATATCCCGTATCTTCTTTTTGATTAATTAAATCATATGAAAAAACATTTACCATTAAATTATTCGCAACATTTTGACTTAACGGTAAAACTGACTGCCAACTGATTTTGCTATTTGAAACATCGACGTAAATATGATAGACTTGCCGACTATCTCCTGAATCAACCGGGTTATAAAAATCATTTAAATAACTATTTTGGCTACTATCGATAAGATCATACATTTGGTTTGAAACTAAACGGTTTAAGTTTTTATTAATTAAAGGTGATACAACAAAGATAATGACTAAAACAATAGCAAGTAATAAAATTAATAATTGCTTTAGTAAACTTAATTTTTTAAACATTAGTCAAGTCGATAGCCAAAACCGTAAATTGTTTTTATATTTAAATTCGGCATTTTCTTTCTTAATCTTCGCAAAGTATCATCTACAACGCGATCACTACCAAAATAAAATTCTTCCCATACTTTAGCTAAGATTTGTTCTCTTGAAATTGCCAAAGATTTGTTTTTTAAAAAATAAAGCAGCAATTCATATTCTTTTGTTGTAAGTTCAATTTCACGATTATCTTCTAATACTTTACGTTTATCTTCATCGATTGTGTAACCATCAATAAAAATTAACGTTGGATCATTACGATATACACGTTTTAAAATATTTTGGACCCTTAAAACCATTTCTTTAGTAGAAAATGGTTTAGTGATATATTCGTCGCAACCCTTTTCTAATCCTATAATACGATCTAATTCTTGATCTCTTGCTGACATAAACACAATTGGCATTTCCGGTTTTACTTTTTTTATTTGGTTTAATAACTCGAATCCACTTTCGCGATCTAGCATAATATCAACAATCCAAAGATGTACATCGTCATCACAATGCAATAAAGCTTCATCATATGTATAAAAAGAATAAACAATGTAACCTTCTTTTTCTAAATACGTTCTTACAAGATCGTTTAATTGCTTTTCATCATCAATAATATTAATACGATATTTCATTTTATTCACCTCGATTATACAATATCTTAATTATGTGATTATAATTTCGATTAATTATGTGAAACTATGTGAGATTAAAATAGAGTGTACAAATCACTCTATTTTAATCTCTATTTCTTCTTTACTTTCTAGTTTTGCATTTACCAGATTATCTTTCGACTGAATACTAACCTTAACTATATGCTCACCAACTTCTAAATTACTAATATCCACACTTGCAACGATACTTTCAGCATCAAAGTTTGCTAATTTAGAGATTGCACCACTCACTTCAACTGTCGCACTTGATGAATTATTTAAGAAGATGACTGTATGACCATTTTCATTTTCTACTTTAATTGGAATATTATTAATCGTTTTAGTAGTTCTTTTTTCTACCACGACATCAACACTGATATTTGTTAAGTTTCCTCGAACGTTTTCAGGATAATCAATATTGACTCCATGAATCATTGTTGACTCAGTAATTTCACTAATATCTACATTTGCTTTTACAGAATTAATATCTTTTAGAGTATCTTCATCACCATATAAATTTACTTTTGCTTCATTCGATGAAAAAGAAGCAATCGCTAAATTAGACTTCATTTGCCCTATCGGATTAATTTGAATTGGAACCTGTTTACTAAAAGAAGTTACATTCACACTTACATCTACAGTATTTGGATCAATAGAGACATTTAATTCTTGTCCGCTAGCATCATAAGCCTTAATTTCAGCTTTTTGGTTAAAGAATCCTGTAACTCCTTTAACGTCAATAACGGCATCAACATATCGAATTTGATCTAAGACACTTTTTCCACCAGTAACACTTACTTCTGATTTAGATAGAATCGGTGTTTCAAGTACATATTTTTCATCTTTTTTATCTTCATTAATATAACGATATCCAATTGCAAAAACACGAGATTCTTTTGGACTTAATGTAATATCTACTTTTGCAGGCACTGCACTAGCGGTAATATTTTTAGAAATACCTTCTAGTCGCAAATCAACTGAGTGTGTACCTTCTGTTAGGTCAGTTGCGTCAATGTATAAACGATAGTCTTTTTTTAAAATTGCTGTTTGCACACTAATTGCATTTCCAACTAACATTAAACTAGCACTTCGAGTAACATCAGTGACGACATAATCATCATTAACATTGATTACTTCAATAGGAACCTCAGAAACAACTCGTCCAGTTGATGAAGTATTAAAATTATTTACGCCACTTGTCATTAAAAACAACATTGCTGCCATCAAAAACGATAACCATCGAGCCTTTTTTCGATCCATTAAAATAGCGTCCATAATATGATTAATAGATTCAAAAAGTGACATCAACAAATCTAATAAAGTTCGATGACTTGTTTCTTCGTTTTCTTTTTTTTCATTATAAGTTTCTTCATTTCTTTTTTTATTTAAAAACTTTAAGAAAAAGTCGAAAGATGACTCTTCATCGGTCGTATTTTTTTCTTTTTTATCTTCAGACATCTTAAATCACCCCGCTTTTATCTTTCCAACCTAGTTCATAGGCTAAACGTTCTTTAAATTCAGGTAAAGGAACTTTTATTAACTCGCCTTTTTTAGTAAACGAAACATTTCCGGATTCTTCAGAAACAATAACCGTCAAAGCATCACTTACTTCACTTAATCCTAATGCAGCACGATGTCTTGCACCATAAACAGGACTTAATTCTCGTGTTGTTGGCTCATAAAAAGCACTGGCACAAGCAATTCGATCACCTTGAATAATCACTCCACCATCATGTAAAGTTGTTCCTTCATAAAATATAGTTAATAATAACTCCATACTTATATCTGCATTCACTTTAGTTCCCGCATTAATATAATCTTGTAATGATTGATTCATTTCAAAAGAAATTAATGCGCCTACTCTATTAATTGAACAATAATTAATTGTCTTTGTAATTTCTTCTAAAATTCTTTCTTTATTTTGATCACTCACCAATGCTTGCACATTTGAACTAAAATTAACTTTTCCGATTTTTTCTAATGTTGCTCTGATTTCAGGCTGAAAGATAACAATAATTGAAACTCCCCCCCACATTAAAACCGTATCGACAAGACTTCCAAAAGTTTTTAAACTTAATGCACTACTGACAACTTTTATTAATAAAATAAATAAAATCCCTTTAAAAATTTGTAATGTCCTTAAATTCTTTCTTACAACTGCGATAATACAATCAAATAAAATCCATACTAAAATCAAATCTAAAGCTAAATTAAAAAAATAAGAGATATTATTTAATGTAAAGATACTTTCCATTGATCCCATAATATTCGACAGAAAAAATCTGACTTCCCCCTTTCATGGCACACAATTTTTAATTATTTCTCTAATCTATTATATCAAAATATCTATCTTTAGCATAGTAAGATTACATATTAATCTTACAGCAAATCATCACCGTTTGTAGAAGTAGAAAACTTTTTTTCTAAATCAAATTAAATTCAAATCAATAAAATTATTTTATCAGATTTTCATCATAAAAAGACATCAAATGATATTAAGTTATCACTTTAATATTTTTTAATTTCTAAGCGATTTCAATTGCAACTTCTTATTTTTGTAGTAAAATAGATGTGTAAAGGAGTGAAATTATGGCAAAAGAAATTATTGTTGAAACATCTGCTAGACATGTTCATTTATGCAATAAAGCATTAACAGCACTATTTGGTGAAGGGTATCAATTAACTCACAAAAAGGATTTATCTCAACCAGGCCAATATGCTTGTGAGGAAAGAGTAACTGTTGTAGGAAGTAAAGGCGAAATGAAAAACGTTATCGTTTTAGGACCTACTCGTGATCATACTCAAGTTGAGTTATCATTAACTGATGCAAGAAGTATCGGAGTTGTTGCTAAAGTTCGTGAATCTGGTGATTTAGAAGGAACAGAAGGTTGTAAATTAGTAGGACCTAAAGGTGAAGTTGAAATTCCATTTGGTGTAATCGCTGCTAAAAGACATATCCATATGACACCAGAAGACGCTAAAGAATTTGGAGTTGAAGATAAACAAATCGTTAGTGTTGAAGTTGAAACAAATGGACGTTCATTAACTTTTGGTGATGTTGTTTGTCGTGTAAGTGCATCTTATGCAACTGCAATGCATATTGATACAGATGAATCAAATGCAGCAGGTGGACCAAAAACTGGTAAAATCATTAAATAATTAGATTCAAAAATATTTATTTGATTAGTATTAGCAGTAAATTTTAGACTATGTGAAGTAGTGCAAATTCAATTGATGGAATACTAATATAATTAATAAGGATTGATTTTTGTTTAATACAACGATTAATCCTTTTTATTATAGATAAGATTTGTAAAAATTACCTACAAAGTATTAATTGCGAAATAAAATAACATTAGATATAACACTATATTCAAAGCATATTAACTTTAAACTATCTTATTGATATAAATTTACTTAATGGATTAACTCAATTTAAAAAAATCTTTTGGTTTTATTTTAATTACCTACAATTTTAATAGCACAATTTTTATATCAACTACATCAAAACCGTCTCAATATTTAAAGCCTATTTTTAATTGTTTTTTTAGTCTCTCATTTATTTAAATAACCATGTTTAAAATCTATTATTTACTTACTTGATTATTTTAACCGTTATGTTTTTAATCTATTCCTTACCCTCTTGATTATTTAAGCACTCCTATTTTAAATCTATTTTTTAATCATTCATTGTTGAAAATATCATAATAGGGTAGAGGAATAAATTTATTTATTCCTCTACCCATTGACCCATACGTACAGGTCTCGTATACGGTTTTACATTTATATCAATTTACACACTCTTAAGATAATAGTTAAGGAGATTGACTAAACCAGGTTTTCCCCCTTTTCTTATGCCTAAAATTGTTGGTGATAGTATACAGTTCACTACTTTTAGCCTACTTCTTCTATACTACCCTATCCTTGTGTTTGCGCATTTATAGATTTCTTCGTCACTAAAGTTGCATCTACACGCTTTATTGAGTTTCATTAGATTTCTATAAATCGTTTTCGGTTTCTTCCACTGTTTGATGATGATACATCTTATCTTGTGGCGCAACCATTGTCCAAATTCTTCTATATAGTTCTTTATACACCCTATCCTATAATAGTTTATCCACCCTCTTACTATTTGATTTACTGTCTTGGTTTTACGTTTACCTTTTGGACTTCGATTTGTTTAGTAACCTTATCCACCATTTAGCCTCATCAAGTTTCTGTTCGTACGCTCAAAAGAATTGTTATACCACTTCCTTCACCCATGACATCACTATCAACGGCTTGTGGTTTACTATACTTGGCGGTAACTACCTGTGGTTGGTTTATCTCCAACTGAATTCATGCCATACCCAGCACACAAGAAAAAAGAACTATCTTTAATGATATGATTCCTCCAAAGTAGACAACTAAAATAAATAAAGTTGTTTACGAAAGGAGGAATCTTTTCTTATGGGAAGAAAAAGTAATTATTCTAT